>NZ_CP069128.1:1511250-1822500 GCF_029637485.1 Sphingomonas sp. LHG3406-1 | reverse complement strand
CGGCCGTGAAACCAGGCAGCGCCGATGGTACTTCAGCCTAAGCTGCGGAAGAGTAGGTCGTCGCCAGGCTTTGCAGCCGGCGGGCACGAGAGAAACCCATTCACATGTTGAAGTACGCCGCCGCTACCCTTTCGAGGGTGCGGCGGCGTTCTTGTCTTCAGACGCGCGTAGGTGCGTCGAACTGGTGACGCGGGGTGGAGCAGCCCGGTAGCTCGTCAGGCTCATAACCTGAAGGTCGTAGGTTCAAATCCTACCCCCGCAACCACCAAGAGGCCGCCCTTCGGGGCGGCCTTTTTGCGTTTCCGCGCGGTCCGTCGGCCCTTCGCCGTGACGATGCCGATTGCGCCATCGGGAGCCTAAGCCGGCAAGGTCCGTTGCCGATGGGTGCGCATCGCGACCTACAACGTGAACGGCGTCAACGGGCGCCTGCCGGTCCTGCTTGACTGGCTGACCACCACGCAGCCGGATGTTGCCTGCCTGCAGGAACTGAAGGCCGGGTCCGAGAAGTTCCCCGAGGCCGCCATCCGCGATGCCGGCTATGGCGCGGTCTGGCATGGCCAGAAGAGCTGGAACGGCGTCGCCATCCTTGCCCGCGGCTGCGACCCGGTGGAGACCCGCCGCGGTTTCCCCGACGATCCTGATCCGACGCAAAGCCGCTATCTCGAGGCGGCGGTGAACGGCGTGCTGGTCGGCTGCCTCTACCTCCCGAACGGCAATCCGCGGCCCGGGCCCAAGTTCGACTACAAGCTGCGCTGGATCGCCGCCTTCGAGGCGCTGGCGAGCGAGCTGCTCGCCATCGACCAGCCGGTGGTGCTGGCGGGCGACTACAACATCATCCCGACCGACGCCGACGTCTACAAGCCCGAACGCTGGCTGGACGATGCGCTGTTCGCGCCGGAGGTCCGCGCCGCTTTCGGGCGCCTTACCGGCGCCGGCTGGACCGATGCGCTTCGGAAGCTTCACCCGGGCGACAAGCTGTTCACCTTCTGGGACTATTTCCGCAACGCCTTTCCGCGCGATGCCGGCCTGCGGATCGACCACCATCTGCTGAACGCGGCCGCCGCCAGCCGTCTTCGCTCGGCGGGCGTCGATCGCTCCGTTCGGGCCCTCCCCAAGACCAGCGACCACGCACCGGTGTGGATCGAGCTCGAATGACCGCCCCCGCGACGATGGAAGCGCTGCTGGTGGAGGCCCTGCCCGACGAACCCGGCTGGCGGTTCGAGCCCAAGTGGGACGGCTTCCGCTGCCTCGCCCACCGGAAGGATGGCGTGGTCCTGCTGTGGTCGCGCTCGGGCAAGCCGCTCGGCCGCTACTTTCCCGAGGTCGTCGCCATGCTCGCCGGCCTGGATGGAAGGGACTTTCTCCTTGACGGCGAACTGATCGTCGAAACGTTGGAGGGATTGAGCTTCGATGCTCTCTCCCAGCGCCTCCACCCTGCCGAGAGTCGCGTTCGCAAGCTCGCTGCCGCGACGCCGGCGCGCCTCATGGCATTCGACCTGCTCGAAGAAGGCGGGGATGACCTCCGCTCCCTGCCTTTCTCCGAGCGCCGCACGCGGCTCGAGCGCTTCCTTCGCCTTCACCCCGCGCCCGGCCTCTCCCTCTCGCCTCAGACAAAGGATCGCGGCCATGCGCTCGGCTGGCTGGAGCGGACCGGCGGCGCGCTCGATGGCGTGGTCGCCAAGCGGGCCGACCAGCCCTATCGCGCGGGTGAGCGGGCGATGCTCAAGGTCAAGCAGCACCGCACGGCAGACTGCGTGGTCGGCGGCTTTCGCTACGATAGGGAAGGGCAGCAGGTCGCCTCGCTCCTGCTCGGCCTTTACGATGCTTCCGGCCTGCTCAACCACGTCGGCTTCTGCTCCTCATTCAAAGCCGCCGAACGCCGCGCCTGGACCGCGGAACTTGAACCTCTGATCGAGCCCCCTGGCTTCACCGGCGACCGCCCCGACACCAGGAGCCGCTGGGCGACCGAGCGCACCGCCGAATGGCAACCGCTTCGCCCGGTCATCGTCGTCGAACTGCTCTACGACCAGGTCACGGGCGGCCGCTTCCGCCACGGCACGCGCCTCCTCCGCCGGCGCCCCGACAAGGATCCGAGGCAGTGCGGCTGCGAGCAGCTCGACCATCCGCTCACGCCCGTCGAGCTTGGCGAACTCCTCCGCTCTTCCTCCCGAACTCCCTAGCTGTCCCGGACCTCGGCAAGGCTCGGCAGGTCCAGTCCCTGCTCGCGCGCGCACGCCTGCGCTTCCTCATAGCCCGCATCGGCATGGCGCATGACACCGGTACCAGGATCGTTCCAGAGGACCCGCTCCAGCCGGCGAGCCGCTTCAGGCGTCCCGTCGGCGACGATCACCATGCCGGCATGCTGCGAATAGCCCATGCCGACGCCGCCGCCATGGTGGAGCGACACCCAGGTCGCGCCCGACGCGGTGTTGAGAAGGGCGTTGAGCAAGGGCCAGTCGCTGACCGCATCGCTGCCGTCCTTCATCGCCTCCGTCTCGCGGTTGGGCGAGGCGACGCTGCCGCTGTCGAGGTGGTCGCGGCCGATGACGATCGGTGCCTTGAGCTCGCCCGACGCCACCATTTCGTTGAACGCGAGGCCGAGCCGGTGGCGCTGCCCAAGACCGACCCAGCAGATGCGCGCAGGCAGGCCCTGGAAGGCGATCCGCTCCCGCGCCATGTCGAGCCATCGGTGGAGGTGCGGATCGTCGGGGATCAGCTCCTTCACTCTGGCATCGGTGCGATAGATGTCCTCGGGATCGCCCGACAGCGCGACCCAGCGGAACGGCCCGATCCCGCGGCAGAAGAGCGGGCGGATGTAGGCGGGCACGAAGCCGGGAAAGTCGAACGCGCCCGCGACGCCCGTGTCGAGCGCTTCCTGGCGGATGTTGTTGCCATAGTCGAAGATCGGAATGCCCATCGCCTTGTAGCTCAGCAGTGCTTCGACATGGCGGGCCATGGAGATACGGGCGGCGGCGGCGGTGCCCTCGGGATCGCGCTCCCGCCGCTCGATCCACTCGGCGACGGTCCAGCCCATCGGCAGATAGCCGTTGACCGGATCGTGGGCGCTGGTCTGGTCGGTAATGGCATCGGGCCGAATCCCCCGCGCGAGCATTTCGGGCACGAGTTCGGCGGCATTGCCGAGCAGTCCGACGCTGGTCGGCTGGCTTGCCGTGCCGATGATCTCCAGCGCCTCGTCGATGGTGGATGCGCGGCGGTCGAGATAGCGGGTCTCGAGCCGCTTTTCGATCCGGCTTTCCTGGCATTCGATGGCGATGCAATGCGCCCCTGCCATCACCGCCGCCAGCGGCTGCGCGCCGCCCATGCCGCCAAGCCCGGCGGTGAGGATCCACTTGCCGGAAAGGTCGCCGCCGAAATGCTGGCGGCCCATCTCGGCAAAGGTCTCGTAGGTGCCCTGAACGATGCCCTGCGTGCCGATGTAGATCCAGCTCCCGGCGGTCATCTGGCCGTACATCATGAGGCCCGCGCGATCGAGCTTGTGGAAATGCTCCCAGGTCGCCCACTTGGGCACCAGGTTCGAGTTCGCCAGCAACACGCGCGGCGCATCGGGGTGGGTGCGGAAGACACCGACCGGCTTGCCCGACTGGACGAGCAGGGTCTCGTCATCCTCCAGCCGCTCCAGCGTGGCGACGATCCGGTCGAACGCCTGCCAGTCCCGCGCCGCCCGCCCGATCCCGCCATAGACGACCAGGCTCTGCGGGTCCTCCGCGACCTCCTCGTCGAGGTTGTTCATCAGCATCCGGACGGCTGCCTCGGTCTGCCAGCTCTTCGCCTTCCGTTCCGGCCCGCGCCGTGCCCGGATGATGCGCTGATTGTCGCGGCGGTCGGTCACTGATCCTGTCCCCTGAAGATGCGGCGTTCCGGCATGAGGCCGAGCCAGTAGCCGAGCTCCTGCGGCTCGGCGATGCGCCAGACCGCGAGGTCGGCGGCTTTGCCGGGCTGAAGCGTTCCAACCTCCCCGGCAAGCCCGAGCGCATGGGCCGCGTTCACGGTCATGCCCGCGATCGCCTCCTCGGGCGTCAGGCCGAACAGGGTGCACGCCATGTTCATCGCCAGCTGCGGCACCAGGCAAGGCGAGGTGCCGGGGTTGCAGTCGGAAGCAACGGCGATGCGGACCTTGTGCCTGCGCAGCAGGTCGACCGGCGGGCGCTTCGTCTCGCGCAGGGTGTAGAAGGCGCCCGGCAGGAGGACGGCGACCGTCCCGGCAGCGGCCATCGCCGCCGCGCCTGCTTCGTCGAGATGCTCGAGGTGATCGGCGGAGAGCGCCTGATGGCGGGCGGCAAGCGCGGCGCCGTTGCTGTTCGACAATTGCTCGGCGTGGAGGCGAACGGGCAATCCGTGGGCGGCGGCGGCCTCGAACAGCCGTTCGGTCTCCGCGTGCGTGAAGGCGATCCCCTCGCAGAAGGCGTCGACGCTGGTGGCGAGGCCGAGCCGGGCGACGGTCGGCAGCAGGTCTTCGATCATCCGCTCGACGAAGGCCGCGCGGTCGGCGCCCTGCGGCAGCGCGTGGAGCGCGAGCAGGGTCGGAACGATCCGCACCGGCTCGGACCGTGCCAGGGTGCGGACGATGTTGAGCAGGCGAAGCTCGGACGCCGGGTCGAGGCCATAACCCGACTTGATCTCGACCGTAGTCACCCCGCCCCGAATCAGCGCATGTAGGCGTGCTCGGCTCTGGTCGAGCAGCTCCGTGACGCTGGCCGCGGCGGTGGCGCGCACGGTCGAGGCAATGCCCCCTCCGGCCGCCGCTATCTCTTCATAAGTCGCGCCCGCACGGCGCATTGCATGCTCGGCAGCGCGGGTGCCTCCGAAGACGAGATGGGTGTGGCAATCGATCAGGCCGGGCGTGACGAAGGCGCCGCCGAGCGGCACGACCTCCGCGGCACGGGTGCCCGCCAGCTCGGTGCGGCGCCCGACCCGGACGATCCGGCCTTCGTGGATGCCGATCGCGGCATTGCGGACGACGCCCAGCGGATCGCCCGGCGTCGGCACCATGGTCAGAACGTGGCAGTCGGTCAGCAGACGGTCCCACATGGGACAAGGCCTTAGGCGGCTGCTAGAGGACAAGGCAATGACCAGCGCCTGGCCCAATCTCAGCGACCTTCTCCAGCCCGCCGGTGCGACGGCATCCGTCGCGCTCGTCGGAGCGCCGCTCGGCGCCGGCTCGGTAACGCCAGGCCGTTGCGACCTGGCGCCTGGAGAGCTTCGCAAGGTCCTCCGCCGCGTTGGCCGATATGACACCGACAGCGGTCGCGAACTGTCCGCCGTGATCTCCGACGAGGGCGACGTGGCGATCGCGGGCCTGGACATTGCGGCAGCGACGGGCCTGATCAAGGCGGCCGTCCGCGCCGCGGTCGCGCACCATGACCTCTCCCTGCTCGTCGGCGGCAACAATGCGGTGACCCGGCCCGGGCTGCTCGGCATGGCCGAGGCGCTCGGCCTCGGGCTCGACGAGGTCGGCCTCATCACCCTCGACGCCCATTTCGACCTGCGCGGGCTCGAGCAGGGCCTGAGCAACGGCAATCCGGTGCGGGCGCTGCGTGAGGACGGGCTTCCTGGCCGCAACATCGCGCAGATCGGGCTCGCGCCCTTCGCCAACAGTCGCGCCATGCACGAGGATGCGATACGCGGCGGCCATCTGGTGATCACCGCCCGTGACGTCCAGGAGCAGGGGATTGGCAAGTCGGTTGATTTCGCCATGGACCGGATGGAGGGCCTCAAGGCGATCCTGCTCGACTGCGACATCGACGTGATCGATCGGAGTCAATTTCCGGCTGCGCCAGGTGCGCGGCCGGGCGGCATGCCGGCGAACGACTTCTTCAGCGCGGTCCGGCGCATTTCGGCCGATCCGCGCGTGCGGGTCATCGATCTTGCCGAATGGGACCCGCCGCTCGACGCGACGGACCTCAGCGCGCTCACCGCCGGGCGCTGGCTGGCCGAAGTGCTCGCCGGCTTCGAGCGCCGCTCCTAGTCGAACAGCCAGAACATCTTCCCGAACTTGCCATCTTCTGGGCGGCGCACGAACGTCATCTGCGCGATCGGGATCGAGAAACAGGCGGCGGCGATCGGCGCGCCCGAAACGACATGCATCCACACCAGCCCCGGATCCCACAGTAGGCAGGAGCCGTGGGAAGACAATTCCCCGGCAAAGAAGGCGTTGAGCGAGTTGCGCATGGAGCGTCCCGAGCGGCGGAAGACCGTCCGGCTCTGCTCGTGGACCAAGGTCCCGGGGCCTGCTTTTCAGATCTTGCGGTAGCGTCGGGGCGCAAGGAGTGCGCGCCGCCGAGTACGGCTGCGAAAGCGTGAAGTGGTCTTTTCACTGCGGGCCGATTTCGCTAGCGGGCGAAACCAGGTGGGGCCAGTGATAGGAAGTTTCGCGTTGCACGACGAACCCATCGGTCCCCATCACGACGCCACCGACATCGAGGGAGGGGGGCAGAGCCGCGGGGTTCCGGCCCGCGGGGCGGTCGATCTGGCCGAGCCCGACACGATGGGTGAGTCGACCGGAATGAAGCATTGGCGCGAAAGCGTCATCTCCCATCCCGGTCTCGACGAGCGCGGCAACGTCTTCTTCGCGGCGATCGAAATGACTCGGATGCCGATGATCCTCACCGATCCCAATCAGCCCGACAATCCGATCGTCTTTGCCAACAAGGCCTTTCTCGACCTCACGGGTTACGAGGATAGCGAGGTCGTCGGCCGTAACTGCCGGTTCCTGCAAGGCCCGCAAACGGATCGGGAAACCGTTGCCCAAGTCCGCGAGGCCGTCGCCCAGGGCCACTCGATCGCGGCCGAGATCCTCAACTACAAGCGCGACGGTTCGCCGTTCTGGAATGCGCTCTTCATCGGTCCAGTCTTCGATCAGTCCGGCAAGCTCGCCTATCAGTTCGCGAGCCAGCTGGACGTCACGCGTCGCCGCAACAGCGAGCAGGCCTTCCGCCAGGCGCAGAAGATGGAATCGATCGGCCAGCTGACCGCCGGTCTCGCCCACGACTTCAATAATCTGCTCCAGGTGGTGAACGGCAACTTGGAACTGCTCTCTTCCTCGGTCGACGGAGAGAAATCGAAGAGGTACATCGATAACGCTCGCTCCGCCGCCGACCGCGGCGCCAAACTAACTCGCCAACTCCTTGCTTTTGCTCGCAAAACTCGCCTCACCCCCAAGCCGATCGATCTCAGCCAATTGGTCAGCAACTTCGTCGACGTGATCGAAAGCTCGCTCGGCAAGCAAATCGAGCTGCAGCTCAATCTGCGCCGCCGGCTGCCGCGGGTGATGGTCGATCCGGAGCAGCTCGAAATGGCGCTGCTAAACATTCTTATGAACGCCCGCGACGCCACGTTGGGGAGTGGGGTGGTGACCGTTACTACCCGTGCCATCACCCTCAATGGCGATGCGCCCTCGCGTCATCTCAGTGAAGGCACTTACGTCGCGCTCGAAGTATCGGACGAAGGCGCTGGCATGAGCAGCGACGTCATCGACCGAGCAATCGAACCCTTCTTCACCACCAAAGGGCAAGGCAAGGGAACTGGCCTTGGCCTCGCTATGGCGTCAGGCTTCGTCCAGCAGTCGCGCGGACGCCTCGAGATCGAATCAGAGGAAGGCAAGGGCGCCCTCATCCGGATGCTCTTCCCGATCACCCGCGACGTTGCGGAAGAGCCGCTCCGACTGACCGCCGAAAGCGCCACGTCGGAGCGCCGCTCCCTTCACAGCGAGCATCTGCTGGTCGTCGAAGATAGCGCCGAGGTGCTCGAACTGGCAGTCGAACTGCTCGGTGCCGCCGGCTACCGCGTCACAACGGCGGAGAGCGGCGAAATTGCGCTTCGCCTGTTCGAGCAGTCGCCGCCGGGCACCTTCGATCTGTTGTTCACCGACCTCGTTATGCCGGGCGGGATCAATGGGCTTGCGCTCGCTGACGAGATACTCAAGCGCGATCCCGCTGTCGGCGTGCTGCTGACCACCGGCTACAATGAGGAGCTGGTCATCAGCGGTCCGGAGCGGCCCCACCGGGACGTGCTCGGCAAGCCATACCGGCGCTCCGAGCTGCTGGACCGCGTACGCCAGGCGCTCGACAATCGGGTCAATGCCGGCGACGTGCGGCGCACTCCTTCCGATTACGGTGCCGCCGAGGCGTAAGGAGAAGCTCAGCCGCCCCCTCCCACAAGGGAGCGTTCCGCACTAAGGCGCGGAGCCATGCTGATCCTCGATCCCCAAGCCGTCACGCTCGCCACCCTTCGCGAGCTGTGGACCGGCGCGCCTGCCTGCCTCTCCGACGCCGCGCTGGCCAGGGTGGACGCCGCCGCCGCCGGCGTGTCGCGCATCGTTGCCGGCGGGGAGACTGTCTACGGAATCAACACCGGCTTCGGCCTCCTCGCGCAGGAGCGGATCCCGGCCGGCCGCCTGGTCGAGCTTCAGCGAAACCTGATCCTCTCGCACAGTTGCGGCCTCGGTGAAGCGACGCCGCGGCACGTCACGCGCCTGATGATCGTCTTAAAGCTGCTCGGCCTGGGCCGCGGACATTCGGGCGTCCGGCGCTCGGTGATCGACGCGCTGCAGGCCTTGCTCGACCATGACGCCATGCCGGTCATCCCCTCGCAGGGATCGGTCGGAGCGAGCGGCGACCTCGCGCCCCTCGCCCACATGACGGCGGCGCTGATGGGTCACGGCTGGATTGACCTCGTCGCCGAGCGACTGCCGGCGGCCGTGGCGCTGGAGCGGCTGGGCCGCGCTCCGCTCGAACTTGGACCAAAGGAGGGTCTCGCTCTCATCAACGGAACCCAATTCAGCACCGCTGTGGCCCTCGACGCCTTGTTCGCCGCCGAGCGGGTGTTCGGCACCGCGCTCCACGCCGGCGCGCTTGCCGTCGATGCGCTGAAGGGCAGCGTGAAACCATTCGATTCACGCATTTCGGCGCTGCGCGGCCAGCCCGGCCAGATCAGGGTCGCGGCAGAGCTGTCGTCCTTGCTGGAGGGAAGCGACATCGTCTCCTCGCACCATCGCTGCGGGCGGGTGCAGGACCCGTACAGCTTTCGCTGTCAGCCGCAGGTGATGGGTGCCGCTCTCGATTTGCTTCACAATGCTGCCCGCACCCTGGTCATTGAAGCGGCGGCCGTGACCGACAATCCAATCCTGTTTTCGGGCGAAGACGGCGACCAGGCCATTTCCGGCGGCAATTTCCACGCTCAGCCGGTGGCCTTCGCCGCCGACACTATCGCCATGGCCTTGTGCGAAGTTGCGAGCCTGTCGGAGCGCCGCATCTCGGTCCTGGTCGATCCCAAGATGAGCGGCCTGCCCGCCTTCCTGACCGATGACGGCGGGGTCAACAGCGGCCTGATGATTCCGCAGGTCACCGCGGCCGCGCTGGTCGCCGAGAACCGCAGCCTTGCCTTTCCGGCCTCGGTCGACTCCATTCCGACCTCGGCCGGGCAGGAGGATCATGTTTCGATGGCCCCGATCTGCGCGCGCAAAGCCGCCGCCATTGCCCGCAACACGGCCGGGGTCGTTGCAGTGGAGCTGATCACCGCGGCGCAAGGCGTCGACTATCACGCCCCGCTCACCACCTCGCCGGCGTTGCGGAAGCTCCACGCCGACGTCCGCGCGATCAGCCCGCATCTGGAGGCGGACCGCTATTGGGCGGACGAGATGGCAACCCTCCAGGCCGCCATCCTTGCCGGCGCCTTTACCGGCGGCTTCCTTCTTTGACCCTGACCCCCTAGAGGGCGCCTCCATGACCATCATCGTTACCAGCGCGTTCGACAGCGGCAACATCCGCCTCCTCAAGGCCGATGGCCCAGTCCTCGACCTCGAGATCAGGCAGGATGCCCATTCCGACTTCTATCAGTGGTTCCACTTCCGCCTGTCGGGCGTCAGGGGCCAGGCGCTGACGCTGCGCATCACCAATTGCGCAGGCGCCGCCTATCCGATGGGCTGGCCCGGCTACCAGGCGCGCGTCTCGACCGATCGCGAGACCTGGTTCCTGGCCGACACGACCTATGAAGACGGCACCCTCACCATTCAGGTCGAGACGGACACCGATCTTCTCTGGCTCGCCTACTTCGCCCCTTATTCGATGGAGCGTCACCACGATTTCGTCGCAACGCTGGCCGAGCTTTCCGACGTCCGTCACCGCACCCTCGGCACCAGCCTCGACGGCCAGCCGATCGACTGCCTGACCATCGGCGAAGGCCCGCTCACCGTCTGGCTCTATGCCCGTCAGCATCCGGGCGAGAGCATGGCCGAATGGTGGATGGAAGGCGCGCTGGAGCGGCTGGTCGATCCGGACGACGCCGTCGCGCGCGCGCTCCGCCAGCGCTGCACCTTCCATTGCGTGCCGAACATGAACCCGGACGGCTCCGTTCGCGGTCATCTGCGCACCAACGCTGCCGGCGTGAACCTCAATCGGGAATGGCACGCTCCGTCGGACGAGCGCAGCCCCGAGGTCCTGTGCGTCCGCAACGCCATGGACGAGGCACCGCCGGTGTTCGCCATGGACATCCACGGCGATGAGGCGATCGCCGCCAACTTCCTTGCCGGTTTCGAGGGCATTCCGAGCCTCACCGAACGGCAGGAAGAGCTCTACCATCTGTTCGCGCGGACGCTGGAGCGCATCTGCCCCGACTTCCAGACGGAGGAAGGCTACGAACTCTCGCGCCCTGGCGAGGCCAATTTGTCGATGAGCACCACTCAGCTCGCTGAGCGTTATGGCTGCGTGTCGATGACTCTCGAGATGCCCTTCAAGGACCATGCGCCCCTGGCCGATCCGCTTCACGGCTGGTCGCCCGACCGATCGAAGGCCCTTGCCCGCTCCTGTCTCGACGCACTCCACCAGATCCTTCCCGAGCTGGAGCAGCGCTAGAACATGCCGACCCTCGTCCTTCTCCGCCATGGCCAGAGCCAGTGGAACCTCGAGAACCGCTTCACCGGCTGGTGGGACGTGGACATCACCGAGGCGGGCGAGGCTGAGGCACTCGCGGCCGGTCAGCTTCTGAAGGACAGGGGGCTCGACCTCGACCGCGTCTTCACCTCGGTTCAGAAGCGCGCCATCCGCACCGCCAACCTGACGCTCGACGCCATGGACCGCGCCTGGCTGCCGATCACCAAGGACTGGCGCCTCAACGAGCGTCACTATGGCGGCCTGACCGGCCTCAACAAGGCGGAAACCGTCGCCAAGGTCGGTGAGGAGCAGGTCAGGATCTGGCGCCGCAGCTTCGATGTACCGCCGCCGCCGCTGGAAGCGGACAGCCCGTATGCGGCCCTGCAAGACGACCGCCGCTACTCCGGCATTCCGGTCCCCGCGACCGAAAGCCTCAAGGACACGATCGCCCGCGTCCTTCCCTACTTTGAAGCCGAGATCGCCCCGGCGCTGAAGCGGGGCGAGCGCATCCTCGTCGCCGCTCACGGCAACTCGCTTCGCGCGCTCGAGAAGCATCTGTCCGGCATCTCCGACGCCGACATTACCGGCCTTGAGATTCCGACCGGTCAGCCGATCATCTATGAGCTGGACGAACAGCTCCTTCGCCAGGACCGCTACTACCTCAGCGAGCGCTGACACCTGCGTCGGCATCGCACCTAGCGTGCCTGGGCTGTTCCGTTCCGGGACACTGGACCTTCGCCTACTCCCGCTGTCAGAACGGCCGGCCTAGCGGCCTATCCGTTTGTGACTGCGAGAGAAGTTTTCAAAATGGATGTTCAGTTGATTGCCCATGCCGCCAACCTGCTGACGGAGGCGATGCAGATGCTCGACCGTGCCAACGCGCCGGCGGACATCGCAGCCCGTGTCGACGAAATCGTCCTCAGGGTTCGGGAGCTGCTCGCTGCCACCGGAACAGCTTGACCTCTTGTCGGCCAGAGCTTTCGTCCGACGCCTCACCGCAGAAATAGTCCTCGAGCGAAAGCTCGGCTTTCCTGGTTAGCTCGACGCAAACGCTTCGGCGATCCGACAGCTTGCGTTCTCGCGTGATGAATGCGCTGGACTCGAGATAGTCGAGCCAGCGGATTGCGGTCGTGAGAGGAACTGCGGTCAGCTCGCTCAGCTGGCTTGTGGTGAGGGGCGCAGCGGCGTCGTCATGTGTGTAGAGGAGCAGGAGGATGTCCCAGGCAGGCTCTCCGAACAGAGCCGGTGAGAAATAGCTGAGGCGGGCGCGACGTATGTTGATCTCCGATTGCGCCAGTCTTCGCGTGGTCCCTCGCCGCTCGTCGGGCCGCTTGTGATCCGCCGCCATAGTGGGTGCCTTCGTTGCCGTGATCTGCTGCAGAAGGTTGACCAACTCGGCAACAACAGCCGAGGGCACTTCTCGTCCTTCCGGCCTGTCTGCCACCGATGGCGACTGTTCGCGACCCCCCTTACTCACCGGGCACTTCCCCTGAAGTCGTTGAGGACCGGAGCAGCCCGGACCGATGATCGGCACGAATTCCGAAAAACATCACGAGGGCGATCGGGAGCGCCCAGAAGCTGCTGAGCGCACGATAGATCCTGGGGGTGAAGTCCGGCGCCACGACCGTGCTGAGGTGACTGGCCACCGCCACGAGGTGGAAGCCAGTCACCCACAAAATAAAATAGCGCTCGCTCCGCATCGCCATCGCCGCGAGTCCGATCAGGAGCAGGAAGTCTACCACTAGGATCCCATGCTCGGTCCTGACGAATGCGGCGCCGGTGTCCGCGGCCGGAATGCTGAGAAGGGATGCGCCAAGAATCAGGATCGCCACAATCCGTCCGTCCGTCCCGCCGCGCCAGCTTGCATAGGTGCAACTGGCCAGCGTGAGGGTCCAGAATGCAATTCCGATGATCATCCCTTGTCAGCCTCCATGCCGCACAGGCTCAGGCGTGCGCGCTTTCAGGCTTGGCGGCGGCTGGCGCTACGTCGCCGACAATAACGGTCGAAGCGGCCTTCCAGCCCTCGGGGCAGCCATAGCTGACGGGCGCAAGATTGCTCTGTGCCTTGATCTCCAGCATGTCCTTCAGCGCCGAAACCAGGTGGCCCCGTCCGTCGAGCACGCCGTTGATCCCTGCGGTGAGGTTGTTCAGCAGGCGCTGCTTCTGCGCGGCCGGCATGTTCGCCGATTGGGTCGCTTCGAGTACCGACACCACCATTCGCGCTCCATTGAGCAACGCATCGTCGACCGTGTCGAAGGCGCTGCGCACATCACCCGCGACGACGAGGCCCGCTCCGGGCTTAAGTTCGATCATGATCCACCTTCGCTTTCTGTCGCGCCCTTCGGGGGCACACCGACGGTCCGTCAGCGGAAGGTCATCATCACGCCGGCGATCAGCAAGACCAGTGCCGACAGAACGATCGCGGAGACACCGGCGACCCGCAGCACCGCAAAGGTGCGTTGGCTCAGCGTGAGCTCGTTGCGTCTTCCGCCCAGCGGAGGAAAGATCAGCGCTCTGGCAATCCCGCCTCGACCGGCCGTGGCCTCGGGATGGCGGGTCGGAGCCGTCGCGGCAACGGCTTGCGGCGGTGATCCCAATTGCTGGGATAGCCGCGCCTCATGGCCCTGCAGCGCCCGCGCCGCTTCGCGCCGGCTCGACGCGTTGAGCTTGGCCATGGCGCTCTTGATGTAAGTGTCGACTGTTTGCGGGGTTAGCCCCGTCTCCAGCGCAATCTCCTTGCTGGTCAGCCCGCGACCGATGAGTCGCAGACACAGCCGCTGCCGGTCGGATAGGCTAGCGAAGGCGCTGGTCAGGGGAGCCGACTGCTTCATTTCACGGACAAACCTTGCAGACTCCGGGGTCGTTCCACACACGAAATGCCAGTCGCCGAACCTGCTTTCTGGTTCGGCAAGCGACATCGTTCATGGAGCGTCCGGCGCGATACGGTTCAGCTCCAGGCACGATCGCGCGCCGGCCAAGCCTTTGAGTTCGGCGGTCGTAGATGGGGAATGCTTGAGCAAGGCAAAAGGCCGCATGCTGCGGTAATGCCAGCCGCCTCGAGGAGACGCCGACTACCTTGGCCTTCAGGCGAGCGTCACGGGAGCGCTGAGACCAGCAACGTGCGAAGTGCAACCCTCGCCAGGCACTTGAACAGACCAATTTGCGTCCCGATCCGGAGAGGTCAGGCGACCGCGGTGCTCAGCCCTCATCCCCCATTCGCAACGCCGCGATGAACGCCTCCTGCGGAATGCTGACGTTGCCATATTCCCGCATCCGCGCCTTGCCCTTCTTCTGCTTCTCCAGCAGCTTGCGCTTGCGGGTGGCGTCGCCGCCGTAGCATTTGGCGGTCACGTCCTTGCGCAGCGCGCTGATCGTCTCGCGGGCGATGACCTTGCCGCCGATCGCGGCCTGGATCGGAATCTTGAACATGTGCCTCGGGATCAGCTCCTTGAGGCGCTCGACCATGCCGCGGCCGCGCTGTTCGGCGGTGCCGCGGTGAACGATCATCGACAGGGCATCGACCGGCTCCTCGTTGACGAGGATGCTCATCTTGACGAGGTCGCCCTCGCGAGTCCCGATCTGGTGATAGTCGAAGCTCGCATAGCCCTTCGACATGCTCTTCAGCCGGTCGTAGAAATCGAACACGACTTCGTTCAACGGCAATTCGTAGGTCAGCTGGGCGCGGCCGCCGACGTAGGTCAGGTTCTTCTGGATTCCGCGGCGGTCCTGGCACAGCTTCAGGATGGGTCCCAGATATTCATCCGGCACGTAGATGGTCGCCTCGATCCACGGCTCCTCGATGCTTTCGATCCGGTTGGGGTCGGGCATGTCGGCCGGGTTGTGGAGGTAAATGGTCTTGGCATCCTCATTCTTCGAATGCGTCAGGTGCATCGTGTAGACCACGCTCGGCGCGGTGGTGATGAGGTCGAGGTCATACTCGCGGGTGAGCCGCTCCTGGATGATCTCCAGATGGAGGAGGCCGAGGAAGCCGCAACGGAAGCCGAAGCCGAGCGCTGCGCTGCTCTCCGTCTCGAAGCTGAAACTGGCGTCGTTTAGCCGGAGCTTGCTGATGCTCTCGCGCAGCTTCTCGAAGTCGGCGGCGTCGACCGGGAACAGGCCGCAGAAGACCACCGGCTGGACCTCCTTGAAGCCGGGCAGGGGATCGGCGGCGCGGCGCCTGGCGTCGGTGATGGTGTCGCCCACACGGGTCTGGGCGACTTCCTTGATCTGCGCGGTGATGATCCCGATCTCGCCGGGTCCGAGCTCAGGCAGCAGCTCGAGCTTGGGATTCATGCAGCCGACGCGGTCCACGAGGTGGCGGGTGCCGGCGGCCATGAAGACGATCTCCTGACCCTTGCGGATGAAGCCGTCGATCACACGGATCAGGATGACGACGCCGAGATAAGGGTCGTACCATGAGTCCACGAGCATCGCCTTGAGCGGCGCTTCGGTATCGCCCTTTGGCGGCGGAATCCGGTGGACGACGGCTTCCAGCACTTCCTCGATGCCGATACCGCTCTTCGCGCTGGTGAGGACGGCGTCCGATGCGTCGAGGCCGATCACTTCCTCGATCTCGGCCTTGACCTTGTCGGGCTCGGCGGCCGGCAAATCAATCTTGTTGATGACCGGCACGATCTCATGATCATGCTCGATCGACTGGTAGACGTTGGCGAGCGTCTGCGCTTCGACGCCCTGCGCGGCGTCGACGACAAGGAGGGCGCCCTCACAGGCGGCGAGGCTGCGGCTGACCTCGTAGGCGAAGTCGACGTGGCCAGGCGTGTCCATCAGGTTGAGCGTGTAGGTCTCGCCGTCCCTCGCCTGATATTGGAGGCGCACGGTCTGCGCCTTGATGGTGATCCCGCGCTCCTGCTCGATTTCCATGTTGTCGAGGACTTGGCCATGGGTCATCTCCCGCTCGGTCAGCCCTCCGCAGCGGAGGATCAGCCGGTCGGCCAACGTCGACTTGCCATGATCGATATGGGCAATGATCGAGAAGTTGCGGATCTTGGAACGGTCGGTCATGTCGAGAAGGGCCGCTAGCAGGAAGGCGGCACGCTGTCAGCCATGGCGTCGAGCCCATGCCCGGCGGAGAGCCGGAGCCCGTTCCCCGCCGCCCCGCCACTCGTCGAAGTCCAGCCGCCGTTTGTCGATGAACAAGCGTTCAATGACCTGAATAGCCCCACCCATCGCCGGTTCTAGTTTCCCGTGGAGCTTCAGACTCATGCGCCATCCGTTCCGACTCTCCTTGCTGCTTGCCGGCGCCTCCCTCGGCGCGCTCTCCATGCCGTCCGTCGCGGCTGCCCAGGGCACCACCGCCGCGCCGCTGCCCTCGCTCGTCAGCGAAGTGAAGATTCCCAACCAGGTGTTCAAGCTGCAGAACGGCCTGACCGTCGTTGTCCACGAGGACCGCAAGGCGCCCGTCGTGGCCGTCAGCGTCTGGTACAATGTCGGCTCCAAGGACGAGCCTCGGGGCAAGACCGGCTTTGCCCACCTGTTCGAACATCTGATGTTCAACGGCTCGGAGAACTTGCCGGACGATTACTTCAAGTACACCGCGCAGATCGGCGCGACCGACCTCAACGGCACCACAAGCTTCGACCGCACCAACTATTTCCAGACGGTGCCCAAGGCCGCGCTCGAGAAGGCGCTGTTCATGGAATCGGATCGCATGGGCTACCTGCTCGGCGCGGTGACCCAGGAGAAGCTGGATAACCAGCGCGGCGTCGTCCAGAACGAGAAGCGTCAGGGTGACAACCGGCCAGGCGGCCTGGTCCAGTACGAGATCTTCGGCAACCTCTTCCCGGCCGGCCACCCCTACCATCACACGCCGATTGGCTCGATGGCCGATCTCGACGCCGCCAGCCTCGCCGACGTGCAGCAGTGGTTTCGTGACAATTACGGGCCGAACAATGCGGTTCTGGTCTTGGCCGGCGACATCAATGCCGCCGAAGCCCGTCCGCTGGTCGAGAAGTATTTCGGAGCGATCAAGCGCGGCCCGGTGAACACGCCGGCGATGGCCGCCGTGCCGGCCGCCAGCGGCAAGACGATCGTGATGAAGGATCGCGTGCCGACCGTCATCCTGACCCGGGCCTGGGCCATCCCCGGCCTGCTCGACAAGCAGACCGCCGCGCTCGAGCTCGGCGGCTCGGTGCTCGGCGGCCTCGCCAGCTCGCGCCTCGACAATGCGCTGGTGCGCAATGAGAAGCTGGTCGTCAGCGTCTCCGCCGGTGCCCAGCCGCAGCACCGCGTCGGCCTGTTCACCGTCCAGGCGACCGTCCGCCCGGGTGTGGATCCGGCCCAGGTCGAGAAGCGTCTTGATGAGCTCATGGCCGACTTCATCGCAAGGGGGCCGACCCAGGCGGAACTGAAGCGCGCCGCCACCCAGGAAGTGTCCGGTACCATCAAGGGGCTGGAACAGGTCGGCGGCTTCGGCGGCAAGGCCGTAGCGTTGGCGCAAGGCCAGCTCTACGCGAACGATCCGAACTTCTTCAAGAAGCAGCTCGAGGAATATGCCCGGGTCACCCCGGCACAGGTGCAGGCAGCGTTCCGCCAGTATTTGGTTCGCCCGCCGCTCAAGATCCGCCTCGAACCGGGTGACCGTCCGGCCTATGTCGAGGCGAAGGGTGCGACTGCGCAGAAGGGTGCCGGTACCCCGCCGCCGCCCACCAGGCGCGAGCTTCCTGAGGTCGGCAGCTTCGCCGCGCTCGACTTCCCGACCATCCAGCGCGCGACGCTCTCGAACGGCATCCGCATCAACTATGCGCAGCGCAACGCCGTTCCGGTGACCACCATGGCGCTGGCGTTTGACGCCGGCCAGGCGGCCGATGCGCCGAACCAGCGCGGGCTCCAGGGCCTAGCACTCGGCCTGCTGGAGGAAGGTGCGGGCAGCCTCACCAGCCAACAGATCGCTGAGCGCCAGGAAGAACTGGGCGCCGACATCAGCGCCGGGTCCAGCCTCGACCGCAGCACGGTGACCCTGTCGGCCCTGTCGGCCAACCTCGCCCCCAGCCTCGACCTGCTCGAGACGCTGGTCGAGCAGCCGACCTTCGCCCAGCCCGAGCTGGAGCGCGTCCGGGCACAGGCGCTGACCGCCATCGCCGCGCAGCAGCGTGATCCGAACGGGATCGCGACGCGCACCCTGCCGTCGCTCATCTGGGGTGCCAGCCACCCCTATGCGACGGTCGGCGCCGGCGACGCAGCGGCGATGCGGGCCTTCACCCGCAACGACGTGGTCGGCTTCCAGCAGAAGTGGCTGCGGCCGGACAATGTCGAGATCTTCGTCGTCTCGAACCTGCCGCTGGCGCAGCTCACGCAGCAGCTCGAGCGCCGCTTCGGCAACTGGGCGGCTCCGGCCGGCGTCGCCAAGGGCGTCAAGCAGTTCGGCGCGGCTCCGGCCCGTCCGAGCCAGCCGACCATCTACCTCGTCAACGTGCCGAACGCGCCGCAGTCGGTGGTTGTCGCGGCGCAGGTGACCGGACTCGACCCGCGTGCCGACATCATTGCCACGCAGGCCGGCAGCGAAGTGCTCGGCGGCAACTTCCTGTCGCGCATCAACACCGATCTGCGTGAGACCAGGGGCTGGAGCTACGGTGCGGGCGGCAACTTCTCGCTGAACCGCAACGGCGTTCCTTATGTGCTGACGGCGCCGGTCCAGGCCGACCGGACCGGTGACTCGATCGCCGCGGTCAAACAGCAGGTCACCGACCTGCTCGGCACCAAGGGCGTGACTGACGAGGAGCTTGGCCGACTGGTCAGCAACAACGTCAACACGCTTCCGGGCCGCTTCGAAACGTCGAGCGCGGTGCTGAACGCGATGCTGTCGAACAGCCTGCTTGGCCGTCCGGACGACTATCAGGAGCAGCTGGCGGCCAAGTATCGCGCGCTGAACCAGGCCGGCATCGACTCCTCGCTGCGTCAGGCGATCGATCCCAACGCCTTCACCTGGCTGGTGGTCGGCGAGGCCGCCAAGGTGCAGCCGCAGCTCGCGAAGCTCGGCTATCCGGTGCAGGTGATCGAGCCCAAGTGAGGCCCAAGTCCTTGAACCAATGAGGACGGGCTCCGGCGGGAACGCCGGGGCCCGTTCCTTTTTCTACGTTTCAGGCGCCGGTGAGGGTGACGAGGCGCGGCCGCTCGTCGCTGGTCCGGAAGGTGCCCGAATAGCGACCGCCATTGCCCGTTGCCGTGCAATCGAGGCGGCTGCGGTCGACGGCAAATGGGGTGAGCAGGCACGAGCCCTTGGCCGGCTGGGTCCGGACGGCACCCCCGCGAGGGGCGACGATGGTCACCTGCTCGACACGCACCCGAGCCTGGTCGCCCTGGTTGCCGGCGACCCGGCCCCTGAAGCTCAGCAGACGGCGGTCATTGCCGGTGAAGACGAAGGAAACGGCACCCGAGGCATAGACGAGGTTGACCAGTTCCGGCCGGCAGTTGGTGCCGCGGCCGCCCGGCATCGCCAGCGCCTCGCAGTCGCCGCGCATGAAGCGGAGCGCCGCGCCGGGAGGCGCGGGGGCAGCGGCGTCAGTGCTGGCGGCGAACGCCAGCAAGGCCAGCGGCGCGAGGCGGTACAGGATCCGGAACTCCGATGGTCGGCTACGCGGCCACAACTCGCGAAGCCCCTGGGTGTTTCGTCGGCGGCTTAGCCGAGGCGCGTGACGTGCCCCATCTTGCGGCCGGACCGGGGCTCGCCCTTGCCGTAGAGGTGCGCATTGACGGCAGGGTCGGCGACCAACGCCGGCCATTGCTCGATGTCGTCGCCGATCAGATTGTCCATCGTCACCCGCGACGCCCGCAGGGTCGTGCCGCCGAGCGGGAGCCCGCAGATGGCGCGGATATGCTGCTCGAACTGCGACGTGGCGGCGCCTTCGATGGTCCAGTGCCCGCTATTGTGCACACGCGGCGCTATCTCGTTGACGAGGGGACCTGCTGCGCAGGCGAAATACTCGACCGTGAGCACGCCGACATGGCCGAGCCGCTCGGCGATCGCCGCGGCATGGGTGCGGGCTTCCGCCAGATGGCGCTCGATCGCCGGCCCCGCCGGCAGCTCCGAGCGGCGCAGGATACCGCCTTCATGGATGTTGCGGGTCGAATCGAAGAAGGCGACGGCCCCATCCGCGCCGCGCGCAAGGACGACGGAGAATTCCGCCTCGAAGCGGATCGCCTGTTCCGCCACCAGCGGCCGTTGGCCAAGTTCCTGCCACAGTCGGTCGGCGGCATCGGCGGAGCGAAGCCATGCCTGCCCCTTGCCGTCATAGCCGTCGCGCCGCGTCTTGAGCACGAGCGGGAGCCCGAGCGCCTCGGCCGCGGCCCTGATGTCGTCCGGCCCGTCGACCTTGCGCCAGGCGGCCGGGCTGGCGCCCGCCTCCTCGACGAACGCCTTCTCGGCCGCGCGGTCCTGCGCGATGGCCAGGCTAGGAGTGCCGGGCCTGAGCTTGCCGGCGATGGTCGCAAGCGGGCCGACGGGAAGGTTCTCGAACTCGTAGGTGACGACCGCGCACTCGGCGGCGAAGCGCTCCAGTGCTGGCACGTCGTCGAAGGCGGCACGCGTGAAGCTTGCGGCGACATCGGCGGCACAGGGCGATTCATGCGGGTCGAAGATGTGGCACCTGTAGCCGAGCGGGGCTGCGGCGAGGGCGAGCATCCGGCCAAGCTGGCCGCCGCCGATGATCCCGATGGTCGCTCCGGGAGGGATCACTCGGGCTGCTCGGCGATGCTCTCGGTCTGCCGCGCCCGCCAGGCGTCGAGGCGTCCCGCCAGGGCTTGGTCGGACAGGGCGAGGATCGAGGCGGCGAGCAGCCCGGCGTTGATCGCACCCGCCTTGCCGATCGCCAGAGTGGCGACGGGGATGCCGCCCGGCATCTGGACGATGGACAACAAGCTATCCAGCCCGGACAGGGCCTTGCTCTCGACCGGTACACCAAGGACCGGAAGGCTGGTCATCGATGCGGTCATGCCGGGAAGATGGGCCGCTCCGCCCGCACCGGCGATGATCAGCTTGAGCCCGCGGGCCTTCGCTCCTGTTGCATATTCGTACAGGCGCTGCGGTGTACGGTGCGCGGACACCACCTTTGCTTCATGGGGGATGCCGAGCTCGTCGAGAATGGATGCGGCATGTCGCATCGTCTCCCAGTCGGACTGACTACCCATGATGATACCGACGTCCATTAGCCCCGATCGCCTTCCTCAGCTCGGGCTGCTGTCTAGAGCGGCGCGTGCGTGCTGTCACCCGCTCCCCAAGAGCCTTGATCTGGGTTATGGGCCGTGCAGCCGTAAGCAGCGGGGACGGTGATGACGGACGAGCGACCGATGATCGACGATGATCCGCTGGTCCTGCGGGCGGAGATCGCACGGCTGCGCGCAACGGTCGCCCGGCTCGAGCGGCAGGTCGGCGAACTCGACCGGCTGGCCCATCACGACGCGCTCGTTCCTGTCCCCAACCGCCGCGGGTTCGAACGGCAGCTCTTGGCGCTGATCGACCGGGCGGAGCGCTATGGCGACTGCGGTGCGCTGCTGTTCGTCGACGTTGACGGGCTGAAGATGGTCAACGATAGCTTTGGGCACGAAGCCGGCGATGCGGCGCTGATCCATGTCGCCGAGCTGCTGACCGGCGGCGTGCGCCAGAGCGATTGCGTGGCCCGATTCGGGGGTGACGAATTCGCCGTGCTGCTCGAGCGGATCGATCTTGGCCAGGCGACCGAAACGGCGCTTCGGCTCACCGACCGCATCGCGGACAGCAGCTTCACCTACGACGGCAGTGCCATCCCGCTGTCCGCGGCTATCGGCATCGCCGAGATCCGGCCCGGCGACACGCCCGCAGCGGTGCTCGCCCGCGCCGACCAGGCAATGTACGCACAGAAGGCGGCGGCTTAGGCCGGGAGACGCGCCGGGGCGCTCACGCCTTGGCGGCCTTGCGCTTCCACCAGCCCTTCCTGCCACTCTTGCCGCTGAGCACGGAGCGGCGGAACCAGGCGGCCGCCAGCTTGAGGATCAGCGCCAGCCAGAGCATCTGCCATGCCAGTGCGGCAAGGTGGGGCAGGATCGCCGGATCCATCGCGGCGCGTGCCATCATCGCGTAGGGCGACGACAGGGGGAAGGCGGCGGCGAACAGGCCGCTTGCTCCATAGGGGTTGGTGACCGCCGCACTGGCGATGGCGAACAGCGCGACCTGGCTCATCGTGACCGGCATCGACAGGGTCTGAACCTCGCGCGCCGAGTTCGCCTGCGCTCCGATCCCGAGGAACGCCGCGCCGGTCAGCAGGTAGCTCATCGCGAAGTAGGCGCAGCCCAGGAACAAGAAGAAGGGCCAGCCGACCGCCGGCGCCGGAAGCGACATCAGGCGTTCCGAAGGCACGAGAAGCAAGGCCGCGGCCAGCCCGCTGCTGGTCCAGACGGCGATGCCGGTCAGACTGACGGTCATCATCGCGAACAGCTTGCCAAGGAACACCGTTTCGACGGGGACGGCGGCGGCGAGGATCTCGATGACCTTGTTCGATTTCTCCTCGATGAACTGCGACAACAGCATGCCGGACAGGAGCAGAGTCAGGAAAAAGAGCAGGGCCTGGCCGGCACGGGCGGTGGTGGCCCGTGCAGATTCGACCGCTCCGGACGCCCCGGCGACCCGCTCGACCGCGATGTCGGGCAGCGGGGCGGCTGCAGGCGACGCGCGGGCGATCATCAGGCGCACCTGCCCGCTCATGCTCCCGTTCCGCTCGACCGCGCCGATCAGGCGGGGATTGTCGAATGGCCGGACGAGGACGGCGACGACCGGCCTGTCCCTGGCGGCAAGCAAGGCCCGCGGGTCTGTGCCCGGGGCAGCCGGGACCAGTTGCGGGAAGCCGCCGACACCGGGGATGCCTTCGAGCTGCTCCCGGGCCGAAGCGAGACGCGCGAAGTCGGCGGGCGCGGCGATGACCGCCAGCTGCGGCAGTTCGCGACTGCCGACGTTCGCGCCGATGCCGGCGAACAGGCCGGCGATGGCCAGCGGGAAGAGGGGGCCGAGCAGGAAGAAGAGGAAGGTCCGGCTGAGCACGGTCGCCGCATAATCGCGACGGGCGATGACGAAGGCGGCCTGGAAGCGGTTCATCGAGCGGGTCACGCGCCGACCTCCTGCGCCATCGCTTCCACGGCACTCGCCCCGGCGATCGCGACGAAGGCGTCGTGCAGGCCCGGCCGCTCGATCGACAGGGTTTCGATGCCAGCACCGCCCTCAAGCAGGGCGCGAAGCAAGGGCTCGGGACCCTCCTGCGGGAGTTCGAAACGCCACTCGCGCCCGACCTGACGCGCTCCTGGCGGCAGGGCGGCACGCCAGGGGCCGTCGGCCGCCCGGGTCTGCAGGCGAACGATCGGGCGAAGCCGGCCGCGGGCCGCATCGACTTCGCCGGCGAAGGCGACCTTGCCGCCGGCGATGATCGCGATCCGTTCGCACAGGCGCTCGGCATGGGCGATCACATGGGTCGAGAAGATGATCGTCGCGCCGCCCGCCGCCTCGGCCCGGATCAACCCTTCGAGCTTCTCCTGGTTGATCGCGTCGAGGCCGGAGAAGGGCTCGTCGAGGACGATCAGCCTGGGCCGGTGGACCAGCGTTCCGAGCAGCTGCACCGTCTGCGCCATGCCCTTGGACAAGGTGCGGATCGGCTTCTTCTCCCAGTCCGACAGCCCGCGCTCGGCGAGCATGGCGGACGCGCGAAGGCGGCCTTCGGCAAGGGGGAGCCCACGAAGAGCACCCATGAAGGCAATTGCCTCGCGGGCGGTCATCGCCGGGTAGAGGCCGCGCTCCTCGGGCAGGTAGCCGACGTCCGATGCGGCTTCGAGCGGTGCTGCCCGGCCGAGCAGGCGGCGCGTGCCGCTGTCGGGATCGATGATCCCGAGCAGGAGACGCAGGCTGGTCGTCTTGCCCGCGCCATTGGGGCCGAGCAGGCCGAAGATGCTGCCGGTCGGGACCTCCAGGCTGACACCATCGACAGCGCGCTTGTCACCGAAATCCTTGACCAGATCGTGGGCTTCGACGGCAAAGTCGCCCCCACTCGCCTGCTGCAGCACTCGTCTGGTCTCCCCGTCTCGCCGCCTGTAGTGAGACCAAGTGCTTGAGCCTGCAAGTCTTAAGGAACGGATACGGGCGGAGGCCGAGCGGATCGGCTTCGTCACGTGCGGCTTTGCGCGCGCCGATGCCGTGCCGCAGGCGGGCGAGGCGCTGCGCGCGTGGCTGGCGGAAGGCCGCCACGGGACGATGGGCTGGATGGAGGAGAGGGCCGGCCAGCGGGCCCATCCGCAATCGCTGTGGCCGGAGGCCAGGAGCGTGATCGCGCTCGCCATGAGCTATGCGCCCGGAACCGACCCGCGTGCCCTGGAGGGGGCGCCGGATCACGGCCGGATCAGCGTCTATGCCCAGGGCGCCGACTATCACAAGACGGTCAAGAAGGCGCTCAAGGCCCTCGCGCGCTTCATCGTCGACAGCGTGCCGTCGCAGCTCAAGGTGTTCGTCGACACCGCGCCGGTGATGGAAAAGCCGCTGAGCGCCGCCGCCGGGATCGGCTGGCAGGGGAAGCATACCAATCTTCTTTCCCGCAGCCACGGCAACTGGCTGTTCCTGGGCGTCATCTTCACGGAACTGGAGCTCGAACCCGACGAGCCGGGGCGCGACCATTGCGGCAGCTGCACCGCCTGCATGGCCGCTTGCCCGACCGGCGCCATCGACGGCCCGCGCCGGATCGATGCCCGCAAGTGCATCTCCTACCTGACCATCGAGCATAGTGGCCCGATCCCGCTCGAGTTTCGAGAGGCCATGGGCAATCGCATCTACGGCTGCGACGACTGCCTTGCCGCCTGTCCGTGGAACCGCTTTGCCGAGCAGGCGCAGGCGAACAGGGCCTTTCTGCCGCGCGCCGAACTGGTCGCGCCGAGGCTCGCCGACCTGCTGATGCTGGACGACGAGGGCTTCCGGGCATTGTTTGCGGGCAGTCCGATCAAGCGGATCGGAGTGAAGCGTTTCCTCCGCAACTGCCTGATCGCGGCGGGGAACAGCGGCGATCCTTCCCTGCGCCCGCACGTCGAACGGTTGCGCAGCGACGAGGACCCGGTCGTGGCCGAAGCCGCCGGCTGGGCGGCAGGGCGCCTGACCGCCTAGCGGACCGGGAAGCTCGCCACGCAGACCTCGACGGGAATGGTCTCCCCCGTCAGCGGCCGCCGTGCGTCGGCATGGAGGACGGTCGCCGCTCCTCCGCCCTGGGGCGGGTAGAGGTAGGTGTCGAGGACGCAGGTCGCGCTCTGCCACTGGAGCTTAAGGCCCGGACCTTCGCTGACCCGGAACGGCGCGGCACCGAAGCGGCGGACGAGATCCGGTTCCGCCAGGCCCGACAGATTGGTGCGCACCGGCGGCGGCGCCTCGGGCCTCGGCTGCGCGGCCGGAGGTGCCGGTCGCGGCGTAGTGGCGCAGGCGCCGAGGATCAGGGCGGCAAGGGGGAACAGGCGGCGCATCGGGAAGGCCATGGCGGCAATGCGCTGGACTGACAAGCGAGTGGCGGCTACCCGCCCGCGCACTTTATCGACCCCATCATCCAGGAATTTTCATGACCGCTCCCCGCTACGACGTGCTGGCCATCGGCAATGCCATCGTCGACGTGATCGCCGACGCCGACGATGCCTTCCTCTCGGCCGAGGGGCTGGTGAAGGGCTCGATGCGGCTGATCGACGAAGCCGAGTCGACCCGCCTCTACGGGCGCATGAAGGCGGGGCGCGAGATCAGCGGCGGCTCGGCCGGCAACACGGCGGCGGGGCTTGCCGCTCTGGGGCTGAAGGTCGCCTACGCCGGCCAGGTGGCGGACGACCAGCTCGGCGCCATCTACGCCCATGACATCAAGGCGCAGGGCATCGACTTCATCGTCGCGCCCCGCGGCGGCATCGGCGCCACGGCCACCAGCCTCATCCTCGTCACGCCCGATGCGCAGCGGACGATGAACACCTTTCTTGGCGCGACGCAGCGGCTCGAGCTTGGCCACTTCGATCCGTCCGTCGCCGCCGATGCCAGCATCCTCTACCTCGAAGGCTATCTGTGGGATCCCGAGCTGCCGCGCGCGGCGATGGTCGAGGCGATGGCCGCTGCCCGCTCCGCCGGGCGAAAGGTTGCGCTGACCCTCTCCGACACGTTCGTCGTCGATCGCCACGGGGACGACTTCCGGCGCCTTCTGGACGAGGGGCGGCTCGACATCCTGTTCGGCAACGAGGCCGAGCTGATCGCCATGACCGGCGCGTCGACGTTCGATGCCGCCGTCGAGGCGCTGGCGCCGAAGGTGCCGCTGTTGGTCGCCACGCACGGCGATCAGGGTGCGGTCGCGGTGCGCGGCACCGAGCGGGCGCGGGTCGCGGCGGAGCCCATTGCCGATCTGGTCGACACCACCGGTGCGGGCGACCTGTTCGCCGCCGGTTTCCTTGCCGGCGAAGTGCGCGGGCTCGGGCTCGAAGCTTCGCTCCGGCTTGGCGCCATCGCCGCGGCCGAGGTGATCCAGCATTATGGTGCGAGGCCGGAGCAGGACCTGAAGGCGCTGGCTTCCGATCTCCTCTGAGCGGTCCCGCTAACGGGCAAAAGGAAAGGGCCGGTGCATCACTGCACCGGCCCTTTTCTTTTTTAGCTGTCGCCTGCGATCAGTCGCGCTGATCAGGGCCTTCGCCGCCGATGCCAGCTACGTTCGGCTGCAGCATGTCGACTTCCGCTTCCGGCACCTCGACGATGCCGCGGCCAAGGTGGCTGTGGCGGTAACCGTAGAGATAGTAGATGACGAGGCCGATCCCAGCCCAGACCGGCAGGACGATCATGGCTTCAAACGGAAGGTTGAGGAACAGGAAGATACAGCCTGCAATGGTCAGCGGGCCGATCAACCACAAGGCCGGTGTCCGGAACTTGCGCGGCCGGTTGGGTTCGGTCTTGCGGAGCATCATCACCGCAATCGCCACCATCATGAAGGCGTAGAGCGTGCCCGCATTGGCGATGTCGGCAAGCGCGCCGACCGGGAGGAAGGCCGCGGCCACCGCAACCACCGCGCCGGT
Source organism: Sphingomonas sp. LHG3406-1 (assembly GCF_029637485.1). Classification (GTDB taxonomy): domain Bacteria; phylum Pseudomonadota; class Alphaproteobacteria; order Sphingomonadales; family Sphingomonadaceae; genus Sphingomicrobium. The sequence continues at coordinate 1,795,579 of NZ_CP069128.1, read as the reverse complement.
CAGCGCCGTTACGATGTAGGGGGTCTTCCACTTTGGATGGATGGTCGAGAGCTTCTCGGGAAGAAGGCCGTCGCGGCTCATCACGAAGAAGATGCGGGTCTGGCCGAACAACAGGATCAGGATGACCGACGGCAGGGCGACAAAGGCCGCGATGCCGAGCATGTTGCCGATCGAGGAATAACCGATCTCGCGCAGCACGTGCGCAAGCGCCTCGTTGGAGCAGACCAGCCACTCGCTATACTGCGGGAGCGCGCACTGCCGGGCGAGTTCCTCCGAACCGGCCGGGAACGGAATGCCGTTCGGACCGAAGATCGGCTGACCGCCGGTTGGAGAGGCGCCAATCGCGCCGGCGGCGACCAGGATGTAGAAGACGGTGCAGAACAGCAGGCTGCCGACCAGGCCGATCGGCACGTTGCGCTGCGGATCGCGGGTTTCCTCGGCCGCGGTGGAGACCGCGTCGAAGCCGACATAAGCGAAGAAGATGGTCGCAGCCGCGCCCACCGCTCCGACACCCGAGCCGAACCCCCCGAACACGCCCGCGGGCAGGAACGGGTTGAATTTCTCGGCCTCGGCGGCGGGCAGCGTGAGGATGATGAAAGCGGTCAGGGCCGTCACCTTGATCGCCACCAGCACGGCGTTGACCTTGGCACTTTCGCTGGTGCCGATCATCAGGAGCCAGGTCACCAGGAGGGCGATCACCAGCGCCGGAAGGTTGATCAGGCCGCCAGGGGCGCCGCCGAGCGCCAGCGGACCGGCCGCAAGCCACGCCGGCAATTGCACCCCAAAGAACTCATTCAGGATGGTCCCTGAAAAATAGCCTGACCAGCCGACGGATACCGCCGATGCTGCGACCGCATATTCCAGCACCAGCGCCCATCCGACCGTCCAGGCGAGCAGTTCGCCCATCACCGAATAGGTGTAGGTGTAGGCGGAGCCTGCGACCGGGAGCATGGCCGCAATCTCCGCATAGCAGAGGGCGGCGACGATGCAGATGGCGCCGGCGATGGCGAACGCCAGCATCAGCCCTGGGCCGGCCTTTTGCGCACCGGCCGAGGTCAGAACGAAAATGCCGGTGCCGATCACGCAGCCGATCCCGAACAGGGTCAGCTGGATCGCGCCAAGCGAGCGGTGAAGTGATTTCTTCTCGGCCGTCGCCAGAATGGCGTCGAGCGGTTTGACGCGGGCAAATCTCATCAAGGTCCCCTTAGCGGCATGACTTAAGCCGTTCGGCGCGGAGCCTAGCGGCTTGTTCTTCTGGTGCAATCCCTCTGCAACAAAGGCGACACTCAGCGCGCCAGCATCGGGCCGAGCGGCTGGCCGCCGAACAGGTGCACGTGAAGGTGCGGCACCTCCTGGCCGGCGCGCTTGCCGGTGTTGGCGAGCAGGCGATAGCCCTGGGGCTCGGCGCCGACGATCCGCGCCGTTTCGCCCACCGCCCGGACGAAGCCGGCGATCTCCGCCTCCGACGCGTTGGCGGAGAAATCCTCCCAGCTGACATAGGCGCCCTTGGGAATGACCAGCACGTGCACGGCCGCGAGCGGGTTGATGTCGTGGAAGGCCAGCGCATGCTCGTTTTCCATCACCTTCTTGCACGGCAGTTCGCCGCGGAGGATTCGGGCGAAGATGTTGCTGTCGTCGTACGGCTGCTTGTGATCGATCGGCATAAGGCACGTTTCCCGGTTGACCCTAGTCCATGCCTCGCTACCAGTTCGACGCATGGCCGACGAGACTCCGGAAAGCCTGATTCCCTACGACGAGATCGTGCAGGAAGCCCTGCGCGATGTGGTCGGGCGCGTCCTTTCCTCGGTGGAGAAGGGCGGCGCGCTGCCGGGCGGCCACCATTTCTACATCACCTTCCGCACCCGGATGCCGGGGGTCGAGATCCCCAAGCACCTCGCCCAGCGCTTTCCGGACGAGATGACGATCGTCATCCAGCACCGCTACTGGGACCTGAAGGTCGCGCCGGACCATTTCACCGTCGGGCTGAGCTTCGGCGGCGTTCCCGCCACCCTGCGCGTGCCGTTCGCGGCGGTGACCGATTTCGTCGATCCGGCCGTCGACTTCAGCCTCAAGTTCCAGGCCAATGGCGCCGAGAACGACGGTCATGAAGAGCATGACGACGCCGAGAATGACGCTCCGGCGGTCGTGCCGGTCGAGGACGGGTCGAACGTCGTCTCGGTGGACTTCACGCGGAAGAAGTGACCGGCCCTCGGCCGTCATCCTGAACTTGTTTCAGGATCCATTTCGCGGCTAGGCGCCTCCCTCAGACAAGATGCTGAAACAAGTTCAGCATGACGTTCTTGAGGGATCGCATGACCAACACCCGCACCGAGACCGACAGCTTCGGACCGATCGAGGTCCCGGCGGACTGCTACTGGGGCGCGCAGACGCAGCGCAGCCTCGGCAATTTCCCGTTCGGCGAGCGGGAGCGGATGCCGATCCGGCTGGTCCATGCCCAGGCGATCGTCAAGCAGGCGGCGGCGCGGGTGAACCGCAAGCACGGACTCGACGCGAAGCTTGCGGACGCGATGGAGACGGCGGCATCGGCGATCATCGCCGGAAGCCACGATGACCAGTTCCCGCTTACCATCTGGCAGACGGGCAGCGGCACCCAGACCAACATGAACGTCAACGAGGTGATCGCCGGCCTCGCCAACGAGGCGCTTGCCGGGACCCGCGGCGGCAAAGCCCCGGTCCATCCCAACGATCACGTCAACAAGAGCCAGTCGTCCAACGACAGCTTCCCCACCGCGCTCCACGTGGCGGCGGTGCTCAGCGCAGAACAGCAGCTCTACCCGGCGCTCGAGCGGCTGACCGTCGCGCTCGAGGAGAAGGCGAGGGCCTGGGACGGAATCGTCAAGATCGGCCGCACCCACACGCAGGATGCGACGCCGCTGACGCTCGGCCAGGAGTTCAGCGGCTATGCGGCGCAGCTGCGTTCCTGCCGGGCCCGGATCGAGGGCGCGCTCGAGGGCAATCTTCGCAAGCTCGCGATCGGCGGCACGGCGGTCGGCACCGGCCTCAACGCGCCGGACGGCTGGGCGGACGACATGTGCGCGGCGATCAGCGACATTGCCGGCTCCTCCTTCCACCCTGCCCCCAACAAGTTTGCCGAAATGGCGGCCCGCGACGGCCTCGTCTTCTTCCACGGCGCGCTGGCGACGCTGGCGGTGGCGCTCAACAAGATCGCCAACGACATCCGCTTCCTCGGCTCCGGCCCGCGCTCGGGCCTCGGCGAACTCAGCCTGCCGGAGAACGAGCCGGGCAGCTCGATCATGCCGGGCAAGGTCAATCCGACCCAGTGCGAATCGCTGACGATGGTCTGCGCGCAGGTGATCGGCAACGGCCAGGCCCTGACCATCGGCGGCATGCAGGGCCATTTCGAACTGAACGTCTTCATGCCGCTGGTCGGGTCGAACGTGCTCCGCTCGGTCGAGCTGCTGTCGATCGGCATGGTCAGCTTCGCCGAGCGCTGCGTCGAGGGGATCGTCGCCAACGAGGACCATATCCGCGACCTCGTCGCCCGCAGCCTGATGCTGGTCACCGCGCTGGCGCCCGAGATCGGCTACGACAACGCCGCTGCCATCGCGAAGCATGCCCACAAGAAGGGGCAGTCGCTGAAGGAAGCGGGCCTGGAGCTGGGGCTGGTCGACGCGGAGACCTTCGACCGGGTGGTCCGGCCCGAGGCGATGATCGGGCGCTGAGCAGGCGCACGCCGAACAAGCACGTCGCCCCGGGCTTGACCCGGGGCCCGCCTTCTTCTTCCTTCGGCTGCCCGGGCGAAGGCAGGCGGATCCCGGCTCAAGCCCGGGATGACGATCATGCGCAAGCTTCTCCCTCTGTTCGCGCTCCTCCTCGCCGGCTGCGCGACCAAGGCGCCGATGCCCGTTCCTGCGCCACGCCCCGCGCCGAGCCCGGTTCAGGTGCCCGGACCCGCCCTCACGCCTGTCGACTATGTCACGCGCATCGCCTCGATCGAGCAGTTTGTCGCCCGGGCCTGCGCGCTGGGGCTGGAGCGGACCCGCGATCCGGCGCTTCGCAACCGGCTCGAGGCGCTCGCCACCGATCATCGCGGCCTGTCCGCCCAGCTGCGCATGGCCGGGCAGCGCGTGAACCTGCTGCCCTCGCCGCGGCTCAACGCCACCGAACGGCAGTGGCTCGCCATGCTGGAAGCCAGCCAGCCGTTCGAGGTCGGGCTGCAGCGCCGCCTGCTCCAGGCCCATCAGGAGGCCGTGATCCTGCATGAGCGGTTCGCGGCGGCGGGCGGAAGCCCGACCCTGCGCCAGTTCGCGCGCTTCGCCCTCGCTGCCGAGCGCGATCATGCCGGCGCACTCGGGATGAACCGCTTCCTCGCCCGCTAGGTCCTGCCGAGTCGCCCGATTGACTCCGTTCGCGGACTCGCGCGAATAAGAACAAAAGCAGAACAACAGCGTTGCGAGTCGTGTGGACCCAAGGTTTCGCCTGGTCGCCGGCGGGGGATCCCGCGCGGCCTCTTCAACCTCCCCGTTGCATGGCAATGGGGAGGGGGACCGCCGTACGCGGCACGGGGATGGAGGGGCCCCTGGCGACGCTGGCGGCCCCTCCACCACGCGGCCTCCGGCCGAGCGGTCGCCCTCCCCACCACCGCCGGCGGCAGGGAGGGGGCACGAAGCCATCCTCTCCGAACTGTTCGCCGCTTCCCCGCGCGATGCCGGCTGGACCGGCTTCGTCCTCGCCCGGCTCGCCCCGTCCAAGCCGCTGCTGTGGGTGCAGGAGCGGATGGCGATCCTCGAGGCGGGGCGGGTCCATGCGGCGGGGCTCGGCGCAGCCGCACCGCGCCTCATCCATGTCGAGGCGCGCGATGCCAAGGCGGCGCTGTGGGCGATGGAGGAGGGGCTCCGATGTCCGGCGCTAGGGGGAGTCATCGGCGAACTCTGGGGCGATTCCGCCGCGCTGGACTTCACCGCGACCCGGCGCCTGGCCGTGGCGTCCGAGCGGTCGGGCGTCGCCTGCTGGCTGATCCGGCTGCAGGGCAGCGCCAACCTCAGCGGTGCGCGCGAACGCTGGCGCCTTGCCAGCGCACCCAGCGCCGATCATCCGTTCGATTTGAGGGCACCCGGCGCGCCGCGCTGGAAGGCCGAGCTGTTCCGCTCCCGCCGCCGGCTTCCCGGCACCTGGCTGGTCGGCGATGAAGCGCCGGATCTGCTCCCTGTGGCTGCCGAACCTGGCGATCGAGCGCTGGGCCAATGGCAGCGGCACGCCTGAGGCGGCGCTTGCCCGGACGCTGGTCCTCACCGTCGAGGGCCGCCACGGCCAGCTGATCCATGCGGTGACGCCGGCCGCGGCGGAGCGCGGGGCGCGGCCCGGCGGCCGGCTCGCCGATGCCCGTGCCCTCGATCCCGCGTTGGAAGCGGAAGCGGCCGATGTCGCCGGCGAGGCCGCCTGGCTGCGCGCCGCGGCGCGCTGGGCGAGCCGCTGGTCGCCGCTGGTCGAGGTGGACGGAAGCGACGCCCTGCGCCTCGACGTGAGCGGAATCGCCCATCTGTTCGGGGGCGAGCAGGGCCTGCTCGGCGACATGGTGGCCCGGTTCGAGGCCATGGGTGTCGGCGCGCGGGCGGCGGTCGCGCCGACGGCCGGCGCGGCCTGGGCCCTTGCCCGCTACGCCCCCCGGCCGCGCCCGGTCCATGAGGAGGAGCTGGCGCGGGTCCTCGCCCCGCTCCCCGTCGGCGCGCTGCGCCTGTCACCGATCGCCACCCACATGCTGGTGCGGCTCGGGCTGAAGCAGGTCGGCGACCTTGCCGGCGTGCCGCGCAAGACGCTCGCCCGGCGATTCCCCAGGGACGAGCATCCGCTGGACGCGCTCGACCGGGCGCTGGGGCGCAAGCCCGAGCCGCTGACCCCGCTGCCGGAGGACCCGCCGCCCCGCGCGCTGCTGCCGATCAAGGAGCCGGTGGTGCATCCGGAAGCGCTGGAGCAGGCGCTGCGCCAGCTCGTCCCCCGGCTGGCGCGGGAGCTCGAGACCCGCAAGCTCGGCGCCCGGCAGCTGGTGCTGACCGCCTATCGGGTCGACGGCAGCCTCGGCGAGGTGGAGGTCGCCACCTCCATCCCGTCGCGCGAGCCCGGCCACCTCCACCGCCTGCTGTCGGGCATGCTCGAGCGGCAGGGGATCGATCCGGGCTTCGGCATCGACGCCTTCGCGCTTGAGGTGCGCTGGTGGGAACGGCTCGATTCCGCGCAGGAGGCCCTGCTCGGGCCGCCCACCGCCGACACCGCCATCGCCGCCTTGGTCGACCGGCTGAGCGTGCGGCTGGGACCGGGCAAGGTGCGGCGGCCGGCACCGGCGGAGAGCCATGTGCCCGAACGGGCGGCGGGATGGGTGGAAGGGGTGGCGGCTTCCCTGCCCGCCACGCCCTCCCGCAAGCGGGAAGGCGACGATCCCACCCGCCTGCTCGACTCGCCCGAGGAGATCGCCGTCATCTATGCCACGCCCGAAGGCCTGCCACGACGCTTCGTCTGGCGGCGCAAGGTCCATGACATCGCCCGGGCCCAGGGCCCGCGGCGGATCTCCCCCGAATGGTGGCGCGAGCGGTCGAGCGCCCGGCTGCGCGATTATTACAAGGTCGAGGACAGCGAAGGCCGCCGCTTCTGGATCTTCCGCCAGGGCCTGGTCGGCGACGGTCGCGGCGGCCCGCCGGCGTGGTTCGTCCACGGGCTGTTCGCGTGAGGCGGGACCATGCCTGAACAGGAAGGCTATGCCCGCCGCCGGCTGGAGCGGAGCGGCGGCCCGCTCGCGCCCATCCCCAGGGCGCCATTCGTCGAGCTTGGCATCGCCACCCCTTTTTCCTTCCTCCGCGGCGTGTCCGACGCGCTCGAACTGATCCCGGCCGTCATGGACCTCGGCATGGACGCGATCGGAGTGGCCGACCGCAACACGCTGGCCGGCGTGGTCAGGATCCACACCAATGCCAGGACGGCCGGACTCAGGCCGCTGATCGGGTGCCGGCTGGTGGTGCACGACTCCCCCTGTCCACGCGCGGAGGAGGAAGAGCCGAGGAGTGGCGACGGGGAGGGCTTGTTGCGACTGGTGGCAGGCACTCCCCCAGCCCCGCCCGCAAGCGGAAGGGGAGAGGAAGAGATCGAACTCCTCGCCTATCCCGTCGACCGCGAAGGCTATGCCCGCCTCGCCCGCTTGCTCAGCCTCGGCCAGGGCCGGGCGGTCAAGGGCGCGTGCGACCTGTCGCTCGACGATGTCGCCGACCATCGCGAGGGGATCGCCTTCATCGCCTGGCCGGGCGAGGACCTCGACGCGTTCGAGGCCCGGCTGCCGCGGATTCTCGCCGCCATCCCCGACCTCCGCCACATCGCCGCAACGCATCTCTATCGGGGCGACGACCTCGCCCGCATCGAGCGGCTCGACCGCATGGCGCGGGGCATCGGCGGGACCATCCTTGCTTCCAACGACGTCCATTATCACGCACCCGAGAAGCGGCCGCTGCAGGATATCGTCACCTGCATCCGCGAGAAGGTGACGCTGGCCGAAGCCGGCTACCGCCTCCACGCCAATGCCGAGCGGCACCTCAAGGGGCCGGAGGAGATGGCGCGGCTGTTCGCCCGCTGGCCGCATGCGATCCGGGCCACCCGCGCGTTCGCCGACAGCCTCGACTTCAGCCTCGACGAGCTCCGCTACGAATATCCGCGCGAAAGCGTGCCCGAGGGACGCACCCCGCAGGAGCAACTGGTCCACCTCACCTGGGAAGGCGCGAAGGAGCGCTATCCGGACGGCGTGCCCGACAGGGTGGTCCGGCAGATCGACCACGAACTCCGGCTGATCGAGAAGCTCGACTTCGCCCGCTACTTCCTCACCGTCCACAGCATCGTCGCCTTCGCCCGCTCGTGCGAGCCGCCGATCCTCTGCCAGGGCCGCGGGTCGGCGGCGAACAGCGCGGTCTGCTACTGCCTCGCCATCACCGCGGTCGATCCGTCCTCCACCGACCTCCTGTTCGAGCGCTTCATCTCCGAAGAACGCCGCGAGCCGCCCGACATCGACGTCGATTTCGAGCATGAGCGGCGCGAAGAGGTGATCCAGCACATCTACGAGAAGTACGGCCGCGACCGCGCGGGGCTGTGCGCGACCGTGATCCACTATCGTCCGCGCTCGGCCATCCGGGAGGTGGGCAAGGTGATGGGCCTTTCCGAGGACATTTGCGCGGCCATCGCCGGCACCATCTGGGGCTGGGGCGAGGACGTCACCGAGACCCACGTCAGGGAAGCCGGGCTCGACCTCTCCGATCCCCACCTCGCCCGGACCATCCGGCTCGCCGAACAATTGATCGGCATGCCGCGCCACCTTTCCCAGCATGTCGGCGGCTTCATCCTGACCGAGCGGCCGCTGATCGAGACGGTGCCGATCGGCAATGGCGCCATGCCCGACCGCACCTTCATCGAATGGGACAAGGACGACATCGAGGACCTCGGAATCCTCAAGATCGACGTGCTTGCGCTCGGCATGCTGACCTGCATCCGCAAATGCTTCCAGCTGATCGAGGAGGTGCACGGCGACACATGGGAACTCGCCACCGTCCCGCGCGAGGAGAGCCAAGTCTACGACATGCTGTGCAAGGGCGATTCGCTCGGCGTCTTCCAGATCGAAAGCCGGGCGCAGATGAACATGCTGCCACGGCTCCGGCCCCGCTGCTTCTACGACCTGGTCATCGAAGTGGCGATCGTCCGTCCGGGACCGATCCAGGGCGACATGGTCCACCCCTATCTCAAGCGCCGGCAGGGCAAGGAGGCGGTGGTCTATCCCCGGCCTTCGCCGGACCATGGCCCGCCCGACGAGCTGGAGCGGATCCTCAAGCGCACGCTCGGCGTGCCGGTGTTCCAGGAGCAGGCGATGAAGATCGCGCTCGACGCCGCGCGGTTCAGCTCGGCCGAGGCCAACCAGCTGAGGAAGGCCATGGCCACCTTCCGCAGCCGCGGCACCATCGACCTCCTCCAGGACAAGATGGTCGAACGCATGGTGACGCGCGGCTACGAGCGCGAGTTCGCGACACGCTGCTTCCACCAGATCCGCGGCTTCGGCGAATATGGCTTTCCCGAAAGCCACGCGGCCAGCTTCGCCCACCTCGTCTATGTCTCGAGCTGGCTGCGCTGGCGCTATCCGGCGGCCTTCGCGGCGGCACTGCTCAATTCGCAGCCGATGGGTTTCTATGCGCCCGCCCAGATCGTGAAGGACGCGCAAGCGCATGGCGTGACGGTGCTGCCGGTGGACGTGAACGAGAGCGGCTGGGATTGTTCACTGGAGCACATCCCTTCCCGCTTGCGGGAGGGGAGGAGCGCGAAGCGCGGAGGGGAGGGCGTGTCAAATGCTCCTCGCACAGGCCCTCCCCCGACCCCTCCCGCAAGCGGGAGGGGAGAAGTCGCCCTCCGCCTCGGCCTCCGCCAGGTCGAGGGCCTCCGCGCCATGGATGCCGCGCGCCTCGTCGCCGCCGTCCCTTATGCCACGGTGGAAGACCTGCACCGCCGCGGCGGAGTTCCGCCCCATGCCGTCGTCCGCCTCGCCGAGGCCGACTGCTTCCGCTCGATCGGACTCGACCGCCGGCAAGCCCTGTGGGACGCCCGCGCTCTCCGGCCCTCGCCCGAACTCCCCCTCTTCGCCGCCGCCCGGGCGCGGGATGAAGGCGAGGAAAGGGAGAAGGCCGTCCTCCCCACCATGCCGCTCGCAGAGCATGTGGTCAGCGATTACCAGACCTTGCGCCTCAGCCTGAAGGCGCATCCGATGCAGTTCCTGCGCGACCATTATGCGGCCCAGGGCTTCGTCCGTGCCGCGGACCTGCGCGACATCCGCTATGGCAGACGGGTCAGCCTCGCCGGGCTGGTCCTCATCCGGCAGCGGCCGGGCAGCGCCAAGGGCGTCTGCTTCATCACCCTCGAGGACGAGACAGGCACCGCCAATCTCGTCGTCTGGCCCGATGCCTTCGCCGCGCAGCGCAAGGTGGTGATGGGCGCACGGCTGATGGTCGTCCACGGCATCGTCCAGCATGACGAGGCGGTCTGCCACCTGATCGCCAGCCGGCTGGAAGACGAAAGCTGGCGGCTGCGGACATTGAGCGACGGCCAGGCGCTCGATCCCCGGGTCGGCCGCGGCGACGGCGCCGGTCCCAGCCGCCCACCCATGGCCCGCCACCCGCGGGAGGCCGAGATCATCCCCAAGGCACGGATCATCAACTGCCCGACGCACTGACCGGGCGTCGCCTGCCACATTCCCGCCATGCTTCGGCAAGGTTAGCGCAAGCCGCGGATGCTATAAGAACGTTATGCGAAACCTCATTCTCCTCGGTGCGAGCCTGTTGCTCGTCGCGGCCCCGGCTGCCGCGCAAAGCCCGATCGAGGGCTTGTGGGCCAATCCCAAGAAGTCGGTCGTGGTGCAAATTGCCTCCTGCGGCAGCAGCTGGTGCGGCAAGGTCGTCAAGGCCAGCGCCAAGCAGCAGGCCAAGGCGGCCCGGAACGGCGTCGACCAGCTCGAAGGCGAGCAGATGTTGACTGGCCTCAAGCCGGCCGGCCCCGGCCGCTGGAAGGGCCAGGTCTATGTCCCCAAGGTCCGGTCCAAGGTCGGCAGCACCGTGACCATGCAGTCGCGCGACCGGATGAGCGTCACCGGCTGCGTTGCCGGCGTCATCTGCAAGACGCAGGTCTGGACGCGCGTCAACTGACCGGCGGGCCCGCCTGACGGCACTCGCGACCAAGGCGTCGGAGCAAGGACACCCGCCGCCCTTTCCATCGCGCGGTGACGCGGCTAGCGGCCTTAACCATGAGCAAGCCTCCAGTTCTCGTCACCGGCGGTGCCGGTTACATCGGCAGCCACGCCGTCCTCGCCCTCCACGATGCCGGCTGGCGGGTCGTCGTCGCCGACAATCTTTCCAACGGCCGCCGCGAGGCGGTTCCGGACGGGGTGGAGCTGGTCGAGGTCGACGTCGGTGACGGCGCGGCGATGGCGCGGGTCTTGGCCGAGCGCAACATCGGCGCGATCATGCACTTTGCCGGGTCGATCGTGGTGCCGGAGAGCGTCTCCGATCCGCATTTCTATTATCGCAACAACACGGTCGCGAGCCATGCGCTGGTCGGCGCGGCGATGACGGCCGGTGTCCGCCACATCCTCTTCTCCTCGACTGCCGCGACCTATGGCGCTCCCGACACGGTTCCGATCGACGAGGACACGCCGACCCGCCCGATCAACCCCTATGGCTGGTCGAAGCTGATGACCGAGCAGATGCTCCGCGACATCGCCGCGACCGGTGCCTTCAACTATGGCGCGCTGCGCTACTTCAACGTCGCCGGCGCCGATCCGCAGGGCCGCTCGGGCCAGGTCGGCAAGGGGGCGACCCACCTGCTGAAGGTCGCCTGCGAGGCGGCGGTAGGCAAGCGCCCCCATGTCAACGTGTTCGGAACCGATTATCCGACGCCGGACGGCACCTGCATTCGGGACTATATCCACGTGTCGGACCTCGCCAGCGCGCACGTGCTGGCGCTGGAAAGCCTGATCGCCAGCCCGTCGGAGAGCTTCACCCTCAACTGCGGTTATGGCCGGGGCACGTCGGTCCTCGAGATGCTGGATGCGCTCGACCGGGTGAACGGCGCGCCGGTGCCGCGGGTGATGGGACCGCGCCGCGCGGGCGATCCACCGCAACTCGTCGCCTCCAACCGCCGCTTGGTCGAACGGCTGGGCTGGGCACCGCGCTTCGCCGATACCGACACCATCATCCAGAGCGCGCTCGACTGGGAACGCCGCCTGTACGCCTGAGGACATTAGCTTGCGCCTGACCACGTTCGCCGCCCTGCCGCTCGCCTTCGCGCTGATCGGCGCCGCCCAGCCTTCCGACACCATTGCCCAGGCGTCGGCGGCCGACCGGGTGCGCGCCCATGTCGAGTTCCTGTCGAGCGACCTCCTCGAGGGGCGCGATACCGGGAGCCGCGGCCATGAGATCGCCGCCGGCTATGTCGTCAGCCAGTTTCAGTCCCTCGGCCTGAAGCCCGGCGGCGAGAATGGCAGCTGGTACCAGCAGGTGCCGTTCCGCCGCGCGACCATTTCCGGAACGCCGAGCGTCAGCTTCGCCGCCAAGGGCGCCGCGGTCACGCTCCAGCAGGGCGTCGACATCGCCATCCGGCCGAACCTGGTCAACAAGCAGACCGACGTGGCGGCCGATTTCGTGTTCGTCGGCTTCGGCATCGCCGATCCGGTGCTCGGCATCAACGATTACGCAGGCGTCAACGCGAAGGGGAAGATCGTCGTCGCGCTCGGGGGGGCGCCCAAGGGGCTGCGGTCCGACGTCGCCTCGCACATCGGCTCGGTCAAGGCGCAGATGGCGGCCGCGCGTGGCGCCGTCGGCTTTCTCGAGATTCCGACCAACGCCGCTGCCAGTGCCTGGGCGCCGCCGTCGGTGATCGCCGCGCGTCCGCTCACCAGCTGGGCGGACGGCAAGGGCGGCAGCGGGCAGGGGGCCGCCTCTGGCCTGCTGAGGATGTCCCTCACCCAGGCGACCGCCGAGCGGCTGTTCGCCGGCGCCCGCCAGAACCTCGCCGCGGTCCAGGCCGAAGCGCGCGAAGGCCGCTCGCCCAAGGGATTCCCGCTGACCGGGCGGCTCACGGTCCGCGCGACGAGCGAATGGAGCGACTTCACCAGCCCGCAGGTGATCGGCCTGCTGCCCGGGAGCGATCCGAAGCTCGCCGCCGAGCATGTCGCGCTGATGGGCCACCTCGACCACATCGGCGTCCGCAAGAACGCCAAGGCGGGCGATGATGCGATCAACAATGGCACGCTCGACAATGCCAGCGGCGTCGCCACCATGATCGAGACGGCCCGGGCGTTCGTCACTTCCGGCAAGCCTTCGCGCCGCACCCTCATGTTCCTGGCCGTCACCGGCGAGGAGCTCGGGCTGGTCGGCGCGGACTATTATGCGACCAAGCCGACGGTGCCGCTGCAGCAGATCGCGGCGCTGGTGAACCTCGACATGCCCTTGCTGCTCTATCCGTTCCAGGACGTGATCCCGTTCGGCGCGGAGCACAGCAACATCGTCCAGGCCGTCGATGCCGCCGGCCGCTCGATGCAGGTGACCGCCTCGGCCGACCCGATGCCGGAACAGGGCCTGTTCGTCCGTTCCGACCATTACCGCTTCGTCACCCGCGGCGTGCCCAGCGTCTTCCTGATGACCGGCTATGCCAATGGAGGCGAGGCGCAGTGGAAGAAGTTCCTCGGCGGCGGCTGCTACCATTCGCCGTGCGACGACGTGAAGCAGGGGATCGACTGGCAGGCGGGCGCGCGCTTCGGCGAGCTCAACTACCGCATCGCCCGGCAGCTCGCCGACGCGGCCGAGCGGCCGCGCTGGTATGCCGACAGCTATTTCGGCAGGAGCTTCGGCGCCAACCAGCCCAAGCTCAGCCGCTGAGGCGCCCGCCAACCTTGACTCTGCGGGGCGCCTCCCATAGGGGCGCACCGCAAGCCTTCCGGGGCGTCAGCTGACAACCAAGATTAGAGAGACGGGTCCACCCGCCATGAAGATTCGCAATTCGCTCAAGAGCCTCAAGGATCGCCACCGGGATTGCCGCGTGATCCGTCGTCGCGGCCGGACCTACGTCATCAACAAGACGAACCGCCGCTTCAAGGCGCGCCAGGGCTGAGCTGAACCGGCCTTAACCGGCCGGCTCAACCCATCGGCAAAAAAGAGCGGCCTGCCGTCATCGACGGTTCAGGTCGCTTTTCCTATATCGGGCTCCCTAGAGGAGCCGATTCGATGCGCATGTTCGTCCGTACCACCATTGCCACCGCGATTGCCGCGGCCGGGATTGGGCTTGCGGCCGTGCCGGATTCGGCGGCGGCCCAGTCGTCCAATCCGGGCTGCGTCTCGCCGCCGGGCATGAACTACATGATCTGCAACGGCCAGCGCGTTCCCAAGCCGTCGAACCGCGTCAGGAACGCGGACGGCAGCTGGCGCGAAGAGAGCAAGCAGGGCAATTGCATCGTCATCCGCGAGAAGAGCGCAACCGGCGAGTTCAAGGAAAGCCGCCGCTGCGACTGACTGTTCTCCGGCGAATGCCGGAGGCCAGTTGATCAGCTCTGCTTCGGGATACCCCTCGCCGTGCGGCCGCTGGGATCTTCCGCAATCCGGCAATCCGGAAGCTTGAAGCGGGTCATGTCGCTGCACGGGCGGACCTGCGCGCTGCCGTCAGGGCCGACAAAGATGCCCCAGCTGCGATTGTCGTCGCAGTCCGCCGACCACATCGACAGCTTGTTATACTCGGCCACGTAGCCGGAGCGGACCACCCGCTTGCAGCGCAGCCCGCTGGCGAGGATGGCGCGCTTCAGGGCGATGTCGCGGTAAAGGTCGGGCAACTGGTGGAGCCGGTTCTGCTCCTCGCTGCGGACGGAGATGTCCATCGTGTTGGTCGCGGCCTGCTCGGTGCCGCCGCCTCCGCTCCCGCATGCGGCAAGGGTCAGGGCGGCTAGGGCAAGGACCGGCAGACGCATGTTCAATTCTCCTCATAGTCGATCGACACCGCCGCCGCGGCAGCCGTGGCCAGCGCGACCGCTTCATCGACACTGCCGGCACGGGCGAGGGCGACGCCCATGCGGCGGTTGACCAAAGTCTCCGGCTTACCGAACAGCCGAAGGTCGACCGGGGTTTCCGGACGGCCAAGCGCAAGCGCCTTCGCAACACCATCGAAGCGGAAATTCGACGAGGGACGGTCGGCCAGGATCACCGCCGAGGCGCTCGGCCCACGCTGCAGGATCGGCGCGACCGGCAGGCCGAGTATGGCGCGAAGGTGCAGCTCGAACTCGTTCGGCTCCTGGCCGACCAGCGTCACCATGCCCGTGTCGTGCGGCCTGGGGCTGAGCTCGGAGAAGATGGCACGATCGCCGGCGATGAAGAACTCCACTCCGAACAGCCCGCGCCCGCCAAGTGCCGCCACGATGGTGGCGGCCTGCTGCCGGGCACTGTCCAGCACGTCGGCCGGCAGCGCCGCCGGCTGCCAGCTCTCGCGATAGTCGCCGGCCTCCTGCCGGTGACCGATGGGGGCGCAGAAGTGGATGCCGTCCGCTGCGGCCACGGTCAGCAGCGTGATCTCGCTCTCGAAGCGGATGAATTCCTCGACGATCACCCGCGGCCGGTCGCCGCGCATCTTCTCGATGGCGTAGCGGAAGGAGGTGCGGACTTCGTCCGGGCTGGAGGCGGTGCTCTGCCCCTTGCCCGACGAGGACATGACCGGCTTGATCACGCAGGGCAGGCCGACAAACTCGGCGGCGGCCAGCGCCTCCTCCTCGCTTTCCGCGAAGCGGTAGCGGCTGGTGGTAAGACCCAGCTCCTCGGCGGCGAAGCGGCGGATGCCGTCGCGGTTCATGGTCAGCTGCGCCGCCTTGGCGGACGGCACCACATGCCAGCCCTCGCCTTCGAGCGCCGCCAGCGTCGCCGTGTCGATCGCCTCAATCTCGGGCACGATGTAATCGGGGCGATGCTTCTCGACCGCGCTGCGCAGCGCCGCGCCGTCGAGCATGGAGAAGACCTCGAAGGTGTCGGCGACCTGCATGGCAGGTGCGTCGGCATAGCGGTCGCAGGCGACGACCGCGCAGCCGAGGCGTTTGGCGGCGATGGCGAACTCCCGGCCCAGTTCGCCGGATCCGAGCAGCATGAGCTTGGCGAGGAACATGGACGGGGTGCCTACCGCAAGCGTGCGGCGCACGATAGGGTGCGGGCATGAGCCTTCTCCTCGCCCTTGCCGTCCAGGCCACCGCCGCCAAGCCGCTCACCCCGTCCGAGATCGTCGCCCAGGCGCCCGCCGCGGCGTGGCAGGCGGTGAAGCCCGACGATCTGCTGGTGATCGACTATGAGGGCGGCGGGCGGACGGTGATCGAGCTCGCGCCGGCCTTTGCGCCGGTGCACGTCGCCAACATCCGTGCGCTTGCGACCGCAGGCTACTGGACCGGCTCGAGCATCTACCGCGTGCAGGACAATTATGTCGCGCAATGGGGCGTCAACGAAGGCGGCCCCAAGGTGCCCGCCAGCGTTATCCAGAAGCCGCCGGCCGAATATGACCGCCCGCTGCGGGGACTGACTGTCAGGCCGCTCGGCTTCCTCGACAATTACGCGCCCCGCGTCGGCCATGCGCTTGGCTGGCCGGTCGCCTGGAACCCGAAGACCGGCCGCGCCAACCTCACCCATTGCTACGGCATGGTCGGGGTCGGCCGCGACATGGCTCCGGACACCGGCATGGGCGGCGAGCTCTACGCGGTGATCGGACATGCTCCCCGACACCTTGATCTCAACATCGCACTCGTCGGACGGGTGGTCGAGGGGATTGAGCAGATGTCGGCCCTGCCGCGCGGGACCGAGGCGCTGGGCTTCTACAAGACCGGCTCGGTCGCGCGGATGATCCGTTCCGTGCGGCTGGCGTCGGCGCTGCCGGCAGCGGACCGCCCGAGCTTCCAGGTGATGCGTACGGCGAGCGCCAGCTTCGGCGCCTATGTCCGCGCGCGGGCCAACCGCAAGGACGCCTTCTTCAACGTGCCCGCGGGCGGGGTCGACCTATGCAATGCGCCGGTGCCCGTCAGGCGGACACCGGCGCCATCTTCCCTGCGTTAGTCGTCCCCATACGGCGGGCGCGGAGCAGAGCCGCGCTCCTTCCCTGGTGCCGCGGGGACGTGGCGTTACGCTGCCCAGGCGTGTCCCTGATTGCGATTGCGGTGCTGGATGATCGCGGGGCCGTTGTGATGCCGCGTGCTGGCTTCGGCCAGCGGCAGGGCCGTGGCACAGAAGGCACATTCCGCCGACACACGTCCGATCAGCCAATGCGTCCGGCCGCAGCCTGGGCAGTGGTTGACCTCCTGCTCGCGATAGACGGCATGATAGCCGCGGCCCTTGGGATCGTGCTTGAGGCCGAGGTCTCCGAGGGTCGGGAAATTGGTCATGACGACATCCTTTCAGCCGCGCTCAACGGCGAGGCAGCCGCGAAGGTTCCCGTTGGTAAATAAGGGATTGTTGCTCCTCAGACACTCCGCAGCGCGGTCGCCGGACGCGCCTTGAGGGCAGGCCAGGCGGCCGCCAGCGCGGTCAGGATCGATACCGCCATGCCGGCTATCGGAAGCAGCAGGAGGCTTGGCCAGTCGGGCCGGAACGGCAATTCGAAAAGCTGCGTCACCACCGCCCAGGCTGCCGCGCTTCCGGTCAGGAAGGCGAGCAGGACGATGCCGCCGCTCATGCTCGCGAACTCGATCCCCTGCGCTGTCAGTACCTGCCCGCGGGTGGCGCCGACCAGCTTGAGCAGCACGCTCTCCCGGGCCCGCGTACGGCGCGTGGCTGCGACCGCCCCGGCGAGGACTGTCACACCGATCAGGATGGCGACAAGGGTGGCCAGGCGGATGGCCGAATCGAGGCCTTCGAGGATCGTCGTCACCCGCTCGACCACATCGCTGACCCGTATCGTGCTGACCATCGGCAGTTCGGCCGCCAGCGCCCGCTCGAAGGCGAGGGTCGACGTGCCCTGCTCCGGCGCCGCGGTCGCCATCAGCGTGTAGGGCGCCTGCTCGAGCGTGCCGGGCGCGAAGATGATGGCGAAGTTGAAGCCGAAGCTGCGCCAGTCGATCGTCCGGAAGCTGGCGATCCGCGCCTCGATCGGCGAACCGAGCACGGCGATGGTCATGGTGTCGCCGATCTTTAGGTTGAGTGCCCGCGCCGCCTCGATGTCGAGGCTGACCAGCGGCGGGCCGCTGTAATTGGCAGGCCACCATTGGCCCTCGACCACCTCGTTTCCGGGCGGAAGCTCGCCGGCGAAGGTGAGACCGCGATCGCCGCGCAGGATCCACGCGCCCTCGGGAATGGACTTGAGCGCGGAGACGGGCTGCCCATTGAGGGCGGTGACGGGCCCGCGCAGGGAGGGCACGAGGCGGAGCTCCGCACCGGGCAGGTGGCGCTGCCCAAGCGCGCGGAAGCGGGTTTCCTCGCTGGCCGGAATGTCGAGCATGAACAGCGCCGGCGCCTTGGTCGGGATGTTGCCGCCAAGCTCGGCCCGGACGCTGCCGCCGATCCCTGCAAGCGCGACCAGCAGGGCAAGGCCGAGCCCGAGCGCGACGCTGAGCCGGACGGTGGCGGCGCCCGGCCGGTGCAGCGCGGCAAGGCCGAGGCGGGTGAGCGGACCGCCGCGCCCGCCGATCGCCCGCGCCGTCCGCGCGAGCAGCCAGCCTGCCCCGGCGAACAGGAAGGCGAGGATCAGTCCACCAGCGATGGTGAAGGCGGTCACCACGGCATCGCCCGAGGTGAGGATGGCGAGCGCGGCGACAGCCGCGGCGGCGATGAGCGGAACGAGCAGGTCGCGAATCCCCGCGCCGCGCTCCTCGACGTCGCCGCGCAGGACCGAGGCCGGCCGCGCGCGGGCGGCGCGGGCGAGCGGCGTCCAGGCGGCGGCAATGGTGACGAGGAGGCCAAACACCGCCGACTGGCCGAGCGCGCCCCATTGCGGGCTCGGATCGGGCGCGACCGGGAGCAGGTCGGCGGCGGCCCGGCCGACGATCGCCGGCACCGTCGCCCCAATCAGCAGGCCGAGCAGGATGGCGGTGGCGGCGAGAATGGCGACGCTGGTGCCGAGCATCACCAGCAGGTCGCGGCGGCCGGCGCCATGGACCTTGAGGATGGCGATGGTCGATCGGCGCGAGGCAGCGAAAGCACCCGCGGCCGAAGCGATTCCGATGCTTCCGATGCCAAGCGCGCCGAGCGCGATCAGCAGCAGCATCTGCCCGGTCCGGTCGGTAAAGCGGCGCGTGCCCGCCGCGGCATCGCCCTTGTCGGTCACCCGCCAGCCGCCTTCGGGGAAGCGCTGCTGGAACGCCTCGCCGATCGCCTCGGACTCGGCACCGGTCGGAAGCGCAATCCGGTAGGTGGTAGTGTAGAGGCTGCCAGGCTGGACCAGGCGCGTGGCGTCGAGCCCGGCCTTGCCGACCAGGACCGGCGGCGCGAGGGCGAAGCCCGAGGGTGCAGGAAGCGCCTCGATGATCCCGCTGACCCGCAGGTCGGCGAAACCGAGCCGGACCGGGCTTCCGAGCCGCAGCGAGTATCGTTCGGCCAGCTCGCGGCCGATCGCCACCTCGCCGCCGCCCCGCGGCATTCGTCCGGCGGAGAGCGTGACCTTGCCCGCTGCTGGCCAGCCCTCGTCGATGCCGGACAGGTCGACCAGGGCCGTCTGTCCGTTCACCTGGGCGGTGCTGCGCAGCGTGATGCTTTCCCGCACCGTGCCGAGCCGCGCGATGGCGGCCCGTTCCTCGACGGTCGGCTCGCGCTGGGCGACGCTAAGGGCAAGATCGCCGCCGAGCAGTTCGCGGGCCTGGCCGTCGATGGTCGAGCTGATGGCGCTGGACAGGCTGGTCACCGCCGCCAGGCCAGCCACCGCGACGGTGAGGCAGGCGAGCAGCAGCCACAGGCCGCCGATGCCCTGCGCGAGGTCGCGCCGGCCGAGCCTCAGCCCCGCGCTCACTGCGCGAGCAGCCCGTCGGCGATGCGGACGATCCGCCCGGCGCGCGCGGCGACGGCGGGGTCATGGGTGATGACGAGCAGGCCGGCGCCGGCCGCCGCCACCCGGTCGAACAGCAGGTCGATGATCTTGGCGCCGGTCGCCGCGTCGAGGTTGCCGGTCGGCTCGTCCGCCAGCAGCAGTTTCGGTGCTGGCGCCGTGGCACGGGCGATGGCGACGCGCTGCTGCTCGCCGCCCGACAGCTGCGCGGGGTAGTGGTTCTCGCGGGCCGCCAGCCCGACGGCGGCAAGCTCGGCGCGGGCGCGGGGCAGGGGATCGGCCGCGCCGGACAGCTCCATCGGCACCATCACGTTCTGCAGCGCGGTCATGGTCGGAAGCAGGTGGAAAGCTTGGAGGACCACGCCGATGGACCGGCCGCGCAGCCGTGCCAGCGAGTCCTCGCCCAGCGCGCTCATGTCCTCGCCGAGCACCCTGGCGGTGCCGCTGGTCGCCCGCTCCAGGCCGGCGATCACCGCCATCAGCGAGCTCTTGCCCGATCCGGATGCACCGAGGACCGCGACGGTCTCTCCCTCCTCCACGGTCAGGCTGATGCCGCGGAGGATCTCGGTCCGGGCGGCGCCCTCGCCGAGGGTAAGGCGGACGCCGTCGAGCTGGATGAGGGGAGGCTGGGTCATTACGCTGGCAGCTAGGAAGCTTGAAGGGCAGCGACAATGGCCTAGATGGTCAGGGATGTACCGCTGGCTCCTGCTTCCCGCCCTTTTCGCCGCCGTTCCGGCGACGGCACAGGTCCCTTTGTCGAAAAGCGACGGGCCTTTGATCCTGGCCTTCGGGGACAGCCTGACGGCCGGATATGGACTGGGGCGGGGCCTCGGTTTCGCTCCACAGCTCCAGGATGCACTGCGCCGTCATGGAATCAAGGCGCGCGTCCATGATGCCGGCGTGTCGGGTGACACGACGGCGGGTGGCAGGGCGCGTCTCGGCTGGACGCTGCAGCGCATGGGTTCGAAACCCGACCTCGCCATCGTCGAACTGGGCGCCAACGACATGCTGCGCGGGGTCGATCCGGCGGTGACCGAGGCCAATCTCGACGCCATCCTTGCCGAGCTCAAGAAGCAGGGGGTGCCGGTGCTGGTCGCAGGCATGCTGGCGGCGCCCAACCTGGGGCCCGACTATCGCCGGCGCTACGAGACGATCTTCCCCAGCCTTGCGCGCAAATATGATGCGGATCTCTACCCGTTCATCCTCCAAGGCGTGGTCGGAAACCGCGCGCTTTTGCTGAGCGACGGGGTTCATCCGAACTTCGAGGGCATCAAGCGAATGGTGACGGGCATCCTGCCGACGGTGCAGCGGGCGCTGGCCCGCCAGCGCTGAACTTCAGCTGCCGATCTGCAGCAGCGCTTCGTTGCTCAGCGGTTCGGCGAACTGGGCGCCGAGCTTGCCGGCGGCGGTCCAGCGGACGATCGCACTTGCCCGCTCGCGGCCCGGCAGGATCAGCCATACGCGCGCACCCACCTCATAAACGGTGCTGGTCTCGGCCATGAAGCCGGTCGCCGAGACATTGAGCACACGGGCTTCGTTGCCGGTCGTTCCCAGTTCCCGGACATGCGCCTCGATCTCGACCGGCGCGCGCGGCTGGCCGCGGCGCTCCTCGCCGGTCAGGTCCTTGGCAATGCGGGCGTCGATGACCAAGGCGAAACAACTCCTGGGGCGTTCATGAGGGTGCCGGCCGGATGGCCACGGCGAGCGGCACGAACGCGCGCCTATGGCGCAATCCTGATCGAAAGGCCAGAGCTCGCTAAGTAACGGGTCGCAATGGACAAAGCGTGCCGGATCACGACCCGATGTGGCGCAAGGGCCACTGGAGATGAACGTTCATCTCCGGTAACAGGAGCCGTGGCGATAAGCGCCTGAACTGATTTTGGGTCAAATTGTTCGGGGATGGAAATGCGCGGGTTGGTTGCGGGTTCGGTGATGCTGGCTCTGGGCGCTGGAACGGCTTGGGCGCAGACGCGCCCGCCGGTGGCGCCGAACATGGCTCCGGCCGCGCCGGTCGCCACGGCTCCGCGGGCCGATCCGCTCGCCCCGGCGCCCGCGCAGCCAGGCAGCCCCGTAGCGCCGGAGGCGCCGCCGGTGGTCGAGCTTCCCCCGCCCGTATGGCAACAGGCCCAAGTCGCCGAACTGCTCGCCTACGTCCGGCAGGTCGGCCGCGAGGGCCTCGATCCGCGCGACTATGACCTTCCCCTGCTCGAGGCGGCAATGAAGGGCGGCGATCCGGTCGCGATGTCGGCGGTTGCGACCACCACCTTCAACAAGGTCGCGACCGATCTCGCGCTCGGCCACGTCCGCGGATCGTCGCGGGTCCAGTGGTACGTGCGCGACCCCGACCTGCCCGAAGGCGCGCTTCGCACGCATCTCGACCAGGCGATCGGCGGGGTCGGCATCGCGACCGTGCTGAACGGCCTGCTTCCGACGCACCCGCAATATCTCTCGCTCAAGGCCGCGCTCGCCAAGGCCGACCCGAACGATTCGGCGACAGTGGGCAAGATCCGCATCAACATGGATCGCTGGCGCTGGCTGCCGCGCGACCTCGGCAGCCGTTATATCATCGTCAACGTGCCCGGCGAACACGCCACCCTCGTCGAGGATAGCGTCACTCGCTGGAAGCGGCGGGCGATCGCCGGCGCGGTGAAGACCCCGACCCCGCAGCTTGCGGTGCAGGCGACCGGCGTGGTCCTCAATCCCTGGTGGGAGGTGCCGCCGAGCCTGTCGCGCGAAGTGGCGGGCAAGGCCGGCTATGTCGCGGTCAAGCGCAAGGACGGGACCGTGCAGCGCTGGCGGCAGCCGCCGGGGCCCGGCAATGCGCTCGGCAAGATCAAGTTCACCATGTACAATCCGCAGAACATCTATCTGCACGACACCAACAACCGCGGCCTGTTCGACGCGCGTTCGCGCTTTCTCAGCCACGGCTGCATCCGCACCGAGCATATCCTCGACCTCGCGGCCGAGCTGCTGAGTGACGATGGCGGCGAGTGGACGCGCGAGCGGATCGACGGCGTGCTCGAATCGAAGAAGACGGTCGCGGCCACCTTCGTGAAGCCGGTGCCGGTCTACATCGTCTATTTCTCGATTGCCGCGCTGAACGACGGCAACATCGTCAAGTATACCGATCTCTACAAGCGCGATGCGCCGGTGCTCACGGCCCTCAACGACCGTGACGGAGTAGCCAGGCCGAAGGTCCGGTCCGCCGCTAGGTAACAGAAAGGGCTCCCGAGTCAGGGAGCCCTTCTAGTTGTCGGTCCGGAGCGGCACCAACGAGGGAGCGACTAGGCCAGCTTGTCCGCGTAGATCATGCGGCCTTCACCAAGCGTGCGCATGATCTCGAAGTGGCTGTTGCGGCCGAAGGCGAAGCAGCCTTCCGAGCGGCCGAGCTTGCCGTGCGCACCGATCATGTCGGCCTCGGCATACCAGGCCTGGTGAACCACGATGGCCCGCTCCAGCGCATTGTTGTTCGACCAGTCGAGCCCGTTCAGCCGCATCGAGAGGCCGTACTTGCCATGGTAGAAGTCGGCGGTCGAATAGGCGCCATTCGATGTCGCATTGCTGCCGAAGTCGTTCGAGAACTGCTCAAGGAAGCCGGTGTGGCCACGGTCCGACCCGCGGCCGTGGGCGACGCGGTGGCTCTCGACCCGGCCCGAGGCCAGGTCGACGACATGGAAGCGCGGATCGCGACTGGCAGCCGAGAAGTCGGCGATGCCGATCCGGTCGGTGTGGCGAAGCGAAGAGCGATGCCGCTCCAGCGCCGCCTTGGCGCGTGCGAACAGCTGCGGATCGATGCCGCCCGGAGTGGTCGGCGCAGGCACGATCGGCGCATTGGCGATGGTCGGCGTCGCGGGGGCGAGCGGCGCCAGCGGCTCACCGGCGAACGGCTTCCGGCCCGCGATCAGACCCGGCAGATCGGCCGCGAACGCCGCGCCCGAGATGAGCGCAGCCCCGCCACCAAGACCGATGTGCCGAAGCATGTCACGACGATTGACGCTCATCCGTTGCCCCTTCAGATGTTTGGAAACGATGGAAAAGCCTATACACGGCAATAGGTTAATGCACGATAACCACGGGCAGGCGGCGGGCTCTTCCGAGCGCTTGGCAATGCCGCTTCGTCGCACCCGTCCCTTCGGGTTGTCGAATCACGGCATGCCTGTTAGAGGGCGCCCCTTCCGGGAGGCCTCTGGTCTGCCCGCAAGCCGCTTTGGTCGCCTGTCGGCCGGACCTTCCGGTCCGTGACAGTGCGATGCCTAGCCGTCCGCATTCGGCCGGCGTGGGCGCAACCTTAAGACAATGGAGTGACGGACTTTTATGCAAATCATCGTTCGCGACAATAACGTCGACCAGGCGCTGCGCGCGCTCAAGAAGAAGCTGCAGCGCGAGGGCGTCTACCGCGAGATGAAGCTGCGCCGTCACTACGAGAAGCCCTCCGAGAAGCGCGCCCGTGAGCGCGCCGCCGCCATCCGCCGCGCCCGCAAGCTGGAGCGCAAGCGTGCCGAGCGCGAGGGTGCGCGTTAAGCGCCGGACACCGGTTTTTCTTGACCCAAGCCAAGGCCGCCCCTTACCGGGCGGCCTTTCCTTTTGTGCCTCCCTTCCAAGCAGGACTGACCCGCATGAGCGCCACCCAGGTCCCCTTCCGCCCGATCTCCCGCGCCACGCGGCTGCGGCTTGCCTTCGGGCTCGTCCTGCTGGTGCTGGCCGGCGCCGCGCTGGCCTGGGCAGGTGCCGGGCAGATGCGGCCGGAAGTGACTGCGAGCGGGCTGCAGATCCGTACCATCAAGGCGGGCGAGGGTGAGCTGATCGGGCCGCAGGACGGCGTCATCATCGACTATGTCGGCACGCTCCCGGACGGGACCAAGTTCGACGAGGCGCAGGACGCCCCGCTGCTGGTCGCGCAGGTCGTGCCGGGCTTTGCCGAGGCGCTCCAGAACATGAAGCCGAACGGCCGCTACAAGGTCCGCATCCCGGGTGAGCTCGCCTACGGTGCCAACCCGCCGCCGGGTTCGCCCATCCCGCCGAACAGCCCGCTCGATTTCGAGATCGCCATCAAGCGGGTGGTGCCGAATGCGGCGGCGCAGATCGGCGCGCAGGGCCTTCCGCCGGGCGCCGAGGTTCCCCCGCCGACTCCGGCGCCGGGCCAGTAAGCCCCGGCCCGTGGCGTTCTGATCAGGCGCCTGTCCTCAGGCTCGTCCCAGCGCGCCCGCCACGAAGGCTGGTGAGCCAGCTGATCGGGTTCCACCAGCTGGCGGACCCGTCGAGGCTGAAGGTGATGAACTCGGCGCGGCCGCCGATATTCTCCCACGGCACCGCGCCGCCGAGCCCGGTCTCCTCAAGGCCGAATCGGCTGTCGGCGCTGCGGTCGCGATTGTCGCCCATCAGGAAGACGTGGTTGGCGGGCACCCTGACAGGCGAGAAATC
The DNA here is from genome assembly GCF_029637485.1 of Sphingomonas sp. LHG3406-1. Lineage (GTDB taxonomy): Bacteria > Pseudomonadota > Alphaproteobacteria > Sphingomonadales > Sphingomonadaceae > Sphingomicrobium. The sequence goes on along the minus strand of NZ_CP069128.1, from coordinate 1,770,631 downwards.
ATCGCCCTGCGACTGGCCGAGGTCGACCGTGTCGTAGGTGGCGCCGTTGGGAAGGGTTTCGCGAACGATCGGCAGCAAACAGGCGAAGCTGCCGTCGCCCTGCTGAACCAGCCGGCCCGCGAACTGCTCCACGCCGCACGGCGCGTTGGCGTCCACCGGAACCAGCCGCGCCGGCAGGACCTGGCGCTTGACCGGGATGCCGTTCAGGATCAGCCGGCCGTCCCGCACCTCGACCGTGTCGCCGGGAAGACCGACCACCCGCTTGATCCAGTCTTCCTTGCGGCCCGGCGGGGTAACGATGACGATGTCGCCCTGCCTGGGCAGGCTGCCGAAGATGCGTCCGGACTGCTGCGGCCAGAGATAGAAGCTCGGGCTGACCCACGACCAGCCATAGGGATATTTGCTGACCACCAGCCGGTCGCCCTTGAGCAGGGCCGGCATCATCGATTCCGACGGGATGTAGAAGGGCTTGGCGACGAAGCTGTGGAAGGCCAGCACGGCGACCAGCACCCAGAACAGGCCCTTGACCTCGCGCCACAGGGCGGAGCCCTTCTTGGCCGGTTCGGCGACGGCGGGGGGCGGCTCGCTGCCGGTCTTCGGAAGGTCGGCCTCGCTGGCCAGGGTCTCGCTCACTCAGGTCTCCGCAATCGGCACGGCTTCGAGAATGACGAACGCCTGCGCCCAGGGGTGGTCGTCCGTCATCGTCAGATGCACGCGCATGGCGTGGCCCGGAGGGGTGAGCGCGTCAAGGCGCTCGGCCGCTCCGCCCGTCAGTCGTAGAGTGGGCGCGCCGCTTGGCAGATTGACGACGCCGATGTCCTTCATGAACACGCCGTTCTTGAAGCCGGTGCCGACCGCCTTGGAGAAGGCCTCCTTGGCGGCGAAGCGCTTGGCGAGGGTCCCGGCGATGGTGAAGGGACGACGCCTGGCCTTGGCCTGCTCGGTGGCGGTGAAGACGCGGGTGAGGAACCGGTCGCCGAAGCGATCGAAGGAGGACTGGATCCGCTCGATATTGCAAAGATCGGAGCCGAGACCGACGATCATCGCGCGCTGTCCATCAGCTCGCGCATCCGCCGGATGCTCGCATCCAGCCCGACGAAGATCGCTTCGCCGACCAGGAAATGACCGATGTTGAGCTCGGCGAGCTGGGGGATGGCGGCGATCGGCTGGACGTTGGCGAAGGTCAGGCCGTGGCCGGCGTGGGGCTCGATGCCGTTCTTGGCGGCGAGCGCGGCGGCATCGGCGAGACGCTTGAGCTCGGCCTCGCGCTCTCCTTCGCCAAGATGGGCGTAGCGACCGGTGTGGAGCTCGACCACCGGCGCCCCGAGCTTCAGCGCGGCGTCGATCTGGGCAGCCTCGGGCTCAACGAAGAGGGACACGCGGATGCCGGCGCTGCCGAGCTCCCCGACGAAGCGGCGCAGGCTCTCCCGCATGCCATGGGCGTCGAGACCTCCCTCGGTGGTCCGCTCCTCCCGCTTCTCCGGAACGATGCAGGCGGCGTGTGGGCGGGTGGCCAGCGCGATGCGCAGCATCTCGTCGGTCGCGGCCATTTCGAGATTGAGGGGAAGCGCGATCTCGTTCTTCAGCCGGACGAGGTCGTCGTCGCGAATGTGTCGGCGATCCTCGCGGAGGTGGGCGGTGATGCCCTGCGCGCCTGCCGCTTCGGCGGCGTGAGCGGCGCGCACGGGATCGGGGAAGTCGCCGCCGCGGGCGTTCCGGATGGTCGCGACATGGTCGATGTTGACGCCCAGCCGGAGCGATGAAGCCATTGCCATGGGCCGGGAGATGGCAGCCGGGAGGGCTTTGTTCAATCAGGCAGCGGCGCGGCTGCCGGGCTTGATCGCGGGGATGGCGGCGAGTTCGGGCGGGAGGGCGTCGGCGGCGTAGGTCGGGACGTCGAGGCGGATCAGCGGCGTGAAGGGGACACCAAGGTCGGCACTGCCGTTGGAGCGGTCGACCAGCGACGCGGCGGCGACGACTTCCCCGCCCGCTTCGCCAATCGCCTTGATCGCCTCGCGGCTGGACAGGCCGGTGGTGACCACGTCCTCGACCAGCAGGACGCGGGTGCCGGGATCGAGGCGGAAGCCGCGGCGCAGCTCGAACGTGCCGGTCGGCCGCTCGACGAACATGGCGGGGAGGCCGAGTGCACGGCCCATCTCGTGGCCGATGATGACTCCGCCCATCGCCGGCGAGACGACCGCCTGGAGCCGGCTTCGAAGGGCCGGGGCGATCCGGTCGGCGAGGGCGCGGGCGAGGCGCTCGGCGCGGGCCGGGTCCATCAGCACCCGCGCGCATTGCAGGTAGCGGGGCGAGCGAAGGCCGGACGACAGGATGAAGTGACCTTCGAGCAACGCCTTAGCGGCCCTGAACTCGGCCAGTATCTCTTCCTCGGTCATCTGTTTCGCGCCTTCTTCGCCATGGTCTTTCGGCTGGCTTTCCAGTGCCGCGCAATAGCTTCAGAGACAAGCGCTTGAGAAGGGTGGAGCCCCTGCCTATAAGGCCGCCGATTTCAGGTGGGCCCGACCGGGTGCTCCTGTGGCTTGAACCTGTGACCGGGGTCGTGATGAACTTGAAGAAATGGATGATCGCGCTTGCTGCCGTCGGGCTCGTGCCGGCGGCCGCGCAGGGACAAACGGGCGCGAATCCGACCCCTGAGCAACAGCAGGCCGCATCGGCTGCCACCGGCCCCGCGGCCCCCGCGGGCGGCGAGAGCAGCGCTGTTCCGGCGGGCCCGAGCGCGGCTGCCGCCAATCCGAGCGCGACTCCGGCCGCCGGCGTCGACGCGACCGGCGCGAGCGCCGTCGCCCCTGGCGCCGCACCCGCGGCTCCTGCCTTCCAGCATGCAGCGCCGACGCCCGGCATCGGCATGCCCGATGGACGCATGGGCCTGCAGGACCAGTTCACGCCGGTCGGCCGCGAAGCCGCCGCCTTCCACAACAACTGGCTGCTGGTGCTGTGCGCGCTGATCAGCCTGTTCGTGCTGGCGCTGCTGCTGTGGACCATGGTCCGCTATCGTCGCGGCGCCAATCCGACGCCGAGCCGGACCAGCCACAACACGCTGGTCGAAGTAGTGTGGACCCTGGTTCCGGTGCTGATCCTGGTCGCCATCGCGGTGCCCTCGATCCGGCTGATCCGCCACCAGTACAGCCCGCCGCCGGCCGACCTCACCGTCAAGGTGATCGGCAACCAGTGGTACTGGTCCTACCAGTATCCGGACAATGGAGGGTTCGAGATCGTCTCGAACATGCTGAAGGAGCAGAACGAGGTCGCCGCCGGCGCCCGCTTCCGCACCGACGCCGACGGCCCGCGCCTCCTCGCGGTCGACGAGCGGCTGGTCATCCCTGCCGGCAAGACGGTGAAGTTCATCGTCACTTCGAACGACGTCATCCACAGCTTCGCCATGCCGGCCTTCTGGACCAAGACCGACGCCAACCCGGGCATCCTCAACGAGACCTGGGTCAAGGTCGACCGGCCGGGCGTCTATTTCGGCCAGTGCTCCGAACTTTGCGGTGCGCGCCACGCCTACATGCCGATCGCGGTCGAGGTGGTCACTCCCGAGCGCTTCGCCCAGTGGGTGGCGGCCAAGGGTGGCACCATGCCGGGCGCGACCCCGGCGGCGGCCGACAGCACGGCGGCGACCGTGGTCAGCCCGGCGGCGGTCACCGCCCCGGCGCCGGCGCTTCCGGCCGCTCCTTCGGCAGGCGCGCAGCCGGCCGCTCCCGGAAACACCACTCCCGGCGTCGCCAATCGCGCGACCGACGGCACCAATTAAGACGGATACGGACCCAAGATGGCCACCACCGCAGATACCCTCAAGCTGACCCCCGCCGAGGCCGGTCACGCCCATGCCCATGACGACCATGATCACAAGCCGGGCTTCTTCGCCCGCTGGTTCATGTCGACCAACCACAAGGACATCGGCACCCTCTACCTGATCTTCGCGATCATTGCGGGCATCGTCGGCGGCGCGCTGTCGGGCATCATGCGGGCCGAGCTGATGGAGCCGGGAATCCAGTATCTGACCGGCGCCTGGCCGATCGGGTCGGGCAGCGCCAACATCGACGAGGCCTATCACCACTGGAACGTCCTGATCACCGGCCACGGCCTGATCATGGTCTTCTTCATGGTCATGCCGGCGCTGATCGGCGGCTTCGCCAACTGGTTCGTGCCGATCATGATCGGCGCGCCTGACATGGCCTTTCCGCGGATGAACAACATCAGCTTCTGGCTGACCGTCGCGGGCTTCTGCTCGCTGCTGCTGTCGACCGTCACCAGCGGCGGCACCGGCATCGGCGCGGGCACCGGCTGGACCGTCTATGCACCGCTGTCGACCAGCGGCTCGGCCGGCCCGGCGGTCGACTTCGCCATCTTCGCGCTGCACCTTGCCGGTGCCGGCTCGATCCTCGGCGCGATCAACTTCATCACCACCATCTTCAACATGCGCGCGCCGGGCATGACCCTGCACAAGATGCCTTTGTTCGTGTGGTCGATCCTGGTCACCGCCTTCCTGCTGCTGCTGGCGCTGCCGGTGCTGGCGGGTGCGATCACCATGCTGCTGACCGACCGCAACTTCGGCACCGCCTTCTTCGACGCTTCGGGCGGCGGCGATCCGATCCTCTACCAGCACCTGTTCTGGTTCTTCGGGCACCCCGAAGTGTACATCATGATCCTGCCGGCGTTCGGCATCGTCAGCCAGATCATCGCCACCTTCAGCCGCAAGCCGGTGTTCGGCTATCTCGGCATGGCCTACGCCATGGTCGCGATCGGCGTGGTCGGCTTCGTCGTGTGGGCGCACCACATGTTCACCGTCGGCCTCGACGTGAACGTGAAGATGTACTTTACCGCCGCAACCATGATCATCGCGGTTCCGACCGGCGTGAAGATCTTCAGCTGGATCGCGACCATGTGGGGCGGGTCGATCACCTTCCCGACGCCGATGCTGTTCGCGATCGGCTTCATCTTCCTGTTCACGGTCGGCGGCGTGACCGGCGTGGTGCTCGCCAATGGCGGCGTCGACACCTACATGCACGACACCTACTATGTGGTGGCGCACTTCCACTACGTGCTGTCGCTGGGTGCCGTGTTCGGCCTGTTCGCGGGCTTCTACTACTGGTTCCCGAAGATGGCCGGGAAGATGTACAACGAGTTCCTCGGCAAGCTTCACTTCTTCGTGATGTTCGTCGGTGTGAACCTCATCTTCTTCCCGCAGCACTTCCTCGGCCTCGACGGCATGCCGCGCCGCTATCCGGACTATCCGGACGCCTTCGCCTACTGGAACTATGTCTCCACGGTGGGCTACATGGTGACGGTCGCGGCGATGGGCGTGTTCTTCCTGAACATCTTCTACTCGCTGTTCGCGGGCAAGAAGGCGCCCGACAATCCCTGGGGCGAAGGCGCGACGACGCTCGAATGGACCCTCTCGAGCCCGCCGCCCTACCACCAGTTCGACCATCTGCCGAAGATCGACTGATCCAAGGCTTCGCGAGTTGAGTAAGGCCCGTCCTGCCGATGCAGGGCGGGCCTTTCTCGTTGGAGCCGCGAAAGCCGGGTAGCCGTGATCCGGCGGCGAGGTGAGGGCGAAAAGCCCGTCTTCACCGTTGTGGGCATCGCGCAGGTGGCGCTGGCGGCCGTGGTGGGCAGATGGTGGCCGGCAGCGGTGCACGGCCGGACTGGCTGCCGCGCCCGCCCTAGGCCGACAGGAGGGCGGAATGAGACGGAGGTCGCCGTCGAGCCTTACTAGGCGACGCTCGCCTTCAGCGCCGCGACGCAGTCGGCATCGAGGGCGGTGCCGACCGCCTGATCCATGATCCGGAAGGCTTCCTCGACCGGAAGGGCGGCGCGATAGGGCCGGTCGCTGGTCAGCGCATCGTAGAAATCGCAGGCGGTGATGATGCGCGTCTCGCGACTGATGGTCGCGCCGCCGAGCCGAAGGGGGTAGCCAGCCCCATCCAGCCGTTCGTGGTGAGCGGCGGCGACGTCGGCGAGATCGGCCATGACGCCGATCCGACCGAGGATCTCGCGGGTATGGGCGGCATGGCCGCGCATCTCTTCCCACTCGCGCTCGTCGAGGCCGGCCGGCTTCTCGAGAATGGCGCTGGATACGCCGAGCTTGCCGACGTCGTGGAGCACGGCGGCTCGGCGGAGCCAGAAGGCGCGCGCCTGCGGAAGGCCAAGATGACCGGCCATGGCAAGGCTGAGTTCGCCGACCCGGCGGCTGTGCCCGGCGGTGAACGGGCTCTTGGCGTCGATCACTTGTCCGAAGGCATCCGCGATGGCGTCGAGATAATCCTCTCCGATGGTGGCGCCCAGCTCTTCGGGCGCCATGCGCACGACCCGGCCCTCGACCACCGAGGAGGTGAGGGTGAACCAGAAGTCCGGCTCGGCCGCCGCCGTTTCGAGCGCGCGGACGAGCCGTGGGTCGAACCAGCCGCCAGCCCGCCGGCGTGCCTCGTCGAGCGCGGCTTCCGCGCCGGCATGACCGTGGAAGACGTCGACCACCTGCGCCAGCAGAGCGATCTGAGAGGTGAGCGGGATGGCATCGCCGCGCAGGCGTCCTGGGCGGCCCGAGCCATCCCAATGCTCGTCGAGGCGATAGATTCCCTCGCACACGCTCGCCGGGAAGCGAAGGGTGCGGGCGATATCTGCGCCGCGCGTGCAGCGCGAGACGATCAGCTCCTGAGCGATGTCGCCGCCGTTGCGCAGGATGTTGCCGATCGCAGCCGCGCGGCGATGCAGGGGCTTGCCCCGTGCGGTCTTGCTGAAGACGAAGTGGAGGGTGGCAGCGAGGCTGGTGCCGACCGTCTTGTAGCCCTGCTTGAAGGCGCGGTCGTCGGCCTCGTACAGCTCGCAGATGCGGGCTGCATTGCTGGAGCAGCCGAGATCCTTCAGCAGCAGGACGTAGTAGAGATCGGCGAGTTCGGCCGCGGTGAGCCCAAGCGCTCGGCCGGTGCGCATTCCGATCCAGCAGGCGCGGATGCAATGACCAGCGGGCTGACCTTCAGTGAGGTCAAGCGCATAGCTGAAGGCCGCGATGATTTCCGCGCGGGTCGCCGTCGGGGCGTCGATACGCTGCTCGAACATCGCCGACCGTTAGCGACTGAGGTGTGAGCGGGATCTCTCCGGACGTGGTTAACCGCGGCAGGCGGCCCTGCCTTCGCAAGGGCTGCCATCGCTGCTTCAGGGGCGGTCCACGCGCCGGGCGGTGCGGATCTTGATCGTCGGTTCGAGCATCTGGCCCTTCATCGGGCCGGCACCCTTCTGAGGATCAACGGGCGAGGCGAAGATCGCCCTGACCACGTCCATGCCCTCCACCACCCGGCCGAACAGGGCGAAGCTGTCCTCGAAGCCGGGCATGGCGCCGACGGTGATGAAGAAGTCGCTGCGGGCGGTGCCGGGCCCGCCATTGGCCATCATCAGCGAGCCGGGTTCGTGGGTGAGGCCGGTGGCGCTCGGCGGCTCGTGCGCGATTGGCGGATAGAGCAGGCGGGCGTCCTTGGTGATGCCGGCCTGGATCAGGCCGTTGCCGCTGTCGGCCGGCATGGCCCGGTAGAAGGCGATACCATCGAAGCGCCTGGCATCGACGTAGCGGAGGAAGTTGGCGGTGGTGACCGGCGCGCGGCCGCGGTCGAGCGCAACCAGAATTGGACCTTTTTCCGTGTCGAGGCGGACATGGACGAGGTCTGCGGCCGGCGCGGTCGCCGGGGACGCCTGATCACCGGAAATCCGGGCCTGCGCCGAGGCGGAGCAAACGAGGGCCAAGGCGCTGAAAGCGAAAGCGATTCGGGTATGCATGGGATAGGCTTAGCCGTTCTCCCCGGAAAGCAGGAGACCTGTTGTTCGTCATTCCGGAGACCCGCCGGTGCCCCTGCTTTCGCAGGGGAGCATTCCTCCCTATATTCGCCCGGAATCATGGACCAAGCCGTTCCCACCCGCGACCTCCCGGCCGACTGGCGCGACCTGTTCGCGTTGACCAAGCCGCGCGTCATGACCCTGGTGGTGTTCACCGGCCTGTGCGGGCTGCTCGCTGCACCGGCGCCGATGCACCCGGTGCTCGCCTTCACGGCCGTCCTGTGCATCGCGCTCGGCGCTGGCGGGGCGGGCGCACTCAACATGTGGTACGAGGCCGACCTCGACGCCAAGATGAAGCGCACCGCCAAGCGGCCGCTCCCGGGCGGCCGGCTGAGCCCCGAGACCGCCTTCCAGTTCGCGGTCGGGCTGTGCCTCGGCAGCGTGGTGCTGATGGACCTCGCGACCAATCACCTCGCCGCCGGCATCCTCGCCTTCAGCATCTTCTTCTATGCGATCATCTACACGGCCTGGTTGAAGCGCCGGACGCCGCAGAACATCGTCATCGGCGGAGCCGCGGGCGCCTTCCCGCCGCTGATCGGCTGGGTCGCGGCGACGGGCAGCATCGACCTTCTGCCGGTGCTGTTGTTCAGCCTGATCTTCCTGTGGACGCCGCCGCATTTCTGGGCGCTCAGCCTGTTCGTGAAGAGCGATTATGCCGCTGCGGGCGTGCCGATGCTGCCGGTGACAAACGGCGTCGAGCATACCCGCAAGCAGATCGCGCTCTACACCCTGCCGATGGCCGCGGTGGCCATCGCCCCATGGCCTCTCGGCCTGACTGGTCCCCTCTACGGCGTCCTTGCCACCGTGCTGAGCGCGGTGTTTCTGCTTCTCAGCCTGCGGGTCCTCGCCAACAAGTCGACCGATCCGGCAACGATGGGCCCGGAAAGGGCCTTGTTCAAATTCTCCATCCTGTACCTTTTCGCCCTGTTCGGAGCGCTGGTCGTGGATCGTTTCCTGTGAGCCGGCCCGAGGACGAAGTGGTGCGCGCAAGGCAGCGCAAGGCGGCACGGGTGACGGCGATGCTGCTCTTCGCGTTCATCGCGCTGACCTTTCTTGTCACCATCGCGAAGCTGACGGTGAACCAGTGACGGCGGCATCCATCGACCCCAGGGATTTGGCCGCGAAGAACCGCAAGGTCGCGGGCCGTGCGGTGCTGTTCGTTCTGTTCATGATCGGCCTCGCCTATGCGAGCGTGCCGCTTTATCGCATCTTCTGCCAGGTGACGGGCTTCGGCGGGACTCCGATGCGGGCCGATGCGGCTCCTGGCGCGCAGGCCGTGCTGGCGCCGGTCGGGGTGCGTTTCGATGCCAACGTCAATGCGGCGCTGCCGTGGGAGTTCAAGGCGGAGACCAACAAGGTCAAGGTGGCGGCGGGCGAGCGGATCGTCACTTACTACACCGCCAAGAACCTGACCGCGCGCCAGACGACAGGCACCGCCAGCTTCAACGTCTCTCCCGCCAATGCCGGGCAATATTTCAACAAGATGGAATGCTTCTGCTTCACCGAGCAGACGCTGAAGCCCGGGCAGAAAGTCGAGATGCCGGTGGTCTTCTTCGTCGATCCGAAGATCCGGACGGACCCCGCCACGGCCCACATCGAGGAGATCACCCTCTCCTACACCTTTTACCCAGTGGAAAAGCGCGCCGAGGCTCGCTAGAGCGCGGTCCATTGTATGTTCAAGCGACTAGCTTTCGAGGATCCATGGCCGCGACCCGCAACCATCCTTACCACATTCTTCCGCCCAGCCTCTGGCCGCTGATCGGAAGCTTCTCGGCCCTCGCGCTGACCGCGGGCGGCGTGCTGTGGATGCACGACAATCCGTATGGCAAGTTCGTCCTTCTGGCGGGCCTGTCGGGCGTGCTGCTGACGATGTTCAGCTGGTGGCGGGACGTGGTTCACGAGAGCCGGGCCGGCGACCACACACCGATCGTCCAGCTCCACCTGCGCTACGGCATGATCCTGTTCATCGCCTCGGAGGTGATGTTCTTTCTGGCCTGGTTCTGGGCCTTCTTCGATTTCTCCCTGTTCCCGAGCGCGGTCGAGAGCGTCGGCGGGGTCTGGCCGCCGAAGGACATGGCGGTCATCAACCCGCTCGGCTTCCCGCTGCTCAACACCTTGATCCTGCTCTGCTCCGGCACCACCGTGACCTGGGCGCACCATTCGCTGATCAACGGCGACCGGCAGGGGCTGAAGAACGGCCTTCTCGCGACCATCGCGCTCGGCGTCGTGTTCAGCGGCATCCAGGCCTATGAATATGCGCACGCCCCGTTCGGCTTCGTCAGCTCGAGCGGCGGAAACGTCTATGGTTCGGCCTTCATGATGGCCACCGGCTTCCACGGCGCGCACGTGCTGATCGGCACCATCTTCCTGATCGTCTGCTACTTCCGTGCGGTTCGCGGCGACTTCACTAAGGAAAAGCACTTCGGCTTTGAGGCGGCTGCCTGGTACTGGCATTTCGTCGACGTCGTCTGGCTGTTCCTGTTCGTCTCCATCTACCTGTGGGGCGGCTGGGGCGCCGAGTGGCACGGCTGATGAGCATCGCGGGACCGGCGGGCCAGTGGCTCGCCGGGACCTGCCCCGCTTGCGAGAAGGGCCGGCTGTTCGCCGGCCCTGTTCGTTTGCGCGAGCGGTGCGAGCATTGCGGGCTCGACTTCCAGCAGTTCAACGTCGGCGACGGGCCGGCGGCCTTCCTCATCCTCGTCGTCGGCGCCCTGCTGGTCGTGGCCGCGCTGCTCGTCGATGCAGCCTTTGAGCCGCCATTCTGGGTCCATCTGGTGTGGATCCCGCTCGGACTTGGACTGACCCTCGGCGGCCTCAGGCTGGCCAAGGCATGGCTGCTCGGCGCGGAATATCGCAACGCCGCGCACGAGGGGCGGCTGGTCAAGTGAGGCGGGTGCCGATCTTCGCCACCCTGGTGGTGCTGCTCGCCTGCGCGACGATGGCGGGCCTCGGCTTCTGGCAGCTCGATCGCGCCAAGGAAAAGGAGGTGGCAATTGCGCGCCTCGCTTCCAATCTCGACGCCGCACCGATCGCGATCGACCGGACCGTCGACCTCGATCGCCAGCTGTTCCGCCCCGCGAGCGCGACCTGCGGCCCGTCGCCGACCCGGCTGGAGGGCGCCGGCCGCTTCGGCTTCCGCCTGCTCGCCGACTGCCGGCCGCTGGACGGCGGGCAGATGTTGATGGTGCAACTGGGCACGACCCGCCGGCTGATCGGCGCGGGCCAGTGGAGCGGGGGCGACGTCACCGGCACGCTTACCCAGGCACCGGATAATCGCGCCCTGCCGGCGAGGATCGCCGATCCCCGTCCGCCGATGCCGATGATCGTCGCCGATCCGCCGGTCATTCCCTTCTCGGAGCGGCCGGCTCCCCCGAGCATCGCCGACATTCCCAACAACCATCGCAGCTATGCGGTGCAATGGTTCGCCTTTGCCGCCGTCGCGCTGGTCATCTATGTCCTTGCGCTGAGGAGGCGGCGGGCGTGACCAGGATCAGCCATCTCGCCAACGGGCTGACCGTCATCAGCCGCCCGATGCCGGGGCTGGAGACCGCCAGCATTGCCCTGTTCGCCGGCGCCGGCTCGCGGCACGAGGAGGCGCGGGTCAACGGCCTCGCCCATCTGTTCGAGCATATGGTGTTCAAGGGCGCGGGCGGCCGTTCGGCCCGGCAGATCTCCGAGGCGATCGAGGATGTCGGCGGCGAGCTCAACGCCTGCACCGAGCGCGACCAGACGAGCTTCACCGCTGCCGTGCTCGGCGATCACGTCCCCCTGGCGGTCGAGCTGCTCGGCGACCTCGTCGCCCGGCCGCAGTTCGACCCCGACGAGCTCGCCCGTGAAGCCGAGGTCGTGCTGCAGGAACTGGCCGAGGCGGAAGACACGCCGTCGGACATCATCTTCGATCATCTGTGGAGCCAGGCGTTTGCCGAACAGCCGCTCGGCCGCTCGATCCTCGGCAGCGAGGAGAGCGTTCGTGGCATCGGCCGGGACGACCTGACCGGCTGGCGCGACCGCCATTATCGGGGCGGATCGATGGTGCTGTCGGCGGCTGGCGCGGTCGAGCATGAGGCGCTGGTCGCGCTCGCCGAGCGGCACCTGGGCGAGCTTCAGGCGGGCGAAGCACCCGAAGCGGAACCTGCCCGCTTTACCCCCAGGGTCCGCCGCGATCCTGCCAAGGCCGATCAGGCGCAGCTGACCGCTGGCTACGAGGCACCGGGGCAGAAGGCCGAGGATTACCTCGCCGCGCGCCTGTTCGCCGACATCGCCGGCGGCGGCGCATCGTCGCGACTGTTCCAGGCGGTGCGGGAGGAGCGGGGCCTGGCCTATACCGTCAGCGCCGGGCTCCACCCCCATGACGAGATCGGGCTGCTGCATGTCCATGCGGCGACGTCGCGCAAGCAGGGGGCGGCGGCACAGGCGCTGATCGAGGAAGTTCTTCGGGATGCCGCCGAAACGCTCGGACAGCGCGAGCTGGACCGCGCCCGGATCCAGATCCGCGCGGGGCTGGCGATGGCGCTGGAGACCCCGTGGGGCCAGGCCGCGCAGGCGGCGCGCCAGTGGCTGGTGCACGGCCGGCTGATCGGGCGCGAGGAGCTTGCGGCCAAGCTTGCGGCGCTCGACGTCGAACAGGTGCGCGCCGCCGGTGCGCGCATGCTTGCCGGTGAGCCGGCGCGCGCGACGCTGGGGCTGGCGGCATGAGCGACCTCCTGACGATCGTCGCCGCACCCTGGTCCGACTGGGGGCTGATCGACAGCGGCAATGGCGCCAAATATGAGCGCTATGGCCACATCAGGGTGGTCCGGCCCGAGCCGCAGGCGATGTGGGCTCCGTCAAGTGACGGCTGGGACCCCGACGCGACCTTCGTTCCCGGCAGCGACGAGGATGGCGGCGGCCGCTGGGTCCAGCACCGCCCGGTTCCGCGCAGCTGGCCCCTGCGCAGGGACGGAGTACGCTTCGAAGCCAGCCTGACCCCTTTCCGGCACCTCCAATTTTTTCCCGACATGGCGCCCCAGTGGGACTGGATGCGGGCCCGCGCGGACGGGGCGGAGGTGATGAACCTGTTCGGCTATACCGGGGTCGGCACCCTGCTGCTGAGCGAAGCGGGCGCCCGGCTGACCCATGTCGATGCGTCGAAGAAGAGCGTCGAGCAGGGCAAGAACAATGCCCATCTGTCGGAGCTGGAAGAGCGGCCGATCCGGTGGATGATCGACGATGCCGCCAAGTTCACCGCGCGCGAGGTCAGGCGCGGGCGGCGCTACGATGGAATCCTCCTCGATCCGCCGAAGTTCGGGCGCGGCCCGACCGGCGAAGTGTGGCGGCTGGAGGAGCATCTGGCGCCCCTGATCGAGGATTGCGGCCGGCTCCTGGACGAGAACAGCCGATTCCTGGTGCTGACCGTCTATGCGGTGCGGATGAGCGCGATCAGCGTGGGTGAACTGCTGCGGCAGAAGCTCGCGCACTTGGGCGGTCGGATCGAGGTCGGCGAAATGGCGGTGCGGGAGGAAGCACGCGGGTTGTTGCTGCCCACGGCGCTGTTCGCCCGCTGGGTGCGGGACTAGGTCCGCGCAGCTCGGAGGGCCGCAGGTTCAGGCGCGCGCAGCCCGAAGGGCCGCAGGTTCAGGTGCGCGCAGCCCGAAGGGCCGCGCCGGCGATAAAGGGCGATCCGGCGACCAGGAACAGGCTGACGGCGGCCTCGAGCTGGAGCGCTCCGGCGCGCGGGTCGCCGGCCGCCGAGGCGGCAAAGATCAGCAGCGGAATGGCAAGCGGCATCAGCAGCAGGCCGCCCAGCGCCGAGCTTTGGCGGAGGCCGGCGGTCAGGCTGGCGACCGCCACGGCCAGCGCCGCCAGCGCCGGGGTTCCGACCGCAAGGGTGACGAGGGTCCGCCACAGCGCCTCGGCCGGCATGCCGAGCAGCACGGAGGCGGGCACGGCGGCGACAAGCAGGGGCGGGCCGAAGCTCAGCCAGTGGGCCACGATCTTGGCGAGCGCGACCTCCTCCATGCGCAGCCCGCCCAAGGCAAGCTGGTCGAGCACGCCGGCGGCGCGGTCCGGCTCGACCAGCCGCTCGATCGGCAGCAGGGCGGCGGCAAGCGCTGCCACCCACATCAGCCCCGGCCCGACCCGTGCCAGCAGCTTCGCATCGGGGCCAACCGCGAACGGCACCAGCGCCGCGACCAGCAGGAAGAAGAGGATCGGGAGCAGCGCGCTTCCGCCGATGGTCCGGCGAAGGTCGCGGCGAATCAGGCGGCCGATCACGCCTTGAGCTCCAGCCTGGTCCAGTCGGCCCCGGCGATGGGCTGGTGAGAGGCGGCCAGTACGGCGCCGCCGGTGCCGAGATGAGTCGCGATCAGTAGGCCTAGGCGCTCGGTCGAAGCGGTGTCGAGGCCGTTGGCAGGCTCGTCGAGCAGCCAGAGCGGTGCGCCGCCTACGGCCACCCTGGCGAGCGAGGCACGGCGCAGCTGGCCGGTCGACAGGAAACGGACCGGCACCTCGGCGAGATGGGCGAGGTCGACGGCGGCGAGCGCCTCCGCGACCGACCGGCCGGGCGCCCGCCAGAAGGCAAGGGCGCGGCCGAGATCAAGTTCGGGATCGAGCGCCGGCCGCTCGTCCGCAAGCGCACAGGGCGCGGCCGTCACCTTGCCGGCCAGCGGCGAGAGGAGTCCGGCAGCGAGGCGCAGGAGGCTCGACTTGCCGGTCCCGTTGGGGCCGACGACCAGCATCGCTTCACCGGCGCCAAGGGTGAGATCGAGCCCTTCGAACAGCAGCCGTCCGCCGCGCCAGCAGGCGACATTGCTCAGCGTCAGCAGGTTCATTCGCCGCCCGCCGCCTCCTCCAGCAGGTGCATGTCCTCGTCGCTGAGGCCGAAGTGGTGGCCGATCTCGTGGATCAGGACGTGGCTGACGAGATGCTCCAGACTTTCGCCCTCGCTTTCCATCCACTCGAGCAGGATCGGCGCGCGGTAGAGGAAGACCTGGTCGGGGAAGCGCCCGGACTCGTCGATGCTGCGCTCGGTCAGCGGCCGGCCGACGTAGAGGCCGGTGAGCTCGTAAGGGTCCTCGATGCCCATCTCGGCCAGCACGTCACCCTCGGCGAACTCCTCCACCCGGAGGATCACTTCGCGGACGGTGGCGGCGAAAGGCTCCGGCAGGCGCTCCAGCGCGGTGCGGGCGAGCGCCTCGATATCGGACAGGCTGGGGGCAGGACCGAAGGCGCGCATGGGCTGACGGTGTAGCGACAAGTCCGACGCTGCCAAGCGGGTTGTTCCTTAGGCCATCAGCCCCTAAGAGCGCGGCCTGTCCAGGCACAGGTGACGTGCGGAGCGGTGGCCGAGTGGTCGAAGGCGCTCGCCTGGAAAGTGAGTATACGGCAAAACCGTATCGAGGGTTCGAATCCCTCCCGCTCCGCCATTTACCTCGATCGAACCGTAGCAGATGTGCGCGAAAAACGCGCCGGAGATCGGCGGTTTCAAGCTGTCCGAAGGGCGGTCGATAGGGGAAAGCGGAACGGCAGTTTTTCGGGTGGTTGGGCGCTGACGAAGGCGGGTAAGCGCCCACTCCGCCCGCTCCAGGGCCTTTCGCCGTCACCCGTATGCGGATGCACGTCCAGCTAAGTAGCTTGCGACCGATTCCGACCCATTGCGGACATTAGCAGCTCCGGCGATGGTGCGACCGAATCTATGAAAAGGGAGCCGTGAGCCGTTGGAAAGCCTTCTCTATATCTGGCTACCTACTGCTGCCTTTGCTTTGTTTATCGGTACTGCGATGTGGTTTTCAGCCAATCACAAGCGACCGGGTCAAGTCTCGTGGTGGGCAGCGACCGCGCTCGCCGGAGTGCTGCTAATCATCATCCTTGGAGCCCACTCGATTATCTGTCGACGTCCGCTTTCCACCCTTAGCGGGCATCTGCGAAGCTTAGGTCAGCCGGGCAGGACGTCCGCTGTGCGATAACGAAGCTTCACCCAGGGCATCACGTCTTGCGCGAGATGGTCACGGAACGTCGCGGTGCCTCCGCACCGTCCTTGTTTCGACGACGGCCTGCCACTGCGTCGACCGCAGGCCCTTCAGTTCGGGAGTTAATCGGTTCGACCGCTGCCTGGTCTGCACGCCAACGAGGATGCAGAGCCCGATGCTTGTCGAGAGCTCGGCTTCTGCCGCGGTCCTAAGCCGGATGAGGCGAGATCATTGTCTTTCACCGTGTCTCGTCAGTGGACGGGCTCGGATATGGGCACTGCCCCGCTGAAGCGGTCGCAAAAGGCGCGGCGCTCGTGGTCGGCAATGAACTGGGCGGCCCGGGCCGCGATGACGGCGACGGTGGCGTTGGGATGACCGGACGGCAGTTGCGGCATGATCGAAGCGTCCGCGATCCAAAGATTGTCCGTTCCGCGCAGCTTGAGGTCCGGTCCGACCACCGCGCCCGCGTCCACGCCCATCCGACACGTGCCGGCGGGATGATAGACGGTCTGCATACCGGTGATGGCAAGTTCGAAGATCGCGTTGGGGTCGCCCGGCAAGCCGGGCATGTCCCGCAGGTGCTTGGCGAGCGGTGGGCGGCGGAGCACCTCGTGCATCCACCGCACAGCCTCGATCATCACGTGTTGGTCGTGGTCGTCCGGATCGGTGAACAATCGGAAGTCGATTCGCGGAGCGCGCTCAGGGTCGCTGCTCGCGAGGCTCAGCCGCCCTCGCGAGCGCGGCGTGTTGACCACTGCACCAATCGAGAATGCATCTTCGTGCGGTGGCTTCAGTGCCTGTTCGCGCCATTCAAAGGGCGCGAAGATGAGCTCCATGTCCGGAGCGCCGCTGCTGAGCGAGGAATGCGCGAAGGCGACTGCTTCGGCCGCATTGGACGCGAGCGGACCCTTTCTGCGCAACAAGTAGCGCAGCAGGTTGGGGATGGACTCCGCCGTCCGGTAGGTGTCTGCATGAGCCGTCGGGAAGCTGAGCACGGCCATCGGGTGATCGTGAAGGTTCTCACCGACCCCGGAAAGGCTGACCAGGGGCTTGATCCCGACTTCGAGCAGGTGGTCGGCCGCCCCGACGCCCGACACCATAAGCAAGTGAGGAGAGCCTATCGCCCCCGCCGCCAAGATAACCCCCTTGGCTGCTGTTACAGTGCGCCCGTCCGCCACGATCCCAACGGCCCGCCGGCCCTCGAAGAGGATACGCTGAGCCGGCAAGCCGCTTAGCAAGTGAAGGTTCGGCCGCTGCAGCGCCGACTTCAGGAAGGCATCGTAGACGGAGTATCGGCGACCGCGATGATGCGTGACTTCCGCGATCCACGCCCCCTGTTCACTGGTCCCATTATAGGTTGGACCGCTTCGCGCCTTGTCCGGCTGGGCGGCTTCGACAAAGTCCCTGGTTGCCCGGTGAACATGCGCATTGCGTGAGATGAGCATGGGACCGTCGCGCCCGCGGTCAACGCCCGGGATATCTGCTCCCGCTGCCTCAAGCTCGGCAAAGTAGGGCTCGACCTGCGACCAGCCCCAGTCCGAGAGACCGAGCTGCCGCCAGCCTTCGAAGTCCTCAAGCCGAGCCCATTGATGGATTTGCGCGTTGAGGCTGGCGGACCCGCCAAGCATCTTGCCGCGCGGAACGAAGATCTTGCGCCCGCCTGCGTTTGCCTGCGGTTCGCTGGTGAACGCCCAGTCGTATCGCGACCCAAACAACCTTGCGAAGCCAGCCGGGATACCGACGAACGGGTTGGACGATTTCCGGCCTGCCTCGACGAGCACCACCCGATTGCGACCGCTTGCGGTCAAGCGTTCGGCGAGGACGCACCCAGCGGTGCCCGCGCCGACGATGATGTAATCGAACGTCACCTGAACCTCGTGAACATAGCCGCACTGCAGCGCCTTACATAGTGTTACTATGTCAAGTTACGTAGTGCAACTATGTTTCTGTGGGTCAGGTCAGGATCAGCCGGTCCAAGGTGCGTTCGAGCACAGCCATGACGGTATCTACATCGACGTCCCCATCGCCGCGCGCCAAGGCGAACGCCGCCTCGTTGAGGTAGCCGAGTACAAGCAGCGCCAGGGCGCGAACCTGCGGTTCTGCGCTTCCTTTGGGGGCCAGCGCTCGCAGGACCGGCAAGATCAGGTCGAGGCCGAACCTGCTGTCGATTTCCCTGGCGACCGCGCTCCCGAGGACTGATGGGGCATCGACAAGAACGATGCGCCGATATTCCTCGCCTTGAGAAAAGATGAGGGCAGCTCGCGTGGCCGCCAGGAAAGCTGGGCGTGCGTCCTGTTCCCGATGGCCCACTGCTTGCACCTCATCGTGGAACTCGCGGGCAAGGGTGTTCACCACCTCCTCAAACAGGGCGCGCTTATTCTTGAAGTGGTGAAAAAGCGCCCCTTCGGTCACCTGTGCAGCGGCTGCGATTTCTGCCGTAGCCGTATCCGCAAACCCGCGCTCGCTGAACAATCGCCGAGCCTCGCGCACGATGGTGTGGCGCGTTTCCGCGGCGCCGGCAGCAGTCTTCCTTGGCATAGATAAACATAGCTAAGCTACGTATCGCTTCCTGGGCAAGGCCATGTGGCGACAAGCGCCAGAGTCCGCCCGTGCTGGATAGCGGAACGGCCGCTTTCGAACGAGCGCGTCAAGGTCTGACGTTGATGCGGAGGCCCTGGGGGGCGGGCAGGCCGAAGCTCCTGGCGGGTGAGTTCCGGAATCTCGTCACATCGATGATCAGCGACTGCTTCTCACCGGCGGTTCGGCCAGTCAGCGCAACGATGGAACGGTGCAAGGCGCATTGGCTGCCGCCAATTCGGCAGCAGCTGCCATTCGCCATTCGCCGTTCGCCTGAAATTTATTTTATGGGAAAAATGCTTAGGTGCTGACCGACTAACTAACCGGAAGGTTTCTTGCGCCAGAGACGGTCGCCTGATGACGAAGACCTCGACCCATTCCGTGCGCCTGCTGCCGCGTCAGCTCGTCGCCTCCATCCTGGGCGTGCTGTGCGTGGTGATGATCGCCCAGCTCGCAAACCTGCAATGGCGCAACGTATCGTTTGAGCAGCGCCTGCTGTCGGATGTGGAAACCAGCAACGAGCGCTCCCGATTGGCCTTTCGCTACCTGTCGCAGCTGCAGGACGTCGAAACCAGTCAGCGCGGCTTCGTCGTGACCGGACGGCCCGACTTCCTGCAACCGCTTGAAGCGGCGCGGAGGGAAATACCCCGGATCGCGCGCCAGCTTGAGCGATCTTACCCCGCCGGAAGTCAGGAGGCTGCCATCGTTGCCGACCTTGTCCGCAGCGGACAGGACAAGATCCTCTACTCCGAAGGGGTGATCGCCCTTCGGCTACGCGGTGGGCAGGCGTCCGCCAGTGCCGTCATCGCCAGCGGCCATGGCAAGCGCCTCATGGACCATGCCCGAGTGCTTGCAGCGACACTCGAGCATCATGAGAAAACGCTCACCCGGAACATGCTCGTGCGCGCTGCCGATCAGCGCGCGAGCCGGCAGACGACTGTCCTGGTTACCGAGGTGGTGCTGCTCGCGGTTGCACTAGTGCTGATGGGGCTGCTTGTCTCGACCGTGCGTACCTTGCATCATTCGACACGGCGCCTGACCGATTCAGGCATGCGCCAGTCTGCGATCTTCGACAACGCCACCGACGCGATGATGATGCTCGACGAGAAGGGCGACATCATCTCGGTCAACGCCGCCGCCGAGCGCCTGTTTGGGCGATCCTCCGATGCCATGATCGGTTGCTCCAACCTCACACTCTTCGCCGAACCGCCGCTGCCGGAAGTAAGCCAGGCCTATCTGCAGGGTCTGGCTCGCAACGAGGCCTGGGCCCGCCCATCGCAGGACTTCGTCGGTCGGCGAGGCGACGGCACCTACTTCGAAACCGAAGTTGTCACCACACCCGTTCAGCTGCACGAGTGCGTGCAATTTCTCGCCGTCGGTCGCGATATTACGGAGCGTCGCCGGGTCGAGCGAATGAAAACCGACTTCGTCGCCACTGTCAGCCACGAACTGCGTACGCCGCTGACTTCCATCTCGGGGTCGCTCGGGCTGCTTGCCGGCGGCGCGGCGGGCGAACTCGGTGCGAAGGCTCGGCGGCTGATCGAGATCGCCTTGAACAACAGCCAGCGGCTCATTCGGCTGATCAACGACATTCTCGACATCGAGAAGATCGAGTCGGGCAAGATGGAGTTCGACAACCAGGAACTACCGCTCGAAAGCCTGCTGCAGCAGGTGGTCGATGCCAATTCGGGCTATGCGGAGAAGCATCAGGTCAGCATGGAGGTTGGCGCGGTGCCGGCGGACGCGGCGATCATGGCCGATGCCGACCGCATGAGCCAGGTGCTCACCAACCTGCTGTCGAACGCCATCAAATTCTCGCCGGTGGGCGGCGTGGTGACTCTGTCGGTCGAGCGATTCGGTAAGCACTGGCGGATCAGCGTGATCGATCGCGGCCCCGGGATATCCGAAGAGTTCCGCAGCCGCATCTTCGGCAAGTTCGCGCAAGCAGACGGGAGCGACTCCCGGCTGGTTGGAGGGAGCGGGCTGGGCCTGAGCATCGTCAAGGAAATCGTGTTGCGCTCGGGCGGCGAGGTGTCGTTCACCTCCGTTGCAGGCGAAGGCTCGACCTTCCATGTCGATTTGCCGGCGGTCGCCACGTTTCCACCGGCTGACGACACCCAGATCACGGCAAGGACGATGCCCGATCAAGGCTATCGAATCCTCCACGTCGAGGACGACGCCGACATGCTGCGTCTGGTGGCAAGCGCCCTGGAAGGCCGAGCGGAGGTGCATTCCACGCCGAGCGTTCACGAGGCCCGAGCATCGCTTCGCCGGCACCATTATGACGCGGTCCTGCTCGACATCGCGATGCAGGACGGATGCGGCCTCGATCTCGTTTCGCTGATCCGCCAGATCGATCCGGCGACACCGATCGTCCTGTTTACCGCGCTTGACGTCAGCGCCGGGGTTGCCTCGACGGTCGACCGGGTGCTGACCAAGTCACTCACCTCGCTGACGGATCTCTCCGAGCAGGTCGGCGCGCTGCTCGAGCGCGACAAGAGGAAAGCGGCATGACTCGTATTCTCTACATCGACGACGAAGACGAGATCCGCGAGATTGCCGAATTGTCGCTCGAGATGGATCCCGACTTCGAGGTCCTCCTCTGTGCTTCGGGCCGGGAAGCGCTTGCCGTCGCGCCCCAATGGAAGCCCGCCCTGATTCTGCTTGATGTGATGATGCCGCACATGGACGGGCCGGCGACTTTGGCCGCCCTGCGCGACCATGCCATGCTACGCTCCACGCCCGTGGTGTTCATCACCGCCCGCACCCAGGCCGCCGAACGCGAGGCCCTTCTGGCGCTCGGCGCCAACGGTGTGATCGGCAAGCCGTTCGACCCGATGACGCTGGCCGCGACCGTGCGGGACTATCTGCGGTGACGACCAAGGCCTTCGAGGCTCTGCGTGCCAGGTTTCGCGAGCGTGCAACCGTGCACGTCGGCACGCTCGAGCAGGCACTTGCGGCCGGTGACCGGCACACGGTCACTACCATCGCGCACAAGCTCCATGGCAGCGGATCAAGCTTCGGCTTCCCCAAGGTCACCGAATTGGCGCAGCCGCTTGAGGCGGCGGCGGACGCGGAAGCGGCGGAGGACGTCCTGCATCGCCTGGCCGCACCACTTCTGGCGGAACTGATGCGGATCGCTCAGGCGGTCTGAAAGCCCTTGCGGGTCATCTGGCCCCAGCCTTTCTGCTTGCGCAGATATTGCCACAAGCCCCGTAGCCGCCAGAAATTGCTGAGCTGCCGGTAACCGAAGTTCTCGGCCACCGAGACCAGGGTCAGGATGGCGAGATCGCGCGCGTGCGGAAAGCGGCGAAGTTCGACCTCTTCCAGAATCAGCGTCGCGACGCTGATGAAGACGCCGAAGGTGAAAGTGATCGCGAGAAAGGCGAGCAGATATTCGATCGACAGCAGCCCGATCGCCCACAGCAAGGGAACGAGGACGTAGCCGGCGACCTCCACCAGCGGTCCGAGCACGTCGACCACCAGAACCTGTCCGAAGCCGATGAAGCCGATACGGCCGTAGCGCGGGTTGAAAAGCATGTCCTTGTGCTTCGAGAAGGTCTCCAGCGTCCCCCTTTGCCAGCGAGCCCGCTGCCTGCCGAGAACGGCAAGGTCCTCAGGCGCCTCGGTCCAGCAGACCGGATCGGGGATGAACTCGATCCGATAGGGGCGCTTGTTGTCGCGCATGTAGCGGTGGAGCTTGATGACGAGCTCCATGTCCTCACCGACCGTATTGTGACTGTAGCCGCCGACCTCGAGCGCAAGGCGACGGCGGAACAGACCGAAGGCGCCCGAGATGACGGTCAGGGCCTGCATCCGACTGAGCGCCAGCCGGGCCATCAGGAAGGCACGGAGATATTCGACGATCTGGACCAGCGCGAGGAAGTTGCGAGGAAGGCGAACGTCCTCGACTCGGCCGCTGGCAATTCGGCTGCCGTTGGCCAGCCGGATCGTGCCCCCGACCGCGACCATCTTGTCGGGCTCGTCCACGAATGGGCGGACTGTCCGCAGCAGCGCGTCGCTTTCCAGCAGTGAATCGGCATCGATCGAGCAGAAGAGCGGGGCACGGGCGACGTTGATCCCGGCATTGAGCGCATCCGACTTGCCCCCGTTCTCCTTGTCGACCACCAGCAGACGGGGCAGGCGCGGGTTGGCGTAGATGCCGCGGATGGGCTGGTGCGCGACGCTCAGCTCGTGGAAGCGGTCGACCCTCGTCACGCCGAAGTGATCGATCAGCCGCTGCAGCGTGCCGTCCTTCGAGCCGTCGTTGATCACGATCACCTCGAACTCCGGATAGTGAAGCGCAAGGAGAGAATTCACGCTCTCGACGATCGTCACCTCCTCGTTGAACGCCGGGGCGAGCACCGCGATCGGCGGCGCCTGGTCGGCATAGCGCCGCCACAGAACCGCGGAGCGAACCACTGGCGGGCGTTTGGCGAGTCCGATCGCCGCATAGACCAGCTGGACGAGGTAGAAGGCGATCTGCAGCAGACCGGTTGCGATCACGATCCACGCCGTTGCGGTCGCCAGCGTGACTGCCCACGGCTGCCACTCGAATCCCTGGGTCATGCCGTCAGGGCCTGTTCGGCGAGGGTCAGCCGAGCAGCGTCTCGTGCCCGCTCAGTTCCGCAGCGGCTCGCCTCGGCTAGCAAGGTGCGACCGGGCTCGCCCAGGCGAGTCAGTGCTTCACCGGCCCGGAAGCGGACCCACCAGTCGTTGTCGTCGAGCAATTGGCTCAGCTCCAGGTTGGCTTCGGCCAGGCCGATCCGGCCCGCAGCCTCGGCAGCGGCGGCGCGCACCCACCAGGTCGAGCTGGCGAGGTGGAGGCGGATGGCGGGAAGCGCTGCGGGATGCTGAAATGCACCAAGTGCGCGAAGGTAGCGTGGAAGCTCGGGCGAAAGATCGCCCGCTGCCAGGGTCAGACGGCAGATCACGCCGACCAGGGAATAGTCCCCGCTGCTCGACAAGGCCTCGATCGCAGCGGCCTTCACGGCCGCGGGCACATCGTCCCCATCGATGAGGGCTCGCACCTCGTCGGGCCGCTGACGCGAGATTTCGCTCAGCAACGTGACAGTCAGCAGCGAATGCTCGTGAATGCCGAGCCCCAGACGCTGAACCAGCAACTGCGGGGGAGGCGAACGATCGGAGCTCGCCAGTGCCAGCGCGGAGGTGAGCCGGACCCGCGAATCCCGATCGTCGAGCGCTTCTTCGAGGGCGGCTGTGCAAAGCTCGTCGGGGAAGTTGCCGAGCACCTCGGCCGCGACCGCCCTTGCCTGCGTTGACCCCGATGCGAGTTGTCGGCGGAGCGTGCAGGTCACCCCTGCGCGGGTGGCGGTGGCGACGAATTGCGCCCGCTCGTCACCGCGTACCAGCTCGATCAGTTCGGTCACCAGCGAGCCCAGGATGTCCGGCCCTGAGCGTCGCAATTCCGCCAGTTCCTCATCCGAGGCCGATCCAAGGAGCAGCGGCAGGAGCTTGCCGCGTTGCGCCTGGACTTCACGCTGGCGCCGCCCTGTGATCACCCGTGCGACGATCAGCCCGGTGATGATCAACAGCGCCAGCGCCGACAGCAGCAGCGAGATCGTCCACAGATCGATCAGCGACATCAGAGTCGCAATCCGGCGCCGAGCGTGAACTCCGTGCGGGAGGCACCTACCTGCTGATCGGTGTGGGCGAGCGAAAGGCGCAGCACCTGCCGCGGGCCAAGCACCGCTTCGACCCCGCCGAACAGGCTGGTCACCCTGGTGACGACACCCTCCGACGTGTCGGGCGCATTGGCGGCGCCGCCGAACAGGCGCAGTCCGGAATTGGCCTGGACATCGATCCTGCTGAGTGCGCCGGCTTGGACCCGGCCTCCGTCGACAAGGGCGATCAATCGCCCAGTCAGCGAGGCCTTGCCGCCCAGCACATACTGCTCGACTCCGGTCTGGAGAGTCGCAACGCGGCCCGAATCGTATCGCGCCTCGCGCAGGTCGAAGGACAGGACGGTGGCATTCGCGCCGCCATGAACCACCGACGAGGCTCCGCCGCCTACCTGCCAGCGTGGCCTGTAGTTGGCCTTGGGCGCGCCGCCGGCAACGAGGTAGGTTGAGAAACGGGGCGAGAAGCGGCGGACGAGTTGCGCTTCGCCGTAGATGTCGTGCATGCCGAAGCGGCGCGATGCCTCGATCCGTCCACTCACCGACGTCTCGTCCGAAGCGCGCCAGGCGATTTGCCCCGATGCTTCGCGCCAATTCGGTTGACCACGGCCAACCGCCGTTACGCCCGCGCTCATGTCGACGGTCCAGCGCGGCCCGCCAGCTTTCTCCAGTTGCGTTCGGATGACGCTTGCATCGGCATTGTCGGCAGGCACCGGGCGCAGCCAGGCGCGAGCACGGGCGCCATCGCCGCGGCGCTGCGCAATCCGCGCAAGGCCGATCCGGGCGTCGGCATAGTCGGGCGCCCGTTCGAGGACCTGGAGAAAGGCTTGCTCGGCGTCTGCGGCTCGGCCGAGGTCGAGCAGGGCGTAGCCGTAGTGAAGCCGCGCATCGACATCGTTCGGCCGCTCGCCGAGCCATTGCTCGAGCAAACGCGCCGCCTCCGCCGCCCGGCCGGCATGGCGGGCAACCACCGCTTCGCGATACGTGCTGGTCTTCGGCACGTCCGGCATGGAGACCGACGCCACCACGGCCACGCCGGTTGCAGCAATGACGAACATCAGGCGGCCCTCGTCAGCAGCCGCGTCAGGCGTGCCGTAAGCTCCTCCGGGATGAATGGTTTGGCTAGGTAATCGGACGCGCCGAGACTGAGCGCTTCGACGATATCCTTCTCGCCCTTCCGAGCGGTCAGCATGATGACGGGCAGGTCGCGCATGTGCGGTGCCTCCCGGATCTGGCGAAGCACCTCATAGCCGTCGAGCACCGGCATCATCGCGTCGAGCACCACCGCATCGGGCGACTCGGCGAACGCGCTGTCGATTGCCTCCTTGCCGTTGCGGGCAGTCCGCACTTCGTAGCCTTTGGCCGAGAGGCGAAAGCTGAGAAGTTCGAGGAGGAGATCATCGTCATCGCAGACGAGCACATTTTTTACGCCGGACATGCGGATGGGACTAGGCAGGTTTGGTAAACAAAACCTTCAAAATGGGCTCGAAAGTGTCTTCGAAAGCAGCGGCTTCGGGAGTGAACGACCTACTTCCGGAGAGCTCTTCCATTAACCATGTGAATTTGGGTTCGATCATGGGTGGCGCCAGCGAGGCCGGATGAACGAGCGCCTGCTCACCGGCGGCTGCGATGCGAGCTTGAATGTCCGTCTGTGGGTCCTTCAAGACGAAAAGCTGCTTGATCAGGGTAGCGCCACCTCTGGGGTCAGGACCTGCGGTTGCCGCGGCTAGGTCGGGACGCTGGACAGCAGCGTGTCGGTGAAGCGCTGGCGCCACCACATGACGTCCTCGCGCTGGATGTTGTCGAACATCGTCCGCCAGCGGCGGATGCGTTCCTCGCGGCTCATTGCGAGCGCCGTGCGGATGGCGTCCGACAGTTCCTCGGCGCTGTACGGGTTGACCAGCAGCGCGTCGGTGAGCTGCACGGCGGCGCCGGCGAAGCGCGACAGGATGAGGACGCCCGGGTCCTCGGGGTCCTGCGCGGCGACGAATTCCTTAGCGACCAGGTTCATGCCGTCCCGCAACGGCGTCACCAGGGCCATCCGGGCGGCGCGGTAGACGCCTGCCAGCACGCCGCGGGAATAGCCCTGGTTCACGTAGCGGATCGGCACCCAGTCGAGGTCGGCATGGGCGC
The DNA here is from genome assembly GCF_029637485.1 of Sphingomonas sp. LHG3406-1. Taxonomy (GTDB): domain Bacteria; phylum Pseudomonadota; class Alphaproteobacteria; order Sphingomonadales; family Sphingomonadaceae; genus Sphingomicrobium. The sequence continues at coordinate 1,744,488 of NZ_CP069128.1, read as the reverse complement.
CGTTGATGCGTCCGGACAGGCCCTCCAGCGCGCTTCGGATGCGCTGGTAGCTTTCGACGGTTCCGCGCGACGGCGGCGCGATCTGGAGCAGGAAGACCTCCTTCCGCTCTTCGGGATTCTCGATCAGGAAGCGCTCGTAGCCGAGGAAGCGCTCCTCCAGGCCCTTGCTGTAGTCGAGCCGGTCGACCCCGACCATCATCGCGCGTCCATTGGCGCTTTCGCGCATCTGGGTGCAGGTGTCGCGGGCCTCGTCGCTGCGGGCGAGCGCGGCAAAATCCTCGCAGTCGATGCCAATGGGGCAGACGATCAGCCGGATCTGCCGTTCGCCCAGTCGGAGCACGCCGTCGGCGAAGCTGCCGCCGCATTCCATCACGACGAATTCGACGAAGGACTGCAACCATTCGTTGGTGTGGAAGCCGATCACGTCATAGGCGAACATGGTCGAGACCAGGTCCGAGGCTTCCGGCAGCGTCAGCAGCAGCCGCCGTGGCGGCCAGGGCGTATGGAGGAAGAAGCCGATGCGGTTGCGGCAGCCGCGCTTGCGCAGCTCGGCCCCGAGCGGGATCATGTGATAATCCTGCACCCAGACGGCGTCGTCCGGCTCGATCAGGGGCGTGACCGTCTCGGCGAAACGTTCGTTGGTGCGCTGGTAGCCGCCGGCGAAGCCCCGCTCATATTCGGCGAGGTCGATGCGATAATGGAAGAGCGGCCACAGGGTGCGGTTGGCGTAGCCGTTGTAATATTCCTCGACGTCCTGCTCCTCGAGGTCGACGGTCGCGGTGGTGACGCCATCCTCACGGTGAAAGGTGATCTGCCCGGTGAACTCGTCGGTCACTTCGCCCGACCAGCCGAACCACAGGCCGCGATATTCACGCAGCGCGGCGGTCAGTGCGACAGCCAGCCCCCCTTGCGAACCGGCCGCTCCGCCGGTCGCCGCGGCGACGCGGTTCGAAATGACGATCAGGCGGCTCATCGGACCGAACTCCACGGCTTGCTGAGCAGGACGGCGCAGTTGATGGTCCCGACCAGCGAATAGGTCTGCGGGTAATTGCCCCACAGCTCGCCGGTCTGTGGGTGGATGTCCTCGGACAGGAGGCCGGCGGCCGTGCGGCGGGACAGCATTTCCTCGAACAGCGCCCGTGCATCGGCTTGCCTGCCGGTCGCCTGGAGCGCCTCGATCAGCCAGAAGGTGCAGACGTTGAACGCCGTCTCCGGCAGTCCGAAATCATCCTCCGTGGCGTAACGCAGCATGTGGGAGCCGCGCCGAAGCCCCTCTTCCACCGCGCGCAGCGTGCCCTGGAAGCGCGGATCCTCCGGCGCGAAGAAGCGCAGGTCGAGCAGCTGGATCAGGCTCGCGTCGAGGTCGTCGCCTTCGAAGGTGGCCGAGATACGCCTGGTGTCCTCGCGCCAGGCCGCCTGCTCGATGCGTTGGCGGATGGTCGTCGCGCGCTCCGACCAGAAGCCGGCCTTCTCCTCCATGCCGAGCGCCTGCGCGGCCGACGACAGGCGATCGCAGGCGGCCCAGCACATGGCCGAAGAATAGGTATGGACATGCTTGCGGGTGCGCAGCTCCCACAGGCCGGCGTCGGGCTGGTCGTGCAGTTCGAACGCGCGCTCGCCGATCCGTTCGAGCGAGGCGAAGTCCTCGGCGGTCGCCATCCGGAACAGCCGATGATCGAAGAAGGCCTGAACGTTGGACAGGACGATCTGGCCGTAGGCATCATGCTGGACCTGTTCATAGGCCTGGTTGCCGACCCGGACCGGTCCCATGCCGCGATAGCCGGGCAGGCCGTCCTCGATGCGCTCCTCGAGGCCGGCCTCGCCGCTCACCCCATAGAGCGGCTGAATGTCGCCGCCGCGGGCCGCGTCGACGATGTTGCGCAGGTAGACGAGATAGCCCTCGAGCACGTCGAGCGCGCCGAGCCGGTTGAGGGCCTGGACGGTATAATAGGCGTCGCGGATCCAGCAGTAGCGATAGTCCCAGTTGCGCTGGGAGCCTTCATGCTCGGGGACCGACGTCGTCAGCGCGGCGACGATGGCGCCGGTCTCCTCATGCTGGCAGAGCTTGAGGGCGATGGCGGCGCGGATCACCGCATCCTGCCACTCGACCGGGGTGGCAAGCCCGCGCACCCACTCGCGCCACTCGGTCGTCGTGCTGGCCAGCATGTCGGCCGCGCTTCGGCTGAGATCGTCGCCGAACGGCTCGTCCGGCCCGAGGAAGAAGGTCATCGGCCGCTCGATCCGGAAAAAGCGTTCTTCCCGGACCATTGCCACCGGCGCATCGGTCGTCAGCCGCATCGGCAGCGCCGGAAGGGCGAAGCGGATGTGGTTGGACCCGCCGGGCAGGGGCTCGGCCGCTTGCCCCCAATTCTGGGTCGGCTTGAGGCGCACCCGGATTCGCGGGCTGCCTGCCAGCGGGCGGATCATTCGCACGAAGGCGACCGGCCGATAGGTGCGGCCGAGGCGCCGGAAGCGCGGGCAGAAGTCGATGATCTCGATGGCGTTGCCGGCCGAGTCCGTCTTGCGCGTCGAAAGGATCGGCGTGTTGCGCAGATACTCCTGCCGCACCTCGACCTGATCGTGGAGGTCGATCGCCCACAGGCCCTGCTCCTGGCCCTCGCCGCCGAGGAGCGCGGAGAAGAGGGGATCGCCGTCCACCCGCGGCACGCAGGCCCAGACCATCTGCGCGTCACGATCGACGAGGGCGCTGACCTGGCAATTACCGATCGGCCAGAGGTCGAGGTCGCTCATGGGAGTCGCTCCAGCGCGTCGTTCAGCCATTGGTGGACGGCGGCCACACCGGGCAGGCGATAGGTGGCGGCGGTCGGGCGCTCCTCGCCGACCAGCACGCCTGCGCCGCCGAGTTCCCGGGCGACAGCGAACCCGTGTTCATCGGTCAGGTCGTCGCCGATGAAGACCGGCCGCGTGTCCGCATGGAGCGGCTCGGCCATGAGGATGCGGATGGCCGTTCCCTTGTCCGCCTCGGCCGGCTTCAATTCGTACACCATCTTGCCGGGCTGCACCTTGAGACCAGTCACCGCCGCGACCTGTTCGGCCGCGAGCCGGCACGCCTCACCGGCATTCGGTGCCTGCCGGTAATGCAGGGCGGCGCCCATCGGCTTGCGTTCGACCAGCACCCCCGCGAAGCGCTGCTCGAGACGCTGCAGCTGGAGAATGCCTGTCTCGAGTTCATCGGGGGGCGACACGGACCGGCCGGGCAGTTCGAGACCGTGGCTACCGACCACCGGAAGCGCGAGGGGAGCAAGCCATGTCCGGACATCGGCGGACGACCGGCCGCTGACCAGCACGAGCCTTCCGCCGAGACGGTCGGACAGGTCGGCCAGAAGCTGCCGCACGCCTTCGCCGACGCGGATCGCATCCGGAGCCTCGGCAATCTCGACCAATGTTCCGTCGAAGTCGAGGAACAGGCTTGCGCCAAGCATGAGGTCGGGTGGCGGCGGGCGTAGCAGCATCGTTCCTGACGGCGAAAGGGAGGCACGCGCGAAGGGGCCTGCAAAGCCCCCTTTGCGTCGAGTGAACGACCTTTCACGAGGCCTGTTCCGCCTGGTCTCCCCGTCAGGCCTGCCAGTGACCCCTGTCGCGTGCCGCCGGACCTAGCGCCCGAACAGCTTGTCGAGCTCGCCCGTCACCAGCGGATGGTAGAGCGGACGGGCGCGGGGATAGAGGCGCCGGGCGATTGGGCGGCCCCAGCTTTCGTCCTTTTCGAGGGCGAGGAACAGGGGACGGACGAACTTGCGGCGACCCTGGGCCAGGACGAAGCGCTCCAGTGCCGGAACCGCCGGATCGTAGCGGTTGGCGACGGCGAGGCTCAGCCAGGCGAACAGCACCTCGTTGTTGCCGATCCTGTCGAGGCCGAAGGCGCGGTCGAGCGCGTCCAGCCTTGCCCGGCCCTGCTCGCGCGGGAGGCGGTTGAGGAAGCGGAGGCGCTCGTCGGTCGTCCAGCGCGGCCAGGCGGCGGTAGGCAGCGTGCCCGAGGCGTAGGCCGCGACGGCGGCGTCCACTTCGGCGAAGGCCTGGGGATCGGCGGCAACGGCATTGGCCGGGATTCCGGGCTCATAGACCCAGCGTTCGAGCTGCATGCGCTGCTCGAGCGCCGCATCGCCGCGGATCAGGTCGCGCCGGACGGCGGCGAGGAACATGGCGCTGGTCACCGGGCGGAAGGCATTGTCGTCGAACCACTTGCGCAGGAACGGGTCGAACCGCTCGCGGCCGACATTGGATTCGATCATGCGCAGGAAGGCCGCGCCTTTCTCATAGGCGATCTCGGTCAGGCCATCGTCGGGGCTGCGGCCCTTGAGGTCGATGGCGAGACGGGTGTCGGCGGCGGGAAGCGCCTTCAGCTCCCCGTTCAGGCTGTCGATGCCGAGCGCGATCTGCTGGGCGGCGACCTTCCTGCCGTACACTTCCTCGACGATGCGGGTGGTGGCGTAGGTGGTCGTGCCCTCGTTGAGCCAGAAGTCGGCCCAGGTCGCGTTGGTCGCGAGATTGCCCGACCAGCTGTGCGCGAGTTCGTGGGCGATCAGGCTGACCAGGCTCTTGTCGCCGGCGATGAAGGTCGGCGTGAGGAAGGTCATCACCGGATTTTCCATGCCCCCGAACGGGAAGGAGGGCGGCAGGACGATCATGTCGTAGCGGCCCCAGCGATAGGGACCGAACAGCCGCTCGGCGGCCGCGACCATCTTCTCCGTGTCCTCGAGCTCCTTCGCCGCCGCGGGAAGGGTGGCGGGTTCGGCCCAGACGCCGGTGCGGGCCCCGAGCGACTGGAAGCGGATGTCACCGATGGCGATGGCGATGAGATAGGGGGCGACCGCCTTGTCCATTCGGAAGCCGACGGTGCGGGTCGTCGCGGTGCTGCCGAGCTCGCGCCGGTCGGGAGCGCTCATCACCACTTCGAGCGCCTTCGGCACGGTGATGCGCGCTTCCCAGGTCTGGCGGATGCCGGGGCTGTCCTGGGTCGGGATCCAGCTGCGGTTGAGGATGGCCTGGCCCTGGCTGAGGAGGAAGGGCTGGCGCTTGCCGGCGGTCTGCGACGGCTCCAGCCACTGCAGCGCCTCGGCGTCGCGGGCGGTGTAGGCGATGCGGATCTTTCGCGTGGCGGGTGCGAGCTGGATGGTGAGCGGTCGGCCGAGCGCGGGATGGTCGGCGCCATAGGCGAAGGCGAGCGGCGCGCCGGTGGCGGCGTCGGTGACTGCGCTGACCCGGTAGCCGTCGCTGTCGAGGACGATCTCGCGCGCATTGGCCTGGCGGTCGATGTCGAGGGTGGCGGTGCCGCCGACCGACTTGGCGGCGAAGTCGAAGGCGAGGTCGAGCGCGACATGGGTGACGCGAGCCTCGAGCGGGCGGGCGTAGCTGTGCGGGTCGGCCGCGTCGGCGGTGGCGAGGACCGGCGAGACGGCCGGCGCTTCGCTGCCTCCCGGGGCAGCGGTCTGGCAGGCCGAGAGCGTGAGGGCCGAGGCGAGGAGGAAGATGCGTTTCATGTGATATCCCGGGTCAGCTACGAAAAATCGCATATCGTCCACTTCGACCACTTCCGCGCATTTCAATGCGTTAAGTGCCAAGGACGGGATGCGGCACGAAATCCTACTAGGCAAGGCGGCGCTCTAACCGACGCTGAATGGCGGGGGAAGCAGCGTGGTTGCTTCGTCGCCAGGCTCCCCCGCGACGACCAGGGAGCCGGCGCTCCTCGACCGGCACCCCACCGCGCTCGCAATGCTGGGATGGGACGCTTATATGAGGCATCCATGGCAACCGACAGCGCGACCCTGACCGAGCGACCGGTGACGCAGCAGCCGCCCCGGCGGGCGCGGGCCTTGGCACCTCGGAAAGGGCCGATCGCTCGGACGGTCGGGCTCGATGCGCCCTTCTTCGCCGACAAGAATCGCGCCTTCTGGGTGCTGCAGTCGTCCGGCTGGACGGGCTATTTCATCCTGAGGACCCTGTCGGGCGTGGCCAATGCCGTGCCGGCCATGTTCGTCGTCCACACGCTGCTGCTGACCGCGACCGGCTATTCGCTGACGCTGCTGCTGGCGAGCCTCTACCGGCGCCTGATCACCATGCGGGCGCTCTATACGGTCATCCTGAGCCTGGGCGCGGTGATGCTTGCCTCGGCCGCCTTCTCGATCATCGAGACGTGGAGCCATGCCACCTTCGTCAAGCCGGGGGCGAGCCCGGTCGGCGTGCAATGGTTCGGCGCCATCCTGCTCAATTTCGCGCTCCTGGCGGCCTGGTCGGCGCTTTATTACGGGATCAACTATTATCTGCTGCTGGAAGAGGAGATCGACCAGCGCGCGCGGCTGGAGAGCCAGGCGTCGACCGCCCAGCTTGCGATGCTCCGCTACCAGCTCAACCCGCACTTCCTGTTCAATACGTTGAACAGCATTTCGACGCTGGTGCTGCTGAAGCAGACCGAGCGGGCCAATGCGATGCTCGCCCGGTTGAGCAGCTTCCTCCGCTACACGCTGGCGAACGAGCCGACCGCGCAGGTGACGCTGGCGCAGGAGGTGGAGACGCTGAAGCTCTATCTAGAGATCGAGAAGATGCGGTTCGAGGAGCGCCTGAGGCCGCATTTCCGGATCGAGGCGGCGACCATCGGGGTGCGGTTGCCGAGCCTGCTGCTGCAGCCGCTGATCGAGAATGCCATCAAATATGCGGTGACCCCGAGCGAGAATGGGGCCGACATCTGGCTGACCGCGGTGCCGAGCGGCGAATTCGTGCGCATCGAGGTGGCCGACAATGGCAGCGGCGGGCAGGACGCGCTGGTCGCGACCCAGTCGACCGGCGTCGGTCTGGCGAACACACGCGACCGTCTGGCGCAAGCCTATGGCGAGCGGCACCGCTTCACGACAGGCAAGAACGAACATGGGGGGTTCAGCGTTATCGTCGAAATACCGCTCGACGCCCGTCACCTGACGGGCTGACGGCAGGCGAAAGAATAGAAAAGGACCTTCATGCCGATCCGAACCATCCTGGTCGACGACGAGCCCCTGGCGACACAGGGGCTGATGCTCCGTCTCCAGGCGCACGACGATGTCGAGATCATCGCCACCGCCTCCAACGGCCGTGAAGCGATCCGCTCCATCAAGACCCACAAGCCCGACCTCGTCTTTCTCGACATCCAGATGCCCGGGTTCGATGGTTTCTCGGTGATCCAGGGGCTGATGGACGTCGACCCGCCCTTGTTCGTGTTCGTCACGGCCTACAGCGAGCATGCGCTTCGCGCCTTCGAGGTGCAGGCGGTCGACTATCTCGAGAAGCCGGTGCTCGAGGACCGGCTGGCGACGACCATGGAGCGGGTCCGCCAGCGCCTGTCGGAACGCCATGCGGCAAGCCATGCCGAGCGGCTGAAGGAAGCGCTCGCCGAGCATGCGCCCGAAGCGGCCGAGGAACTGGACGAGGGCAATGCCGCCGATCCTGCGCCGGGCCGGTTCGAGAAGATGATCAACATCAAGGACCAGGGGCAGATCTTCCGGGTCGACGTCGACACGATCGAGCGGATCGACGCGGCCGGCGACTACATGTGCATCCAGACGGGCGACAACACGCTCATTCTGCGCGAGACGATGAAGGACCTCGAGAAGCGCCTCGATCCGCGCCGCTTCCAGCGGGTGCACCGGTCGACCATCGTCAATCTCGACCTCGTCCGGCAGGTCAAGCCGCACACCAACGGCGAATGCTTCCTGGTGCTGAACTCGGGCGCGCAGGTGAAGGTCAGCCGTTCCTACCGCGACGTGGTGGCGCGGTTCGTCCACTGATCAAGTGGCGATTGCCGCCGCCCTCCACGCAGGTCTAGACTGATCGCATGGGCGAAGGTGGCAGGGACGGCCCCGCGGGGGCGATGGGCGACTTCGACTTCGCACGCGTGCTCGGCATCGCCGACGCCCTGCCAATGCCGATTGCCTTGCTCGATAGGCAAGAACGCTACCTCTTCTGCAACAAGGCGGTCGCCGAGTTCTTCGAGCGATCGCGCGGCGAGATCCTCGGCCGCACGTTGCGCGAGATGCTGGGCGAGGCGGCCTATGCGACGCGAGGGCCGATGGTGGCCGGCGCCCTGGCCGGGGAGCCGCAGTGGTTCGCGGCCGAATATCAGCATCCGAGTCGGGGCACGGTCGCGCTCCAGACGGAATATCTGCCGCAGCGGGACGCGGACGGCAATGTCACCAGCTTTGTCGCGCTGATCACCGACGTGACCGAGCAGAGGGTGGCGGAGCGGGCGCTGCGCGAGTCGGAAGCGCGCTTCCGGCGGATCGCCAATTCGGCGCCGGTCATCATGTGGGTGACGCGGATGGATCGCCGCCGCGAGTTCGTCAACGACGCCTATCTCGCGTTTGCCGGGATCGCGCCCGAGGAGGCCAGCACCCACGACTGGAAGAATTTCATCCATCCCGACGACTGGGACCGGGTGGCGGCGGACAGCGTGGCGGGCGAGGCGAGCTTGCAGCCGTTCAGTATCGAAGGGCGGTTCAAGCGGGCGGACGGCGAGTGGCGCTGGCTGCGCTCCGTCTCCAGCCCGCGCTTCGGGCCGGACGGGGAGCTGATCGGCTTCATCGGCGGCGCGGTCGACATCACCGTCGCCAAGGAGGGCGAACTGAACCTCCGCCAGCTGGTCGAGGAGCGCACCGCCGAACTGTCGGCGAGCGAGGCGCGGTTCAGGGCAGTGTTCGACACGGCGATGGAAATGATCGCCCTGCTCACGCCCGAAGGCGACTATCTGGAAGTCAACCGCACCGCCATCGAGGCGATCAATTGCGATGCCGACCTGCTTTACCTGCGCAAGGCATGGGAGCTGCCCCCGGTCGCGGGCGACCCGAGGGCCGAGGAGCAGATGCGCGAGCTGGTTCGGCGCGGCGCACTCGGCGAGACGGTGACCACCGAGCTCAACGTGACCATCGACGGCCGGCGGCAAACGCATCTGGCTTCGATCAAGCCGGTGATGGGGCCGGACGGCAAGCCCATCTACCTGGTTGGCGAGGCGCGCGACGTGACCGAGCTTCGCGGCGCGCAGGAGCAGCTCCGGCAAAGCCAGAAAATGGAGGCGCTGGGGCAGCTGACGGGCGGCATCGCCCACGACTTCAACAATCTGCTGACCGTGGTGGTCGGCGGGCTGGACATGATCGTTCGACAGGCGCGCGAGCCCAAGCTGGAACGCTATGCGAGGAATGCGCTTGAGGCGGCGGAGCGGGGTGCCCGGCTGACGGCGCAGCTGCTGGCCTTCAGCCGGGTGCAGCGGCTGGAGGTGAGGCCGACCCTGGTGGCGCCGCTGGTCGACAACATGCGGCCGCTGCTGCGCAACGTCCTCGGGCCTAGGATCGAGAAGAGGTTCGCGCTCGACAAGGAGAACCTGCCGGTTCTGGCCGATCCCACGCAGCTCGAGTTGGCGGTGCTCAACCTCGCCATCAACGCGCGCGACGCCATGCCCGACGGCGGCCTGCTGACGATCGCCACCGTCCGGCGCCAGGTCGACGAGGATCCCGAGCTCGAACCGGGAGACTATATCGAGCTCTGCATCTCCGACACCGGCTGCGGCATGAGCGAAGAGGTTGTGAGCCGCGCCTTCGACCCCTTCTTCACCACCAAGGAGGTCGGCCGCGGAACGGGCCTCGGCCTGTCCATGGTCTATGGCGTGGCGCGCCAGTCGGGCGGCACGGCACGGATCGAGAGCCGGCCGGGCGAGGGAACGGTGGTGCGCCTTTCTTTCCGGTGCGCCGGGCCCGAGGCCGTTCCCGCTCCGACAGAAGGCGCATCGCCCATAGAAGCGAGCGCCCCCGAGCGGGCGGCGCGGGTGCTGGTGGTCGATGACGATCCGGACGTGCGCGGCTTCATCGTCGCCAGCCTCGACGACCTCGGCTACGAGGTGGCGCAAGCGGCAGAGGGCGAAGCGGCACTCAGTGAATTCCGGCGTGTGCCGCCGGACCTGGTGGTGCTCGACTTTCTCATGCCCGGCATGTCGGGGGCTGACGTGGCGAAGGTGATGCGGGCCGAGCGGCCGGTCCAGCCAATCCTGTTCGTCTCCGGCTACAGCGAGACCGACGCAATCCGCGCCGCGGCGCCAGGCGCGACGCTCCTGTCCAAGCCGTTCCGCGCCGATGCGCTCGGCGTTGCGGTCAGAAAGGCACTGGCTGACGCCTGATTGCCGACCGGCACATCCGCGCTTGTGTTCGGGACATCCTCCTTTCACAAATCCTGTTCTGCGGCAGGGGGCAATCAGTTGCGTATCGGTATCGATCTTGGCACGACCAACAGTCTGGTCGCGGCGTTCAAGGATGGCGCGCCGGTCCTCATTCCCAACGCACTTGGCGAGGTCCTGACCCCTTCCGCGGTATCGCTGGGAGAGGACGGGACCCTGTTCGTCGGCCGGGCGGCGCTAGACCGGCAGCTGACCCATCCGCAGGCAACCGCGACCACGTTCAAGCGCCACATGGGGACGGCCCATCGCCGCAAGCTCGGCAAGCGGGAATTCGCGCCGGAAGAGCTGTCGGCCCTGGTCCTGCAGTCGCTGAAGCGCGACGCGGAGGCCTTCCTCGGCACCGAAGTGACTGGCGCCGTCGTCACGGTGCCCGCTTACTTCAACGACCGCCAGCGCAAGGCGACCAGGCGGGCGGGCGAGCTTGCCGGGCTGCCTATTGATCGATTGATCAACGAGCCCACGGCGGCCGCGCTCGCCTTCGGAATCAGCGACCGCGACGATCATGAGCCCTTTCTCGTGTTCGACCTCGGCGGCGGCACCTTCGACGTGTCGATCGTCGAGATCTTCGATGGCATCATCGAGGTGCGGGCGTCGGCGGGCGACAACCGGCTGGGCGGCGAGGACTTCAACGAGGCGCTGATCGGGTTGGCCGAACCGCGGCTGGGCATCGAGCGGCAGCGGCATGACGCCGAGCTGCTGCGGACCCGACTGCTGGCCGCCGCCGAAACCTGCCGCCGCCAGCTGACCGACGCCGACAGCGGCGAGTTCGCGCTGACCATTGGCGAGGAGCGATTGGCCACCACCGTCGCGACCGACGAGTTCGAAGCGCAGGTAGCGGGCCTCGTGGCGCGGCTGCGCGAGCCGGTGCTGCGGGCGCTGCGCGACAGCCGGATCAGGGCTGACGAGCTGTCGGACGTGGTGCTGGTCGGCGGCGCGACGCGCATGCCGGTGGTGCGCAAGGCGATCACCCGATTGTTCGGCCGCTTCCCCAATCATCGCGTCCATCCGGACGAGGCGGTCGCGCTGGGCGCGGCGGTACAGGTCGGCCTCATGGACCGCGACATCCACCTCGACGAGGTTCGGATGACCGACATCTGCCCCTTCACCCTCGGGGTGGAGGCGGGGAGTTACGACCCGCGCGGAGTCTTCATCACCGGCCAGTTCTCGCCGATCATCGAACGCAACACGCCGATTCCCGCCAGCCGCGAGCAGACCTATCTGACGGTGCAGGACAAGCAGCGCGAGATCGCGATCGAGGTCTATCAGGGCGAAAGCCGGCTGGTGTCCGACAACGTCAAGCTCGGCTGCCTCACGCTCAAGGTCCCGCCGCGACCGGCCGGCGAGGTCGTGGTCAACGTGCGCTTCAGCTACGACCTGTCGGGGCTGCTCGAAGTGGACACCTTCATCCCGGCGACCGGCGAGCGGGCCAATCTCACCATCGCCGACGACGAGGGCGGGATGCCGCAGGCCGAGCTTGAGAAGAGGAAGGCGGCACTGGCCGCGCTCAAGATCCACCCGCGCGAGGATGCGATGAACGTCGCCCTGCTGGCCCGGGCGGAGCGCGCCTATGAGGACCATCTCGGCCCACAGCGCGAGCATCTCTCCGGCATGATCAACCACTTCCGGGCAGTGATCGAGAGCCAGGACCCGCGCGCCATCGACGAGGCGCGCAAGCAATTCTCCGCAGCGCTCGATCAGCTCGAAGCCGAGCGCTTCCTGTGAGGGTCGCGAGCTGCTTTCGCACGCTCGGGATCGAACCGACCGACGATCGCAAGGCCATTCGCCGAGCCTATGCGGCCAAGCTCAAGGCGATGGACATCGAGGCCGACCCGCAGGGCTATGAGGGGCTGCGCGAGGCGCGCGATGTCGCCCTCCGCCATGCCGACGGCTTTGGCGAGCCCTCGGACGAAGTATATGTCGGATCGCTCGAAGCGGCGGAGGCGCAACCCAGCGTCGCGGCTGACGCGGACACGATGGTGATGGAGCCTGCCGCCGAGGAGGCGTCCGCCGACGCTGCGCTGTTCGAGGATCTGCGCCTGGCGCTGTCGCAGGACACCAGCGCCATTGCTGCTCTGCTGGCTGAAGCGCGGGAACAGCAGCGCCCGCTGGCCGAGGAAGAGCAACAGGCGATCGCGGATCACTGGAACCGGCTGGTCGACAATCCCCTGCTCGGACACGTCGGCATGCTGGCGCAGGGCTCGGAGATTTTTGCCGAGGTGATCGCCGAAAGCATGCCGCAATCGGACATGCTGATCGAGCCGGCGGCGACCTTCTTCGGCTGGAGCGGCGAGGACGAGCTGACGGCCGAGCCGGCGCTCGCGGCGGTGCTGGAGCGGCGGCGCGATCTCGCCATGGCGCGTGCGCTGGATGAACCGTCACACCGGTTGCACAAGGCGTGGAACGAGCTTCGCGAGCCTGCCAGCGAGCATAGCCGGAAAGGCTGGTTCGTTGGCCAGGACAAGGTCGACGAGCTGCTCACCCTCGTGCGGACGCGGCACCCGACGCTCGAACATCATTTCGATTCCTGGCGGGTCAGCCTGTGGGAAGTGCGCGATACCGGGGCCAAGCGCACCGGCTTCTTTGCCGTCTGGATGGTGCTGATCGCCCTCAACGTCTGGCACCGGTCTTGCGAGACCGAGCCGAGCCGGTCATCGAGCGCTCCTCCCGCCGTGGTCTACAGCTCGCTCGGGACCCTCGAGCAGGAGTGGCGCGCGCTGCTTTCCAACTGGGGTGACGACACGTTCGTCTCGCTGGCGCGGTCCCGCAACGACCGGCTGTTCGACTATGTCGCCGCCGAGCATGCGCGGGCGAAGACGAACGGCGAGACCTCGGCCGACTTCCAGGCCCGGATGCGCGAACGATTGTCGCGGCAAGTCGACGCCGACTGGACGACGGCCCCGCTCCCGCTGCTGAGGGATCGGGTTGAACTGCAGCAGGAGACCCTGGCCGAGCTGAAGGCCCGTCCGGCCGAGTGCGAGGCTTTCCTTCAGGGCCGCTCCTTCATCGGCCAACGCACCTATGCCGAGCGGTTGCGTGTCGTTGAATCCGAACTGATCTTCGCACTCGACCCGAAGCGGGAGCTTGCGCTTCGGGAGGAGGGCACGCGGCGCTTCTCCATTCCCGGTCAATTGGTGGAGGATGCGCGCAAGCGGGCGGATCTCAGCCTTAGCCAGATGGAGAATGCCCTGAAGCTGACGGGGCCGGCCGACACCATGTGCGCTGGCCGCGAGGCATTCCTGTCGGTCCTGCTCGAAGCCGTTCCGGCCGTCGCCAATCCCGTGCTTCGGGACATGGCGAAGAACTAGCTGGCGATCTTCCGGGCGCCGAGGCCCATGACCAGCTGATTGGCGCGGTCGTAGGAGAGGGGCTTGCCGAAGAGGTAGCCCTGGATGGTGTCGCAGCCGAGTTCGCGCATGCGCTCGAAATCCTCGGCGGTCTCGACGCCCTCGGCCGTGACCGACATGCGGAAGTCCTTGGCGAGGCTGACGATCGACTTGATGATCGCGACATTGCCGGGGCGGGTGCCGGCGTCGCGAACGAAGCTGCCGTCGATCTTCAATTTGTGGAAGACGGCCTTGTTCAGATAGCCGATCGACGAGTAGCCGGTGCCGAAGTCGTCGAGCGCGATGCCGACGCCGAGCGCGCGCAGGCGGCCGAGCACGTCGAGGCTGCGGCTGGAGCTGTCGAGGAACACCCCTTCGGTCACTTCCAGCTCGAGCCGGTTGCCGGGCAGCTTGTGACGGGCGAGCGCCTGGCTGACAACGTTGGGCAGGTTCGGCAGGATGATCTGCTTGGGGCTGACGTTCAAGGCGACGGTGATCGGCTCGGGCCAGCTGGCGGCGGCGCGGCAGGCTTCCTCGATGATGAATTCGCCGAGCGGGCCCATCAGGCCGCATTCCTCGGCGACCGGGATGAAGACGTTCGGGGGCACGAAGCCGCGACGCGGGTGGTTCCAGCGGACCAGTGCCTCGAAGCCGACCAGCTTCTGGTTCTTGGCGCTGACCAGGGGCTGGAAGGCGAGGTAGAATTGCCGGCTTTCGAGGGCGGCGCGGATGTCGGCTTCGAGCCGCACCCGGTCCTCCTGCTCGCTCTGCAATTCGGAGCTGAAGTAGCGAACGACGCCGCGGCCGGCGTCCTTCGCCTGGTAGAGCGCGAGGTCGGCCTTGAGGATGAGGTCGTCGACGGTGGCGCCGTCGATCGGGCCGAAGGCGCAGCCGACCGACACGCCGATGCGGATTTCGGTGCCGTCGATGAGGAAGGGCTCGGCGATGGCGACGATGATCCGGTCGGCCATCTGCTCGATCTTGCGGCGGCTCTGGGCGTCGGGGACGACGATGGCGAACTCGTCGCCGCCGAGGCGGCCGACATGGCCGTCGGCACCGACTTCGTCGCACAGGCGCTTGGCCACGGCCTGCAGCACCGCGTCGCCCTTGGGATGGCCGAAGGTGTCGTTGACCGGCTTGAAGCCGTCGAGGTCGAGGAACATGATCGCGCAGGGCACATTGCCGGCGGTCGCCGCGCGCAGCGCCTCGCCGAGCAGCTGGCGGACGCGGCCGCGGTTGGGCAGGCCCGACAGCACGTCGACATTGGCGAGGTGAGTCAGCCGCTCCTGCGTGTGGCGGACGTCGGTGATGTCGAGCCCGACGCCGCGGAAACCCTCGAAGCGACCGGCGGTGTCGATGATCGGGTCGCCCGACAGAGAGATCCAGCGATTGCCGCGTGCGGTCTTCAGCTCCATCTCGAGGTTGGTGAAGGCCTGCTTGTCGAGCAAGACGCGGCCGAGGTCGGAATGGCCGCCGAGCAGGGCCGGCAGCGAATAGCCGAGGATCTGGCTGGACGGACGGCCGATCAAGGCGCCCATTCGGCTGGAGATGTAGGCGACGCGATTTTCCGCATCGACCTGCCACAGCCAACCCACGCCGCGCTGCTCATATTCCTGGAGGAGCAGCGACGCGCTCTCCGACTGGGAGCCCATGTCGGCATTGGTCTTGAGCTGTCCGGCGGCCCAGCGGGCGACGGTGAGGATACCGACGATCGACACGCCGAGCACCAGCAGCATGGCCAGCATCTGCTGAAAGCCAACGGTCGACTGCATCAGCAGAAGCGCGCCCGACAGGCCCGCGGTGAAGGCGCTCATCCAGGCCACGGCGCAGGCGAACACGACCACCAAGCCGAGGCCAGCGATGCCTACTCCGGCGATGAGGGTGCCGACGATGATCTGGTCGCCGGTCCCGAGGCCGGAAAAAAGGTAGAGCGGGAGGGTCAGCCAGACGACGGCGCGAATCACCACGTCGCCGATCATCAGCGATGTCGGAACGCTGTGCCCGGCACGGCCGACACAGGTCACCGCCTGGCTCTGGCTCCAGCGCATGGCGGCATAGTTGAGCATGGCCAGGACGCCTGCCCAACCCAGTAGCCAGCTTGCCTCGACCGACCCCCACAAGGCGACGGTGAACAGCAGGGCGGCGACGATGTTGGTGAGTGCGAAGAAGGGGGCAAGCTGCCCGCGGGCGATCAGCTGCGCGTCCTTCAGCGGCGAAGCATTGCCGCCGCTCTCGCGAGCAAAGCCCGCCGACTCGCCGCCGGGTAGACGGGCAGCGATCATGCGTTTGTAGCGGTCGGGGGCTTCGTACATGGGTTTAATCGTGCTCCTGGACCTGCAGGAACTAGACCCAAGAGGGTTGAAACAGGGTTAAGAGACGGCCGCGAGCAGGGCGGTGGGCTCAAGCCGGGGGCTGCCCTTGCCGGCCGCTTCCGCTGACTTCACCGCAACGGCGATGGCCCGGTTGACGGGTGCGCCGAGGCCAAGCCGCTCGGCCCTGGCGATGACCGCGCCCTGGAGCTCTTCGATTTCGGTCCGGCGGCCACGTTCGAGATCCTCCCACATGGAGGAGCGGGCGGTGGCATCGATCTTCACCCCGCGCCGGCTGACGAGTCGGAACAACCAGTCGGGCAGGAGAAGGATACGGGGAAAGCGCTGGACCGGGACCTTGCCGAGGCTCCACGGCACGATGCCCTCCGCGGCGAAGACGGCAAGCGCTTCCTCCTGCGCGGCGGCGAGGATGCGGCGCCAGCGGCGGTCGCCAAGCTGCTCGCGCAGGGTCAAGCCCGAAAGGGCGTTCAGCGCATTGTTGAGGTTGTAGACGAGCTTGCCGGCCAGAACGGCGGTCATGTCCTCATGCTGGACGATCTCCAGGTGCGGCACGGCGAGCGGCGGCGCGCCGGCTTCGATGACCAGGGGACCCGAGGTGCCGCGATGAAAGCGGCCACTGCCCTGATGGACGATGTTGAAGCTGACCATGCCGGCAAAGACAGGGTGGACTGGAAGGGCGGAGCGGAGCGTGCCGGCATTGCCAAGGCCGTTTTGCAGGATGACGATCGCGGCACCAGCGGGGGCGTGAGCGGCAATGAGGGCGGCCATTTCGGCGGTGGCGCCGCTTTTCACCGTTACGAGGATGAGGGCAGCGTCGGCGAGCGCAGCGGCGGGGTCTGTCTCAACGTCGAGCGTGTCTGGCGGGATTCTCTCCGACCAGCCCTCGAGGCTGGTGAGGGTCAGGCCGTGAGCGGCGATCTCCTCGGCGATAGCCGGCCGTGCAAGCAAGGTCACGTTCCGTCCGCCGAACGTCAGCAGGCCACCGACGAAGCAACCGATGCTGCCGGCTCCCGCAATGACGATCTTCTGGTCCATTCCCAAGTCGTGACCGCCGCGCCCGCGGTTGACAAGTTGGGTTGCAGCCGGGAAGAAGGCGCCGTGATGAAGAGCTGGCACCCCTGGCGGACCAACATGGCGGCGGCGCGATGGCGCTGGCGGTGAGCTGACTCGTCACTTCTCCACCAGTTTTCAACGTCCAGCGACCCGCCTCCCACCAGGCGGGTTTTTTGTTGCCCCGAAGGTGCTCATGACCCCTACTGCCCAGTTCACCGCGGCCATTCCATCGATGCCCCCCATCGACCTGGGGCCGGTACCCAATCCACTGCCGCGCCTGCTCGCCGCCGAGGACCTGACCGCCGAGCAGAGCCAGCATCTGTTCGAGCGTTTGGTGCTGGGCAAGCTGGAGCCGGGGGAGATCGGCGGCATGCTGATCGCGCTCCGCATGAAGGGCGAGACCCCGGAGGAAATGATCGGCGCGGCGCAGGCGCTGCTGGCCGCCGCGACGCCCTTCGCCCGCCCCGACGAGCTGTTCGCCGACTGCTGTGGGACGGGCGGCGACGGGGCGGGGACGATCAACGTCTCGACCGCGGCCGGCCTGGTCGCCGCCGCGGCGGGGCTGAAGGTCGTCAAGCATGGCAATCGCTCGGTTTCGAGCCGCTGCGGGTCGGCCGATGTGCTGGAGGCGCTCGGCGCGAAGCTGGAGCTGTCCCCGGAGCGGGCACGGGCGGTGCTCGATGAGGCCGCTTTCACCTTCCTCTTCGCACCGGCCTACCATCCGGGGATGAAGCATGCCGCGATCGTTCGGCGGCAGCTCAGCGTGCCGACCGTGATGAACCTGCTCGGGCCGTGCGTGAACCCTGCCCGGCCGCCGGTGCAGCTGCTCGGAGTCGCCGACCCGCGCATGCTGCGGCGGATCGCGCAGGTGCTGCAGGCCCTCGGCGTCACCCATGCGCTGGTCGTCCATGGCGGCGGGCTCGACGAGGTAGCGCTCCATGCCGAGACGCGGGCGGTGCGGCTCAGCGGCGGCGAGATCGAGGAATTGGTGCTGACGCCCGAGGACGCGGGGCTGGAGCGGGTCGCGCTGAAGGCGCTCGAGGGCGGCGGGCCGGACGTCAATGCGGAGCGGCTGCGGACCCTGCTCGAGGGACGCGGCAGCGAGGCCGAGGAGCAGGCGGTAGCGCTGAACGCCGGAGCTCTGCTGTGGACGGCGGGGCTCGCGAACGGACTGGCGGAGGGCACGGCTCGGGCGCTCGACCTCATCCGCTCGGGCGCACCGGCGCGGACCCTTGCCGCTTATGTGGAGGCGAGCCGTGGCTGACGTGCTGGCGGAGATCGTCGCCAACAAGAGGCGCGAGGTGGCCGAGCGGCTGCGCGGCTTCGACGCGAGCGGCATCACGCCGACGCGGCGGAGCCTACGCGCGGCGCTGGCGAGGCCGGGTGCGCGGTTCATCATGGAGGTGAAGCGCGCGTCGCCGTCGGGTCACCGGTCGAGCCACTCGGTCGAGCAGGCGATCGCCAGCTATGCCGGGGTGGCCGATGGGGTCAGCGTGCTGACCGACGAGCGTTATTTTGCCGGTTCCTTCGCGGCGCTGGAAACCGTTCGCGCACGCTTCCACGGGCCGGTCCTCGCCAAGGACTTCGTGGTGGTGCCGGCGCAGGTCGCCGAGGCGCGGCGGCACGGAGCGGATGCGGTGCTGTGCATGCTCTCGGTGCTCGACGACGAGGAAGCGCGCGGTGTGATGGCCGAAGCCGGGCGGCTCGGCATGGACGTGCTGGTCGAGGTGCATGACGAGGCAGAGCTGGAACGGGCGCTGGCGCTCGGCGCGACGCTGGTCGGCATCAACAACCGCGACCTCAAGACGCTGAAGACCGACCTTGCGGTGACTGAGCGGCTAGCATCGCGACTGCCGGAGGGTGTCACCCTGGTCAGCGAGTCCGGCGTCTCGAGCCGGGCCGATGTCGAGCGGCTTGGGGCCCATGCCGATGCCTTTCTGGTCGGCTCGTCGCTGATGGCCTCTGACGATGTCTACGAGGCCGCGCGGGCGATGGTGTTCGGGCGGGTGAAGGTCTGCGGGGTGACCCGCGCCGAGGACGTGGCGGCGGTCGCGGAGGCCGGAGCGACCCATGCGGGGCTGATCATGGTGCCGGGCACCCCGCGGGCGCTTCCGGTGGAGCGGGCCAAAGGACTGGCGGAGGTCGCAAGAGAGGCCGGGCTGAAGCCGGTCGGGGTGTTTCGTGGCGAGGCGCCGTCCAGTGTTGCCAGTGCCGCGGCCAACATCGGTCTGCATGCCGTGCAGCTGCATGGCACCGAGACGGCAGGGCAGGTCGCCGAGCTGCGCAATGGCTTCGCGGGCGAGGTCTGGACCGCCGGCTTCGAGGAGCGCGGCGGCGATCGGCTGCTGTTCGACTCGCCCGGAGGCGGCACCGGGGCGACCTGCGACTGGAACTTCGTCGCTTCGCACCCGGCGAGGGCGAGCGCCTTCCTTGCCGGGGGTATCGGCCCCGACAATGCCCGCGCGGCGCAGCGGACCGGCGTTCATGGCCTCGATGCCAGCTCGCGGCTCGAAGCGGTGCCGGGCATCAAGGATCGAGGCAAGATCAACGCGCTGTTCGATGCGCTTCGCCTTCCCGACCGGAGACAGACCAATGAAGCATGATGGACGATTCGGCCGGTTCGGGGGCTGTTTCGTCCCCGAAATACTGGTGCCCGCGCTCGAGCAGCTGGAAGCGGCCTTCCTTGAGGCCGAGGAGGATCCAGCTTTTCGGGCCGAACTGGAAGAGCTGCTCACCACCTATGCCGGCCGGCCGACGCCGCTGACCCGCTGCCGCAATCTGGGCGCGGGAACGGCGGGGCGCATCTACCTGAAGCGCGAGGACCTGCTCCACGGTGGCGCGCACAAGACCAACCAGGTGCTCGGCCAGGCACTGCTGGCGAAGCGCATGGGGAAGCGCCGGCTGATCGCCGAGACGGGGGCCGGCCAGCATGGCGTGGCGACAGCGCTGGCGGGCGCCCTGTTCGGGCTCGAGACTGAAATCTACATGGGCGCGGACGATGTCGCCCGGCAGCAGCTGAACGTCTTCCGCATGGAGCTGATGGGCGCGAAGGTCATCCCCGTCAGCGCCGGTGGCCGGACGCTCAAGGATGCGGTCAACGAGGCGCTGCGCGACTGGACGGCGACCTTCCCCCACACCCATTATCTGCTCGGCACGGCAGCCGGGCCGCATCCCTTCCCGACCATGGTCCGCCAGTTCCAGCGGGTGATCGGCAAGGAAGCGAGGGCTCAGCTGCTGGAGGTGGAAGGCCGGCTGCCGGACGTGGTCACCGCCTGCGTCGGTGGCGGATCGAACGCGATTGGCATGTTCGCCGACTTTACCGGCGACGAGGACGTTCGGCTGGTCGGCTGCGAAGCGGCCGGCAAGGGACTTCACGGCCACGAGCATGGCGCGACCATCCTTCGCGGTACGCCGGGCATCCTGCATGGGACCGAGACCCTGCTGCTTCAGGACGGTGACGGGCAGGTGGCGGACACCTGGTCGATGTCGGCGGGGCTCGACTATCCCGGAGTCGGGCCGGAGCATGCCTGGCTCAAGGAGAGCGGGCGGGCGGACTATGTCGGCGTCACCGACGTCGAGGCCCTGGAGGCGTTCCAGGCGCTGGCCCGGTCGGAAGGGATCATCCCGGCGTTCGAGAGCGCCCACGCCATCGCCTTTGCGATCAGGGCCGCGCAGGAGGCGGAGAAGGAAACGATCATCCTCGTGAACCTCAGCGGGCGCGGCGACAAGGACATGGCAAGCGCAGTCAAGCTGCTGAAGGAGGACGCTGCGTGAGCCGCTATGACGAGATGTTCGCGCGGCTCAAGCAGAGGAACGAAGGCGCGTTCGGCGGCTTCCTGATGCTCGGCGATCCCGACAAGGAGACCAGCGCGATGCTGCTCGACACCCTGGTCGAAGCGGGCGCGGACATGGTCGAGGTGGGCATCCCGTTCAGCGATCCGGTCGCGGACGGGCCGGTCATCCAGGCGGCGGCGGACCGGGCGCTCCGGGCGGGGGCGCGGGTGGACGACAGCTTCGACCTCATCCGTAGCTTGCGGGACAGGCACCCGGCGGTGCCGATCGGCATCCTCACCTATGCCAACATTCTTCACGCCCGCGGGCGTGAGCGGTTCATGGCCGATGCGGCGGCGGCGGGGGCGGACTCGATCCTCGTTGCCGATGTTCCGAGCCTCGAGGCAGCGCCCTACAGCGCGGCGGCGAAGGCGGCCGGGCTCGAGCTGGTGATGATTGCCGCGCCCAATACGCCCCCTGAGGCGCTGGAACGGATCGCCGCGCTGTCGGGCGGCTACACCTATTGCGTCGCTCGGGCAGGCGTGACCGGCACCAGCGAGAAGCTGGCGCTTGATCACGAAGCGCTGTTCGCGGGGCTGGCCGAAGCTGGCGCCCCGCCACCGGTGCTCGGATTTGGGATCTCGACGCCGGAGCAGGTGAGCGAGGCGCTGGCGAGCGGCGCGGCGGGGGTCATCGCCGGCTCGGCACTCGTGAAGTGCGGCGCGGACAAGGTGGCGCTCGGCAATCTTGCCAGCGCCCTCAAGCGCGCTACTGGCCTCTCACCGAACCAGAGGGAAAGTCATGGCCGTATCGCTTGAGGATCGCACCGCCATCGTCACCGGGGCCGGCGGAGGGCTGGGGCGCACCCACGCCTTGCTGCTGGCCCGTGCCGGAGCGAAGGTCGTCGTCAACGACATTCCGCAGAGCATCGCCAATGCCGAGGCCGTGGTCGAGGAGATACGCTCGGCCGGTGGGCAGGCCGAGGCGTTCGGCGCCAGCGTGACCGACGAAGCGGGCGTCGCTGAGATGGTCGGCAAGACGGGCACGGTCGACATCCTCGTCAACAATGCCGGCATCCTGCGCGACAAGAGCTTCGCCAAGATGAGCCTGGACGAGTTCCGGCTGGTGATGGACGTCCACCTGATGGGCTCGGTGATCTGCACCAAGGCGGTGTGGGACAGCATGCGCGAGCGCAATTATGGCCGAATCGTCATGACCACCAGTTCGAGCGGGCTGTACGGCAATTTCGGGCAGAGCAACTATGGCGCCGCCAAGATGGCGCTGGTCGGCCTCATGCAGACGCTGTCGATCGAGGGCGCCAAGAACAACATCAAGGTCAATTGCCTTGCTCCGACCGCGCGGACTGCGATGACCGAGAATTTGCTTCCGCCCCAGGCGCTGGAGCTGCTCGGCCCGGAATATGTGAGCCCGGCGCTGCTTGCGCTGGTGGCGGAGAATGCGCCCACGCGGACCATCCTTGCCGCTGGCGCGCAGGGTATCGAGCAGGCGCATGTGACGCTGACCAGAGGCATTTCGATCAAGGGCATGGACGATCTCGAAGCCGCGTCGGTCATCCTCGACCGGCTGGCCGAGATCGGCGACCCGGCGACCGCGACCATTCCCGCGAGCGGGCTTGAGCAGGGTCAGGTCGAACTCGGCAAGGCGCTGGGCGCCTAACCGATGACGAGCGGCTGGCATCCGGCGACCTGGCGCTCCGCCCCCGCGGCGCAGCAGCCGGTCTATGCCGATGCCGCCCTGCTCGAGCGGGTCGAGGCGGATCTGGCTGGCGCGGCGCCGCTGGTCACGCTGGCGCAAGTGGACGCGCTCAGGGCGCGGCTGGCCGAGGCAGCGGCGGGGAGGGCCTTGCTCCTGCAGGGCGGGGATTGCGCGGAAACCTTCGCCGAGCCGGATGTCGCCGGATTGGGCGCGCTGTTCGAGGGGCTTGCGTCGCTGTTGCCGCTGCCAGTGGTCTCGGTAGCGCGCATCGCGGGCCAGTTTGCCAAGCCGCGCACCATCGAGGGCAAGGTCTGGCGGGGCGAGATCGTCAACGGCCGCGATGCGCTGGAGCCGGATCCTAAGCGGATGCTGCGCGCCTACGGCCATGCGGCGGCGACGATGCAGCGGCTGCCGGCAGGACTCCATGCCAGCCACGAGGCCCTGCTTCTGCCCTATGAGCAGGCGCTGGTGCGCCGCGCGGACGACGGCCGGTGGTGGAGTGGGTCCGGGCACATGCTCTGGATCGGCGATCGAACCCGGCAGCTTGGCGGCGCCCATGTCGCCTTCGCGGCCGGGCTCGCCAATCCGGTCGGCGTGAAGCTGGGCGAGATCGGCGCGGACGAGCTCAGGCGGCTTGCCGACGCGATCGACCCGGCACGCGAGCCCGGCCGGCTCACGTTGATCGTGCGCATGGGCGCCGCCATCGACGCGCGGTTGCCGGTGCTGATGCGGGCGCTCCGGCAGGAAGGGCGGCAGCCCTTGTGGGTCAGCGACCCGCTCCACGGCAACACGCAGCGCGGCGGTGCGCGCAAGGTGCGGCTGCTTTCTGCCGTCGCCCGCGAAGCCGAGGCGTTCGTCGCCATCGCCCGCAGCGAGGGCGTGCATGCCGGTGGGCTGCACCTCGAACTGACGCCGGAGGACGTCGCCGAAGTGACTGGCGGGCTGGAAGGCGAGGGCTGGACCAGCGCCTGCGACCCGCGGCTCAATCCGCGCCAGGCGGAAGCGGTGGTGCGCGCCTTCGCCGCCGCCGCCCAAGAGCGGGACGCCGCCTGAAACTGCGCGCAACCTCGTCGGGGCCGCTGGCCGGCGCCTTTCCCGTTCCGGGCGACAAGAGCCTGTCGCACCGGGCGTTGATCTTCGGGGCGGTGGCGGAGGGCGAGACGGTCATCGCCGGGCTGCTCGAAAGCGAGGACGTGCTGGCGACGGCCGGGGCGCTGCGGGCCTTCGGCACAAGGGTGGAGCGGTTCGGGCCGGGCCGGTGGCGGGTGATCGGGGGCGCGTGGCGCTCGCCCGAGCAGCCGATCGACTGCGGCAATAGCGGGACCTCCGTGCGGCTGCTGATGGGCGCGGCGGCGGGGCAGGGCGTCACGGCGACCTTTACCGGCGACGCAAGCCTCACCAGACGGCCGATGCGGCGGGTGAAGGCACCGCTCGAAGCTATGGGCGCGCGCTTCGACGGCGGCGACACGCTGCCGCTGACGGTAGCCGGGCCGGTCAGCCGCGGCATCGCGCACGTCAACGTGCCGGCGAGCGCGCAGGTGAAGTCGGCGGTGCTGTTGGCGGGGCTCGGGACGAACCAGCCGGTCGAAGTGGCCGAGCCGGTGCCAAGCCGCGACCACACCGAGATCATGCTGGCGGAATTCGGAGCCGAGGTGGAGCGCCAGGGCACTGTCGTGCGGCTGGGCGCGAGGCGGCGCCTGTCCGGGCGGCTGATCACGGTCGCCGGCGATCCCTCGTCCGCCGCCTTCGCCCTCGGTGCGGCCGCGATCGTGCCTGAGTCGGAAGTGACGGTCAGGGACGTGCTCCTCAACCCGCATCGGTCGGGCTTCATCATGGCGCTGCAGCGGATGGGCGCCGACCTCGCCATGTCGAACATCCGCGGACAGGGCGGCGAGACGATCGGCGATGTGCGCGTTCGCTTCGGTCCCTTGTTCGGCGCGGAGTTCACCGCCGAGGAGATTCCTTCGATGGTCGACGAGATCCCGATCCTCGCGGTGGTCGCGGCGGGGGCGCGCGGCGAGACAAGGATCGAGGGACTGGACGAACTTCGCCACAAGGAGAGCGACCGGCTGGCGCTGATGGCCGAGGGGCTGACCGCCTGCGGCGTGCAGGCGCGGGCCGAAGGGGATGCGCTGGTGGTGACCGGCGGGCCGGTCCGGGGCGGCGCGACCGTTCGGACCGACGGCGATCACCGCATCGCCATGAGCCATCTGGTGCTGGGCCTCGCGGCGGAACAGCCGGTGACGGTCGAGGATGCCGAGATGATCGCGACCAGCTTCCCCACCTTCCGCGAGGCGATGCGGGAAATCCGGGGCAGGATCGAGGAGGTGGCGGCATGAGCTGGAACAGCTTCGGGCGGCTCTTCCGCTTCACGTCCTGGGGCGAGAGCCATGGGCCGGCGATCGGCGTGGTGGTCGACGGCTGTCCGCCGGGTCTGGCGCTCGACGAGGAGCACGTGCAGCGCTTCCTCGACGCGCGGCGGCCGGGAACGGGGAAGAATGTCTCGCCGCGGCAGGAGCCCGACCGGGTGCGCATCCTGTCTGGGATATACGAGGGGCGCACGACCGGAACGCCGATCGCGATGATGATCGACAATGTCGACGCGCGGTCGAAGGATTATGCAAACCTGCCGCCCCGGCCCGGTCACGCCGACGCCGCCTACGACGCCAAATATGGCTTCCGCGATCCGCGCGGGGGCGGGCGGGCGAGTGCGCGCGAAACGGCGATGCGGGTGGCGGCGGGCGCGGTGGCGCGGCTTGTCATTCCCGAGGTGACCGTCACCGCGCGCGTGGCCGAGATCGGCGGCGAGGCGGACGCGTCGAGGTGGGAAGCCCTGCTCGACGAGGCGCGCGGCAACCAGGACAGCCTCGGCGCGGTGATCGAATGCCTGGCCGAAGGGGCATCCGCCGGCTGGGGCGCGCCCGTCTATGCCAAGCTCGACGCCGATCTTGCGGCGGCGGTCATGGGCATCAATGCGGTGAAGGGCATCGAGATCGGTGAAGGCTTCGCGGCCGGTCGCGCGCATGGCCGCGGGAGCCTTGAGGCGATGACCGCCAGCGGAATCGACGGTGGCATCTCGACGGGCAAGCCGATCCGGGTGCGCGCCGCGTTCAAGCCGACCAGCAGCATCGGCATCGGCGGACGGCACGATCCCTGCGTCGGAATCAGGGGCGCGCCGGTGGTCGAGGCGATGGTCGCGATCGTGCTCGCCGACCACAAATTGCTGCACCGGGGCCAGTGCGGCTGACGATCAGTGGCATTTGAAGCGGTCGAACGGCTCCAGGCAGTCGCGGCAGCGCCACTGGCTCTTGCACGGGGTCGAGCCGAAGCGGCTGACTTCCTCCACGTCTGACGATCCGCATTGCGGGCAGGCGGTCTCGCCCGAGGGAAGCGGCGGCGCGATGCCGTAGCGGCGCAGCTTCTCGCGCCCTTCGGACGTGATCCATTCGGTGGTCCAGGGCGGCGACAGGACGGTGTCGATCCGAACCTGCCGGTAACCGGCGGCGTCGAGCGCCGCGCGGATGCTCTGCTCGATCGCAAGGGTCGCGGGGCAGCCGCTGTAGGTGGGGGTGATGGTGACGCGCTCGGGCGAAACGTCCCGCACGATGCCGAGATCGACGACCGACACGGCCGGTATCTCCGGGTCGGGCACATCGGCCAGCACCGCCCAGAGCGCCTGCATCAAACCCGCTCGATCACCAGAGCGATGCCCTGGCCGACGCCGATGCACATGGTCGCGAGGGCGTAGCGGCCGCCGGTGTTCGCCAGTTCGAGGGCCGCGGTGCCGGCGAGCCGGGCGCCCGACATGCCGAGCGGATGGCCGAGCGCGATGGCGCCGCCATTGGGGTTCACGCGGGAGTCGTCGTCGGGAAGACCCAACTGGCGCAGGACGGCGAGGCCCTGGGCGGCGAAAGCCTCGTTCAGTTCGATGACGTCCATCTGGTCGAGGGTAAGGCCGAGCCGCCTTAGCAGCTTTTCCGAGGCGGGCGCCGGGCCGATGCCCATGATGCGCGGGGGGACGCCGGCGACCGCCCCGCCGAGGATCCGCGCCCTGGGTGTCAGGCCGAAGCGCTTGGCGGTCTCTTCCGAGGCGATCAGCAGCGCGGCCGCCCCGTCGTTGACGCCCGAGGCATTGCCGGCCGTGACCGTGCCGTCCTTGCGGACGATCGGCTTCAGCGCGGCCAGCTTGTCGAGGCCGGTGAGGCGCGGATGTTCGTCCCGGTCCACGACCGTGACCTCGCCCTTGCGGCCGGCGATCTCGACCCCGACGATCTCGGCGGCGAGGCGGCCGCTGGCCTGCGCAGCGGCGGCCTTCTCCTGGCTGCGCTGGGCAAAGGAGTCCTGGTCTTCGCGGCTGATCGAGAACTCGTCGGCGACATTCTCGGCCGTGCTCGGCATGGTGTCGTCGCCATAGGCGTCGCGCATCTTCGGATTGACGAAGCGCCAGCCGATGGTGGTGTCGTAGATTTCGGCATTGCGGTCGAAGGCGCTGGTCGCCTTGGGCATGACGAAGGGCGCACGGCTCATGCTTTCGCTGCCGCCGGCGATGATCAGGTCCGCTTCGCCCGAGCGGATGGTGCGGGTGGCCATGGCAACCGCGTCGAGGCCCGAGCCGCACAGGCGGTTGAGGGTCACGCCGCCGCTGTCGTGCGGCAATCCGGCGAGAAGGCCGGCCATGCGCGCGAGGTTGCGATTGTCCTCGCCCGCCTGGTTGGCGCAGCCGAGGATGATGTCGTCGAGCACCTGCCAGTCGACGCTGCCGTTGCGATCCTTGAGGGCGCGGACGGGAATGGCGGCGAGGTCGTCGGCGCGGATGGAGGAGAGGGCTCCGCCATAGCGGCCGATCGGGGTGCGGACGTAGTCGCAGATGAAGGCGTCGGTCATTCAGGCACGCTCGGCTCTAGAGTGGTGGTCGTCACCCCGGACTTGATCCGGGGTCCCGCTCTCAGAAGCAAGAAGCGGGATCCCGGGTCGAGCCCGGGATGACGAGGTAGGTCAGTCGGCCGAGATCACACCCCGCCGGATCTGGTCCAGCTCGATGCTCTCGAACAGCGCCTTGAAATTGCCCTCGCCGAAGCCTTCGTTCCCCTTGCGCTGGATAAGCTCGTAGAAGATCGGGCCGATGACGTTCTGGGTGAAGATCTGCAGCAGCAGGCCCTGGCCTTCGGTCGGCGCGCCGTCGACCAGGATCTTGCGCTTCTTCAGCTCGTCGAGCGGCTCGCCATGGCCCTTCACCCGCTCGTCGAGCAGGTCGTAATAGGTGTCGATCGTGTCCTGGAACGGGATGCCACGGGATTTGAGGATGTCGACCGACGAATAGATGTCGGTGGTGCCGAGCGCGATGTGCTGGATACCCTCGCCTTTGTACTCGCGGAGGAACTCCTCGATCTGGCTCTTGTCGTCCTGGCTCTCGTTCAGCGGAATGCGGATCTTGCCGCAGGGGCTGGTCATGGCCTTGGAGAAGAGGCCGGTAACCTTGCCCTCAATGTCGAAGTAGCGGATCTCGCGGAAGTTGAAGAGCTTCTCGTAGAAGTCCGCCCAGACCACCATGCGTCCGCGTTGCACGTTGTGGGTGAGGTGGTCGAGGTAGGTGAGGTGGCTTGCGGCCGCCTGCATCGCTTCCTCGTAGCCCGGCAGATAGTCGAAGCTGTCGCCATAGGCATCGCCCGCGTCGCCGTAACGGTCGACGAGATAGAGGAGCGAGCCGCCGATGCCCTCGATCGCCGGCCAGCCGAGTCCCTTGGCGGTGACGTCGGTGGCGCCGAGTTCAAGGGCGCGGGCGTGGGCGGCGGCGGCGTCCCTGACCCGGAAGGCCATGGCGACCGCCGAGGGACCATGCTCGGCCGAGAAGTCGGCGGCGTGGCTTTCGTCATGGGCGTTGATCAGGAAGTTGATGTCGCCTTGGCGGTGGAGCGTGATGTCCTGCGTCTTGTGACGGGCGATAGCCGGGAAGCCGAGCTTGTCGAACAGGTCGCGCAGCAGCTTCGGCTCGGGCGCGGCATATTCTACGAATTCGAAGCCGTCGGTGCCCATCGGATTGTCGAGCCCGAGAGGGCCCTTCTCGAGGGTTGCGGTCGTCGCCATCAGGATCTCCTTGTCGCGGCCTCCCTGCGCCGGGCATGGACTCATTTCAAGACGGAGGAGGACCGGTGATGACTTGGGAAGAACGGGACGGAGCGCTTCACAGGAGCTTCCGCTTCGCCGATTTCAGCGAGGCGTTCGCCTTCCTGGCGCGAGTCGCGCTCCATGCCGAAAAAGTCGACCATCACCCCGAATTCACCAGCGTCTGGAACCGCGTCGACTTCCGCCTGACCAGCCATGATGCCGGCGGAGTGACCGGGCGGGACCATGCGCTGGCGGCCGAGATCGACCGGCTGGCCCGTCAGTAGGGGCGACCGTACAGCTTCTTGTTCTTGTTGGCGCCGATCACCGCACCGATGATGCCGCCGATGATCGGTCCGATGATCGGCGCAGGGATGCCGATGACGGCGCCCACGGCGGCATATTTGGCGATGCGCTTGCCTTCGGTGGTCATGAGTTTTCTCCTCGGTCGAACATCTCGGTCTTGAGCGGCTCCGATGGGCCAAACCAGATGACGTGGTGCACATGGTCCGAACGGTCGTCGCCAGTCGAAGGATGCGCGAAAACGGTCAGGCCACGGCGGTTCAACGGCAGCCAGGCAGCTACATCGCCAAAGCGGTCCGGAGCGACGGTGAGCTGCACCGAGCCGCGTGGGTGCGGACCGACCGGACGGGTGTGGAAGTGGCCGACGGCCGCTCCGAAGCGCTCGGCAATGTCTGCCGCCACCTCACGTGCGTGATCGACCTCGTGAGGGTCGAAATAGAGGTGGACGTGGAAGTCGGACGGTTCGGTCATGCGGGCGAAGTGGGAAGCCTCGCCCTGAATGAAAGGGCCAGCTTCCATTCAGGCCCAGCCTGTCATAGGGTCGCCCAATGACGATCTGCGTCGCCGTCGCTGCCTATTATAGCCCCGAGGTGGGGACCGGCTGACGCGCGCGTAGATCAAGCGAGCTTCCACCACCCCGCCAGGCACAGGTCCGGCGGGGTTTTTTATTGCCTTCGAACCCAAGGATGACCCCAATGTTCAAGCATTTCGCGACCCAGGAAGAGGACGCCGGCCCGGGCTGGGCGGGGTGGACCGTCGACCAGGGCTGGTCTCGCTTCACTGCCGAAGAGCATGAGACATGGGACATCCTCCATGCGCGGCAGACGGCGCTGCTCGACGGGCTGATCGTCGAGCGCTTCTTCGACGGGCTGGCCGGGTTGGGGCTTGGCGATGGCGGCATTCCGGAGCTCGGCCGGCTGAACGCGCGGCTGCTCCGGCTGACCGGCTGGCGCTGCGTGGCGGTGGCAGGGCTGGTGCCCGACGAGGCCTTCTTCGCCATGCTGGCGGAAAGCGTCTTCCCGGTCGGCAACTTCATCCGCACGCGGGCGCAGCTCGATTATCTGGAGGAGCCCGACTGCTTCCACGACATATACGGCCACGTGCCGATGCTGGCGGACCGGGCCGTCGCCGACGCCATGCAGAAGTTTGGGGAAACGGGTGTTGCGGCGATCGCGGCCGGCCATGGCGACAAGGTCGCGCGGCTCTACTGGCATACGATCGAGTTCGGGCTGGTGCGGGAGAAAGGCGCGGTGCGGATCCTCGGCGCTGGCCTTGCGTCCAGCTTCGGCGAGGCGCGCAAGAGCCTCGAAGACGAGGCCATCGAACGGCGGCGCTTCACGCCGGAAGGCGCGGTCGCGACGGCCTACCGCCACGATGCGATGCAGCCGCTCTACCTGGTCGCTGACGACATGGATGCGGTGGTGGCGGCCCTGACCCGGCCGCTGCCCTGACTGGCGCCCGGCCCCGGCTTCTGCTTAGCCTCGCTCCCATGAGCATCTGGCATTCCTCAGAGATCGATTTCGAAATCCTCACCCGCCTTGGTGACGCGAGCATGCCGGGGCATCTCGGCATCGTATTCACCGGCCGCGGCGACGACTGGCTGGAGGCGACCATGCCGGTCGACCAACGGACCCATCAGCCGTTCGGACGGCTCCACGGCGGCGCGAGCGTGGCGCTGGCGGAGACGGTGGCGAGCATGGCCGGCGCCATGACGGTCGATCCGGCCGAGAAGGTGGTGGTCGGGCTCGAGATCAACGCCAACCACATCCGGCCGGTACGCGAAGGGCCGGTGACGGCGCGGGCGAGCGCCGAAGCGATTGGACGGACAACCCAGGTCTGGACCATCCGCATCACCGACGAGCGCGGCAAGCTGGTCTGCCTGTCCCGGATCACCCTCGCCGTGATTGCGATGTCGCAGGCCTGAGGCTTACTGCGGGATCGGCTGGCCGCCCGGCACCACATAGGGGTCGCTGCGATGATCCTGGAACTTCTGCAGGTTGCGCTTGGCCAGCCGCGCTTCCTCGTCCAGCTCCGACTGCTTCTTGCAGACGCGCTTGGCAGCGATGTTGCTGCCGAGCGAGGCCTGCGGCCGCCTCGTACAGACGATCTTGTCTTCCTTGGCTGGCCTGGTCGCGGCCTGGGCGGGTTCGACGGCCTGAACGGCGAGCGCGGCGAGGAACATCAAGGCGGGCATGGGAACAGCTCCAGTGTTGATGGCCGCGGCACGATAGCAGCCTGCGACGTCGAAGCCGAG
The DNA here is from genome assembly GCF_029637485.1 of Sphingomonas sp. LHG3406-1. Lineage (GTDB taxonomy): Bacteria > Pseudomonadota > Alphaproteobacteria > Sphingomonadales > Sphingomonadaceae > Sphingomicrobium. The sequence continues at coordinate 1,713,432 of NZ_CP069128.1, read as the reverse complement.
CGCTCGTTCTGCCAGCGACCGTCGCGGTCGAGAAATGCCGGAGGTCAGGCCCGCGCGGACGCGCGAAGGAAGGTCGTAATGGCGGCGACCACCGCTTCCGCTCCGGCGCGGGTGACGACGAAGCCAAGATGGTTACAGGCCAGCTCGACGGCGGAATCGCGTTCATCGTCCAGGCCGTAGGCGGCACGCGGGGCGACAATCCCGTCGCATCGCGACCAGAGGGCGAGGGTCGGCACGGGTGGCTTGCCCGGAGTCCGCGCGATCGGCGGACTGGTCACGGGGTGGCCGGCGATCCGCTCATAGGTGCGCCAGACGTTGTTCCAGGTGGGGTCCCCGGAGAATGGCGAGCCGAGGGTCACCACGGCGGCAATCCTGCCGGGATGACGATGCGCAAGCTCACGCGCGTAGACGCCGCCGAGGCTCCAGCCGACCAGCAGCACCGGCCCGTGGCGGGACAGCTTGTCGAGGCGGCGGGTCAGCCGGTCGAGCGTGTCGGCCCGCGCACCGAGGTTCACGCCGGCCTTCCAGCCATGGACCCGCCAGCCGGCCGCCGCCAGCGCCTCTCGCAGCCGCAGGGTGGAGCGGTCGTGGGCAAGAAAGCCGGGCACGACCAGGCACTTCGGCCCGTCGCGTGGGCCGAGCGGGGTTGGCTTGACCAACAGCCGCCAGGCATTGGGGAGCATGGTGGCGATCTCGCGCAGGCGCAGGTTGGTGGCGGGTGGGAAAGTGTCGGGGTCTTCGTCATGCCGGACCCGGTCCGGCATCCCGCTCGGGCCGGTCATGTGCGCAGCGAGGAAGAAGCCGGACTCCGGATCACGGCCGGAGTGCCGACCATGGGCCGCCTCACAGCCACTCGCCGCCCATCATCGGTTGAAGCGCCTTGGGCAGGCGCACGCGGCCATCCTCCGCCTGATGGTTTTCCAGCAAAGGCACGAGGATTCGCGGGGACGCCAGCGCCGTATTGTTCAGTGTGTGGGCGAAGCGGACCTTGCCGTCGGAGTCGCGGTAGCGAAGGTTGGCGCGGCGGGCCTGCCAGTCGTGCAGGGTCGAGCAGCTGTGCGTCTCGCGATACTTGCCGAGCGAAGGCACCCAGCTTTCGATGTCGTTCATCCGGAACTTGCCGAGGCCCATGTCGCCGGTCGAGGTTTCGATCACCTGATAGGGGATTTCGAGATCGGTCAGAAGCTCCTCGGCAAGGCCGAGCAAACGGGCGTGCCAGTGGGCGCTGGTCGCCTCGTCGGCCTCGCAGATGACGAACTGCTCGACCTTGCTGAACTGGTGGACGCGCAGCAGCCCGCGCACGTCGCGGCCGGCGCTGCCCGCCTCGCGGCGGAAGCAGGGCGAATAGCCGGCGTAGAGGACGGGCCCATTCAACAGGTCGAGGATCTCGCCCGAATGGAGCGAAGTCAGCGCCACCTCGGCGGTGCCGGCCAGCCACAGGTCGTCGTTGGGAAGCTGGTAGGTCTCATCCTTGTGGCCGGGGAACTGGCCCTGGCGGACGAAGGCTTCCTCGCGGACGAGGGCGGGCACGGTGATCGGCGTGAAGCCTGCGCCTGCGATCTTCTGCAGTGCCCAGGCCATCAGCACCGTCTCGAGGATCGCGAGGCGGCCCTTCAGGCAATATTGGCGGCTGCCCGACACCTGGACGATGCGGCCGAGGTCGGCCCAGCCGTTCATCTCCACCAGTTCGACATGGTCGCGCGGGGCAAAGGCGAAGTCGGGCACCTGGCCCTCGGTACGGATGACGACGTTGCTGTTCTCGTCGGGGCCGACCGGGGCGCCGTCCCACGGGATGTTGGGAAGACGAAGCAGCATGTCGCGCAGCGCCTGCTCCTTGTCTGCGAGCTCCGCCTCGATCGCACTGGCGGCGGCACCGGCTTCCTTGGCGCGGCGGCCGAGTTCCGCCTTTTCCTCGGGCGCGGCGCTCTTGAAGCCGGCCGAGATGGCGTTGCGCTCGGCCCGCAACCGGTCGATCTCGGTCTTGGCACCGCGCATCTCGCTGTCGAGCGCGAGAAGGGCGTCGAGATCAATCGCGACATTCTTCTGCGCCGCGGCGCGGGCGACGAGGTCGCGGTTCTGGCGAAGGAAGGCGAGGTCCAGCATGGGGCGGCGGGATGCGCGATTGCGCGGCCGTTCGCAACCTTATCCGTCATGCCGGGCTTGACCCGGCATCCGCCTTCTTCTTTCACGAGGGCAGAAGAACTCAGACCCCGGATCAGGTGCGGGGTGAGGATAAAGGAAAGCCATGCCGTCTGGACTTGCCGCGCTGCTCGATGACGTTGCGACCATCGCCAAGCTTGCCGCCGCCAGTGTCGACGATATCGGTGCCGCCGCCGGCCGCGCGGGCATGAAGGCCGCGGGGGTGGTGATCGACGATACGGCGGTGACGCCGCGCTATGTCACCGGCCTGTCGCCGGCGCGCGAGATCCCGATCATCGCCAAGATCGCCCGCGGGTCGCTGTTCAACAAGCTGGTCATCCTGCTTCCCGCCGCCTTGCTGCTGTCGGCTTTGGCACCGTGGGCGATCATCCCGCTGCTGATGATCGGCGGCGCCTTCCTCGCCTATGAGGCGACCCACAAGATCTGGGAGAAGGTCAGCGGCCACGACCATACGGTCGAGGATCTCGTCGAGATCGACGATCCGACCGAGCTCGAGGACCGGCAAGTGAAGGGCGCGGTCCGCACCGACTTCATCCTGTCGGCCGAGATCATGGCCATCGCGCTTGCCGAGGTGGAGGCCAACAGCATCGGCATGCAGGCCGTTATCCTGGGTGCGGTGGCGGTGGCGATCACCGTTGGTGTCTACGGGCTGGTGGCGATCATCGTGAAGCTGGACGACATGGGGCTCCACCTTGCCGAACGCGGGCCAAGCTTTGCCCAGCGTTTCGGCCGCGGGCTGGTCCATGTGGTGCCCAAGATGCTGGCGGCGCTGGCGGTGATCGGCACCGCCGCCATGCTGTGGGTCGGCGGCCAGATCCTCCTCCATGGTCTCGAGGAGTTGCACATCGCGGAAGCCATTCCGCACTTCGTCCATGACACGTCGCACGCCCTCGCCGAAGGAATTGGCTTCTGGGTGCCGGTGTGGGAGTGGCTGCTGAACGCGCTTGGCGGCGCGGTCGCGGGCATCGTGGTCGGCGGGATCATCGTCGCGCTGCTCGGCCTGCTGCCGGGGCGCAAGGGCACCGGCGATGCGGCGGAGGCGGCGCACTGAACGCGCTGCTGGTTTTCGTCGGTGGCGGTAGCGGAGCGCTGCTGCGCTGGTGGCTGGGCGGGCTGGTCAGGGCGCCATGGGGGACGCTGACGGTCAATGTGGCGGGCTGCCTCGCCATGGGACTGCTGGCGGGCGTACTGGCACGGAGCGGCGGCAACGAACAGGCGCGGCTCCTGCTCGGCGTCGGCCTGCTCGGCGGCTTTACCACCATGAGCGCCTTTGCACTGGAGAGCGTCGATCTGTGGACGCGCGCGCCCGCGACGGCGGCGTTTTATGCTGGGGCGACGATCGCGGGGTCGCTGGCGGCGCTCGCCGCCGGGCTGGCGATCGCCCGCTAGAGCTTCCAGTTCAACCGGACGCCGACATTGTCGAGGCCGGGGTTCTGCTTGCCGAAGATCTGCGCGTGGCTAAGATGGACCCAGCTCGCCTCGATGCTGGCGCGATCGTTGATCTGCGCGCCGATCGCCAGTTCCGGCTCGAACAGCACCCGGCTCCCGAACGCCAGCCGGTCGGCCCGCTCGAAGTTGGAGGCGGAGCCGTCGTGGATGGCGATGCCAAGGCCCGGGCGGACGTAGATCCGATCCCCGAAGCGGCCGGACAGGCCGGCGGCGGCAAAGTTGGTATCGCCCTTCAGGCTCAGCGAGCCGAAGGCATAGGGCTGGAGCGGGGTGCCGCCGATGCGGTCGCCGCGATAGCCGAAGCTGAGCGCCACGCCGCCCTGGCGGTCGGCGTTGAGACTGAGCGGGCTCTTGATGCCATGGGCATGGACGCCACCGAAAAGTTCACTGGCGGAGGCGGCGGTGGGCAGAGCGAGCGCGAGAAGCAGGAAAATGGGGCGGATCATGAAGGTCGAACGCGCCTCCATCGCACCGGGGTCCGTCAGGCGCCGGCCTGCCAGCTCCGCAGCGCGTCGTTGGGGGCGAGGAGCATCCAGACGTTGAGCGTCAAATTGTCGCGGATGATGGCGAGGGGCACCAGTTCGAGCACCAGAACGATCATTACGCTCGCCCACACCGGCACCTTCCGCGCGACCAGGAAGCCGACCACCATGACGACGATGTCGCTGACCGAGTTGAGGATGCTGTCGCCGGTATAGCCGAGCGCGATCGTGGCCTCCCGGTAGCGGTCGATGATGACCGGAGAATTCTCGACGATCTCCCAGGCGGATTCGACAGCGGTGGCGGCGAGGAGGCGGCTTTCCGGCTTCCAACGCTTCGCCACCAGGTGGAGGATCGCGTAGAAGAGGAAGCCGTGGACGATGTGGCTGGCCGTGTACCAGTCGAACAGCATCTGGCTCTGCTTGGGCCCGACCGGCCCCCACAATTCGATCAGCCCGCCCTTGTAGAGCAGGGGGCGGCCCATCAGCCACAGGATGGCGGCGGCGCCGGCGATGACGAGGAGGGTGGCCAGGACCGGCCGAAGGGGCTTCTTCAAGGGTAAGGGCTCACTCGCATTCGACGGTAACGTGGGCGATCCGCGGGTCGGCGCCGAGGCGGCGGCGGATCTCGGAGGCGGGGGCGCCGCGGGCCGAGACGATCGCGGCATAGCGACCGGGTCCGACCGTCCACAAGTGCCAGTCGCTGACCGTCACTTCCCCGTCGCCCTCGACGCGGCGCTTCAGCTCCGCGCTGAGCGCCGGGTCGGGCACGCGGTCGAGCAGGACCGCGGCGGTCTCGGCGACCAGTCCGCGGCTCCAGTGCAGGATGACGACGGCGCCTACGATGGCGACCGCGGGATCGAGCCAGCGCCAGCCGTAGAACCAGCCAGCGGCCAGCGCGGCGATCGCCAGCACGCTGGTCAGCGCGTCGGCGAGCACATGGAGATAGGCGGAGCGCAGATTGTGGTCGTGGTGATGCGCGTGGCCATGGTGATCGTGGTCGTGGTGATCGTGTCCATGCCCGTGGTCGTCGCCATGATCGTGGCCGTGCCCGAGCAGCAGCGCGCTGGCGAGGTTCACCAGCAGGCCAACGACCGCGACCGCCAGAGCCTCGCGATAGTCGACGGTGCGCGGCTCGACGAAGCGGCCGGCGCTCTCGACCAGGATGCCGACCGCCACGGCGGCAAGGCCGAGTGCCGAGGCGAAGCCGGCGAGGCTGCCGACCTTGCCGGTACCCCAGCTGTAGGCGGCGTCCGTCGAGCGCTTGCGGGCGAAGGAGTAGGCAAGCGCGCTCACTCCAAGCGCCAATGTGTGGGTCGCCATGTGCCAGCCGTCGGCGACCAGCGCCATCGATCCGGTCAGGGTGCCGGCGATGATCTCGGCGACCGTCATGACGGCGCTCAGCATCACCACCCAGCGCGTGCGCCGGGCGTTGCGATCGTGCGCGGCACCGAGGAAGTCGTGGGCGTGAGCGGCCATCGACACATGGCTAGAAGAGGGGACGGGGCTTGCCAAGGCACCACAGCGCGGCGAACAAGGCCCTATGCTGCGTGCGTATGGCCCCGACTGCGACGGTTCCGTGATCGAGACGTGCGGGGTCATCCCTGCTGGCGCCACCTGGGTCGACCTCGACGAACCCACGCGCGACGAGGAACAGATGGTCGAGCACTCGCTCGGCTTCGCCGTTCCGACCCGCGAGGACATGGTCGAGATCGAGCCGTCAAGCCGCCTTTACGAGCGGGACGGCGCGCTGGTGATGACCATGAGCGTACTGTTCGGGGTCCAGGAGGGCGAGCCGCAGAGCGCCCCGATCAGCTTCGTCATCAAGGGCGGCAAGCTGGTGACGGTGCGCTATGTCACGCCCAAACCCTGGCTGTCCTTCATGCGGGAAGCGCGGGTGACGCCCGACCTCGTCCGCGACGCGCCGACCGCCCTGACCCGGCTGCTTGATGCCATCATCGACCGGCTGGCCGACGAACTGGAGGAAGGCGGGGCGGAGATCGAGCGCATCAGCGCGCTGACCTTCCGCCGCATCGGCGGCGAAGCGCCACGTGTGCCGACGCGCCGGCTCGAGGCCCTGCTGCACCGCATCGGTCGGGTCCAGAGCCTGGTCGCCAAGATCCGCGAGACCGCAGTCAGCACCTCGCGCGGCGTCAGCTTCCTGCTTGCGTCCGACCGCATGCATGGTCCCGAATGCGCGCGGGCCCGCGAACAGATGGAAAGCCTCGCACGCGACCTGTCGGCGCTGATCGACCACAGCGCCTACCAGTCCAACCAGCTCACCTTTCTGCTCGATGCCAGCCTGGGGCTGATCAGCATCGAACAGAACAACGCAATGAAGCTGTTCAGCTGGGCGGCGTTGATCTTCCTGCCGCCGACGCTGATCGCCGGGATCTATGGCATGAATTTCGAGCATATGCCCGAACTGGAATGGCTGATGGGCTATCCGATGGCGCTGACACTGATCGTGCTGAGCGCGGTTCTGCCGCTGTGGATCCTGCGGCGGAAAGGCTGGATCTAGGCGCGGAGGAGGAAGGCCGAGCCGCGCGACACGGTGGCCGGATCGACGTCGGTGGCGGCACTTGCGCCATTCAGCCGGCGGGCGAGGGCGACGCGGGCGAGGCTCAGGTCCCCTAGCGGACGTCCGGAACGGCCGGCCTCGGCACGCTCGAAGGCGGCAAGGCGGCGATCAAAGGCCGGGCTGGTGAAGGACATCGCTTTTCCCCGCTGGGCCGGACGACCGGCAACCGCGATTCAACCGCCCGGCCACATGGATGTTCCCGGGGACAGCGATTCTTTTTTCAAGCCGTCCCAAGCCCTTAGGTGATCGAGGCAACTGATCGAGCGTAACGTCGTTTGACCTGCGTAATGGCTAAGGTGAAGCGCAACTGGTTGGTTCTTGCCGGCGACCGCTTGTCAGAGGCGCTCGCGAGGCTGTTCGCGCATCCCGTGATGCACATCGCGGTGATCCTGTTCTGCTGCGCCTGGTTCCTGGTCGGCCTTCCGACGGACCTGCTGACGGCGGCGCTGTCGATCCTCGCCATCACCCTCGCCCAGATGGTGCTGAACGGCCAGTACGACCGCGAGGCCGAGGCGCACCGGCGCGACGTCGCGATGCACGCCAAGCTGGACGAGCTCATCAAGGCCACCAGGCGCGCACGCGACGAAATGGTCGGAATTGAAGAAGACCTTGACGAAGAGCAGATCCGCGAGCTTCGCGAAGAAGCAAAGGAGCTGGTCGAAGCGGCTGCGTTCCATTCCGACGACATTGCCGACGGAGAGAAGGCCAAGCGGGCGATCGAGCGCGTAGGGGATGGTCAGACAGGCTAACGGCCCCTGTCATCTTCGGTGAAGCCCGGGATGACGGGGAGGGTTCGGCTTGCTAAGGGCCGCGGCAACCCAAACTCAAGCAGCGAGTATCCGCATGATCCCGACCGGCCAGGACAGCCTCGGCACCCGCTCGACCCTCAACGTGGGCGGCAAGAGCTACGCTTACTACGATCTTGGCAAGGCTGGTGCGAAACTCGGGGACGTCAGCCGCCTGCCCTTCTCGATGAAGGTGCTGCTGGAGAACCTGCTCCGCTTCGAGGACGGCGTGACCGTCACCCGCGAGGACCTCCAGGCAATGGCCGACTGGCAGAAGGAGCGGCGGATCAGCCGCGAGATCCAGTATCGCCCGGCGCGCGTGCTGATGCAGGACTTCACCGGCGTTCCGGCGGTGGTGGACTTGGCGGCCATGCGCGACGCGATGAAGGCGCTCGGCGGCGATCCCCAAAAGATCAACCCGCTCGTGCCCGTGCACCTCGTCATCGACCATTCGGTGATGGTCGATGAATTCGGGACGCCCAAGGCCGCCGATGCCAACGTCGCCTACGAATATGCCCGCAACCGCGAACGCTACGAATTCCTCAAGTGGGGTTCCTCCGCGTTCGACAACTTCAAGGTCGTGCCGCCGGGCACCGGCATCTGCCACCAGGTGAACCTCGAATATATTTCGCAGACGGTGTGGACCGCCGCCGACCAGAATGGCGAGGAGATCGCCTATCCGGACACGCTCGTCGGCACCGACAGCCACACGACCATGGTCAATGGCCTCGGCGTGCTCGGCTGGGGCGTCGGCGGGATCGAGGCCGAGGCCGCGATGCTCGGTCAGCCGGTCAGCATGCTCATCCCCGAAGTGGTGGGCTTCCGTCTGACCGGCGGGCTCAAGGAAGGCATCACCGCCACCGACCTGGTGCTGACCGTCACCCAGATGCTGCGCGCCAAGGGCGTGGTCGGCCGCTTCGTCGAATTCTACGGGCCGGGCCTCGACGCCATGACCCTCGCTGATCGCGCCACCATCGCCAACATGGCGCCGGAATATGGCGCCACCTGCGGCTTCTTCCCGATTGACAACCGCACCATCGACTATCTGCGCCTGTCGGGGCGCGACGAGGAACGGATCGCGCTGGTCGAGGCCTATACCAAGGCCCAGGGCATGTGGCGCGACGCCTCGACGCCGGAGCCCTTGTTCACCGACACGCTCGAGCTCGACCTCGGCAGCGTCGTCCCCAGCCTCGCCGGGCCCAAGCGCCCGCAGGACCGCGTCATCCTCAGCGACGTCGACGACCAGTTCAACGCCGAGCTGGCCAACGTCTACAAGAAGGCGGACGAGGGCCGCGTCGCGGTCGAGGGCGAGAGCCACGACCTCGGCAGTGGCGACGTCGTCATCGCCGCCATCACCAGCTGCACCAACACCTCGAACCCGAGCGTGCTGATCGCCGCTGGCCTGGTCGCCCGCAAGGCGCGCGCGCTCGGCCTCGACCGCAAGCCGTGGGTGAAGACCAGCCTTGCGCCGGGAAGCCAGGTGGTCAGCGATTATCTCGCCGCCGCCGGCCTGCAGGAGGATCTCGACGCCATCGGATTCAACACCGTCGGCTATGGCTGCACCACCTGCATCGGCAATTCGGGACCGCTGCCCGAGCCGATCAGCCAGGCGATCAACGGCAACGACCTCGTCGCCGTCTCAGTCCTGTCGGGCAATCGCAACTTCGAAGGCCGGGTCAGCCCCGACTGCCGCGCCAACTATCTCGCCAGCCCGCCGCTGGTGGTCGCCTATGCGCTGGCCGGAACGGTCCGCAGCGACATCACGAGCCAACCGATCGGCACCGCGTCGAACGGCGAGCCGGTGTTCCTCAAGGACATCTGGCCGTCGAACGACGAGATCCGCGCCCTGATCGATGCCCACGTCCATTCCGACCTGTTCCGCAAGCGCTATGCCGACGTCTATCGCGGCGACGAGCGCTGGCAGGGCATCGCGGTGACCGGCGGTGACACCTATGCGTGGCCGGCGGCGTCGACCTACATCGCCAACCCGCCCTATTTCACGGGCATGAGCATGACCGCCAAGGGCATCGAGGACATCAGCTCGGCCCGCGCGCTGGCGGTGTTCGGCGACAGCATCACCACCGACCACATCAGCCCCGCCGGTTCGATCAAGGCCGAAAGCCCCGCCGGCCGCTGGCTGATGGAGCGGCAGGTGCCCAAGTCGGAGTTCAACAGCTACGGCGCGCGCCGCGGCAATCATGACGTGATGATGCGCGGCACCTTCGCCAATATCCGCATCCGCAACCGCATGATCGAGGGGGTCGAAGGCGGCTTCACCCGCAACCTCCTCAGCGGCGAGCAGCAGGCGATCTACGACGCCGCCATGGCCTACAAGGACGCCGGCGTTCCGCTCGTCATTCTTGCGGGCAAGGAATATGGCACCGGCTCGTCGCGCGACTGGGCGGCCAAGGGCACGGTCCTGCTCGGCGTCCGCGCCGTGATCGCCGAGAGCTTCGAGCGCATCCACCGCTCGAACCTGGTCGGCATGGGCGTCCTTCCGCTGCAGTTCCAGGCCGGTGAGAATGCCGAAAGCCTCGGCCTCGACGGGACCGAGAGTTTCACCATCCGCGACGTCGCTGGAATCCAGCCGCGCCAGGATGTGGAGGTCGAGGTGACCGGCCAGGACGGCACCACCCGCACCATCACCGCACGCTGCCGGATCGATACGTTTAACGAGCTGGAGTATTTCCACGCGGGCGGCATCCTGCCCTATGTGCTGCGCAAGCTGGCAGCGTGACCGAACGGCTGATGGTGGATGTCGCAGGGTGGCTCGCCGCCCTGCTGATCCTTGGCGGCTATGCCCTGCTGACGGCCGGCAAGGTCAACGCCCGCTCGCCTGCCTACCAGTGGATGAACGTGCTCGGAGCGATCGGCTTCGTGATCAATTCCGGCTACTTCAAGGCCTGGCCGTCGGCGGTGCTGAACGTGATCTGGGCGGGCATTGGTATCGTCGCCCTGATCCGCATCGCAGCCTCCCGCAAGCGCAACGAAGCCGCGTTCTAGGCGGCCAGCGCCTGGCGCAGCCAGGCCGGCAGGCTGAGACCCGCAAGGTCGTCGACCCGGCGGTGTTCGACCGCCAGGCCGAGCTCCGGGTAGAAGGCCTTCGTCCGCTGGGTCGGAGCGGCGGCGGGGACCACCACCAGCCGGCGGTTGACCTTCTGGCGCCAGTTCATGCGCGCCGTATTCTCCTGCCCGACATAGCAGCCCTTGGTGAAGCTGACGCCGTTGAGCTCAACCGCATTGCACTCCAGCCAGAGCAGGTCGCCAAGCTCCGCCCGGCCTTCACAGACGCCGTGGGAGAGGCGATGGCGCAGGTAGCCGGTCGCCGGCTCACTGGCGGGCGCTAGCCAGCGACGGCCAAGGTCCGGCAATCGCGGGTCCGGAACGCCGTCCGATCCGTCACGCGACCAGTGCACCGCCAGCGCTTCATCCTGCTCGATCGTGATCGGCCTGCGCAGGCGATACATGCGGAGGCGCTTGGCCAGATCGTCCGCTCCGTCCGCCGCGCAGTCGATCAGCAGATCTTCGCCCTCTGCCCAGACCATGAAGTCGAACAGGCACTTGCCCTGCGCCGACAAGAGCGCCGCCCAGACCGGCAGCTCCTTCGTCACATCGTTGGTGACCAGCCCCTGCAGGAAGCCGCGCACGTCCTCCCCGGACAGGCGGATCAGGGAGCGGTCGGTCAGGGTGGTGAAGGCCATGGGTCTTAGCTAGGAAGGCCGCCGTGCAAACGCAAAGCCTCACCATCCGCCGCCCCGACGACTGGCACCTTCACCTGCGCGACGGGGAGATGCTGAAGGCGGTTGCGCCCTACAGCGCGCGGCAGTTCGCACGGGCGATCATCATGCCCAACCTCGTCCCGCCGGTGACCACGGTGGAGGCGGCGAGGAGCTATCGCGAGCGGATCGTCGCAGCTGCGGGCCCAGGCTTCACACCCCTGATGACCTGCTACCTGACGGATACGATCGATCCCGACGAGCTCGAGCGGGGCCATGCGGAAGGCGTGTGGATTGCCGCCAAGCTCTATCCGGCCGGCGCGACCACCAACAGCCACAGCGGCGTCACCGACGTCCGCAACATCCATCGCGCCCTCGAACGAATGGAGAAGATCGGCATGCTGCTGCTGGTCCATGGCGAGGTGACCGACCCGGATATCGACATCTTCGATCGCGAGGCGGTGTTCCTGGATCGGGTGCTTGCCCCGGTGCTTCGCGACTTTCCCGGCCTGAGGGTCGTCCTCGAGCATATCACCACCGCCGACAGCGCCGCTTTCGTCCAAGGCGCCGGGCCGAATCTCGCGGCGACGATCACGCCGCAGCACCTTCACCTCAACCGCAACGCCCTGTTCGCCGGCGGCCTTCGCCCGCACGCCTACTGCCTGCCGGTGGTCAAGCGCGAGCGGCACCGGCTGGCGATCCGCGCGGCCGCTGTCTCGGGCAGCCCCAAGTTCTTCCTCGGCACCGACAGCGCGCCGCACCTGCGCGAAGCAAAAGAGTCGGGCTGTGGCTGCGCGGGCATCTGGAACGCGACGCACGCGCTCGAAAGCTATCTCAAGGTGTTCGAGGAAGAAGGCGCGCTCGACCGCTTCGAAGCTTTCGCTTCCGAGCATGGCCCGCGCTTCTACGGCCTGCCGCTCAACGAGGAACGGATCACGCTCGAACGGACCGAAGTGACAGTCCCCGAGCGGATTCCCGCTGCCGGCTCCGATCTCATTCCCTTCCATGCGGGCGAGCAGCTTGGCTGGAGGCTCGCCGCTCAGCGCTCCCGGCTGCGCTTGCCTGAAAAAGGGGCTCTAGGTGCATTCCTTCCCCCGCGCGGGTGCGCCGCGACATCCGCCGCCGAGGCTGCCAAGGTCAAGGCGACCAAGCGGCGTTCGACCATGCAGAACGACTGACCCACCGGATCGGCGTGTCAGGGTCGCGCTCCGCGTCCGTCAGGGCCAAGGATGGCGTGGAAATGGTCCTCGATCGCGGCATAGCATTCGCAGCTGACCTTATGCAGGCCGCGGCGATCGGTGACCTGGATGGCACCACGCCGATAGGCGATCAGTCCCTGTTCCTGCAGCACCCGGGCGACCGCATTGACCGTCGTCCGCTGCACGCCGAGCAGTCCCGCCAGGCTTTCCTGGGTAAGCGCCAGGCGGTCGCTCGCGGCTCGGTCCTGGGCATGAAGAAGCCAGCGTGCCGCCCGGGCTTCGATCGGGTGAAAGGCGTTGCATGCGACCGACTGCATGACCTGCGACAACAGGGCGTCGGAATAGCGGCAGAAGAGGTTCTGCAGGTGCGGGCTGGCCCGCTTGGCGTCCTCCAGCGCCGTGAGCGGGAGGGCGGCGGCGGGTCCGGGGAGCTGCACGACAGCATGGGTAAAGGCCGCGGCCTGGCCGCAGCTGACGATGCCTCCAAGGGCGCCTTCGCGGCCGATTGCGGCAACTTCGACCGACCGGCCGCCCGCCAGCACGCGCTTCAGCGAGATCATCAGGCCGTCGAACGGAAACAGGCATCGGGTCGCGACCTGTCCCGCGGTGAGCAGTTGCTCGCCGCTCCTGCAATTGATGATCTCGGCATGCGGCTCGAGCAGGGTTCGCTCGGTCGGCGACAGCGTCGCGAGCAGCCGGTTGAGCACAAAGGCCTGCTCAAGGGTGGACCCAGCAGAAATGTCGCTCGGAAGATCCATGGCCCCGCTGCTCCACACTCGGGCCGGACAAAACAGCTCCCAGCCCACCCCCGGCTCGACCATTACGTCACTGTTTCATCCTGAAGCAATACCTTATTTTGCAACGACTTAGCGCAATTGCAGTGTCGGGTTCCCGACAATCGAGAACATTGCCGGAAATCAACCTGCGATCCGCATTTTGCCCTTCGGGCCGTACCGGGGATGCCTTCGCGCAACATGGTTGAACAGCACGAAGGGGTCGGCTAGACGCACCGGCGGCCGATGCATCCGGAGACGTGGGTGAGTGGCTGAAACCAGCGGTTTGCTAAACCGCCGTACGGTGAATTACCGTACCGAGGGTTCGAATCCCTCCGTCTCCGCCATGCCGCATGCCGTTGCGCCCCCGCTCAGGCGGGCGCCTGGCCCCCATCTTCCACCCGCAGCTTGGCGAAGAGCAGCTTCATCGTCATGCGCACGGTGGTTTCCTGAAGCGACAGGTCGCGTGCGATCTCGCTGCTCGACTGGCCGTTGCGGATGCCCTGCAGTACCTGCTCCTGGCGCGGGGTGAGGTGAACGGCAGAAGCGCCGATATCGCCGCTGCCCGGAAGCCAGGTTGGCGCCCGGTTGGCGACGATGTTGCCAAGCTCGAGCTTCAGCTCCTCGATAGGCATGGTCTTCGACAGGAAGGCCGATGCGCCGCAGCGCAGGGCCGCGGCGGCTACCGAGGAGTCCGCCGAACCGGAGAAGAGAGCGACGGGCCGATCTTGATTGGCCGCCATGATCTCCCGCAGGCCGTCGAGACCGTCCATCCCCGGCAGGTGGAAGTCGAGCAGCACGACGTCGAACGGGCCTTCCTTGCGCAGCACGCGAAGGGCGGACGGCACATCCTCGGCTTCGTGCACCCGACAGTCGGGATCGGTCTGGAGATAGGAGGCGAGTGCCCCCCGCAGCATTTCGTGGTCGTCGACGATGAGGAGCTTCATGGGTTCGTGTCCGATGCCGAGGCGGGTGAGATGGCGCTGGAGACGGTCGCCGGAAGATGCAGGTGGAGGTTGGACTTGGACCGGATGGCGGCGAACAAGGCGCGGGAGGTCGGCGGAATGACCAGATCCTCGGCGACGGCGGAGCAGAGGATGATCGGAACCTCCGGCCGGATCTGCCGTGCCATCGCCGCAAACTCCACCCCGTTCATCTCCGGCATGTCATAGTCGACCACGATCGCATCCCAGTGGGTCGACGAGTCACGAAGCACCGCCAGGCCTTCGGCCGGCGACGGGCAGGGGCAGACCTCGGCGCCGACACGCTCGAGATGCAGGGCAATGAGGTCGAGCAGGGCCGGATTGTCGTCGACCGAGAGGATCGTTCGGCCGCTCAGGTCCACCCGTTCCGGGACTGCATGTTGATCAAGGGGCTCCCGTTCGGCGCCGTCCAGCGGCCATGTTAGCTCGAAGCAGGTTCCGCCCTCGCCGGTGGCGACGAAGATGGCGCCACCCGCTTCGGAGACCAGCTTGGCCACCACTGCCAGGCCAAGGCCGGTGCCGAGCGCCTTCTTGCGGGTGACGAACGGCTCGAAGATCCGCTCCAGGTCTTCGCGCGCGATGCCGCAGCCATTGTCCTCGACGCGGACGAGGGCGACGGGGCCCGATGGCTTGTGGCCGATTGCGGGTGTTCCGAGCAGGCGGCTGCTGTGGGTTGCTTCAACCGTCAGGGCGATATGGCCCGGCAGGTCGGGGGCAAGCGCATCGCGGGCATTGGTGCAGAGGTTCATCAGCACCTGCATCAATTCGCTCTCGTCGGCCTGGATGGAGATTTCCTGGTCGGGCGCCTCGACGGTAATGCCATGGCCGGGCGCCAGGCTTACTTCGATCAGCTCCGCGACCTCGCGGACGATGCGGCTCAAGTCGATCACCTGAACGTCCGCCGTCCGCCGCTCGGGCTTCATGATCTTGTGCAGCAGCTTGGAGGCGGCGCTCGCGGCGTTGTGGATCCGGGCGACCTGCGCCGGTTCGGCTCCGCCATCCTGCTCAAGCGCCGCCGCGGAGGCGGAGATGACGGCCATCAGATTGTTGAAGTCGTGCACCATGCCGGACATGACGCGACCGATCGTCTCCTGACGCTCGGCAAGGAGCAGTTGCTCGCGGGTGCGGATGCGTTCGCGCATGACGCGCTGCCGCTCGCTGATGTCGCGGGTAATGCAGATGAGGCCCCCGTTGGCGCCGGCGGAAAGGGTGACCTCCTGCTCGATTGCGCTGCCATTGAGGTGGCGGCCCGAGGCCTCGCCGCGCCACGAGCCCTGCGCGGCAATCTGGGGCACGGCTTCCTCTTCGATCCGCCGCGCCTCGGCCGGATCGTAGAGCTCTGTCCAGTGAACGCCGACGGCATCGGAGGCGCGCTCGTAACCGAACATCAGCGCATGAGCCCTGTTCATGAACTGGAAATAGCCGGCCTCGTCGGTGGTCGCGATCCCGTCGCTGGCGGCTTCAATGGCGGCGAACTGCTCTTCGAGGCGCCGGGCGTAGGCGTTGCGCTCCTCTTCGAGTGCGCGGCGTTGCGAGATGTCGCGCATGATGGCCGCGAAACCGGCGGGCTTACCGTTGGCCGGTTCGGTCCACATCGTCAGCGAGAGTTCGACCGGAAGCGTTCCGCCTTCCTTTGTCAGGGCGGCGATCTCGGTGGTGTTGCCGACCAGCTTTGGCTCCGCGCCTGCGCATAGTCGTGCCATGCCGCGCGAATGGGCCTGGCGATGATCGGGGGGGATGATGATGTGAAGCGACTCCCCGATCGCTTCGGCAGCCGACCAGCCGAGCATCCGCTCGGCGCCGCTGTTCCAGTAGACGATCCGGTTGTCGCAGTTGATCGCGACAAAGGCGTCGCTCGTGGTCTCGGCGATCAGGTGAGACAGGGAGTCCGCACTGGAGATGTCGTCGATCGTCGCGCGGCTCGGCGGCATGGACGGGAACGGCTGAAAGTGGTTCACAGGCAGGATGCTCGCGCGTCGAAAACTATCTACTGCATCCTAGAGGACCGACGGGCCTGCGGGTTTCGGGAGCCTCAACTTGTGCTGGGCTCTGCGGAGTGTGGATGCCGACCCAAGCCCCGTGATCGCGAAATTCATCGACGGCTCAGGCGAATGCACTATGGTCCGGAAGTAAGCCGTTGGAACCACACGTCTTGTTTCATGTCCGGAACCTGTCGCCAAGCACTGGCGTTAGGGCCGCGCTGACTTTGGTTCGTCTGTTCCTCGGTGGAATTTCCGTCGCCGGCAGGATCAGGTGCGACCATGTCGTCGAGAAATACCATCGGGAGAAGGCAAATGAAAAAGACACTGATCGCATTGGCGGCCGCCAGCTCGCTGTCGCTGGGCGCCTGCTCGACCACTTCGAATGACACGCTGGCCGATGCCGCGACGGGCGCTGCTATTGGTGGCGTTGGCGGTGCTGCCGTTGGCGCCGTGGTTCCGGGCGTGAGCACGATCACGGGTGCGGCCGTTGGCGCTGCCGTCGGCGGTCTCGCCGGCGCCGTGTGGGCCGACAACAACAATGACGGTTATGCCGACGGCTATGTGCAGAACGGCCAATATTATCAGGGCCAGCCGAGCGGCTGGGATTCGACCCTCGGTCGCGTCGCCACCGGTGCCGGTGTCGGTGCTGCGGTGGGTGCGGGCGCCGGCGCCCTGATCCCGGGTCTCGGCATTCTTGAAGGTGCCGTCGCTGGCGCGGTGGTCGGCGGTCTCGCCGGTGCCATCTGGGCCGACAATGATCGTGACGGCCGTGTCGACGGTTACGTCCAGAACGGCCAGTATTACCCGGGCGCCCCGGCGCAGGGTACGACCGGCACCACCGGTACCTACCAGGAGCCGGCCCCGACTCCGAGCCGGAGCGGTGAGCGCGGCTAAGGAGATTGAATGAGCCAAGAGCGTAACTTCATTGGCTTGCGTGCCGGGCGCCTCGTGCGCCCGGCACTATTCTTTGCGGGCCTGTTGCTTGCCACCACGGCCCTGGAGCCGACCGCTGCCGCTGCGCAGCCGGTCGCGTCCCAGGCGGTCGGCGGCTCGCTGTTCTTCCGGCCCGGCAACGCCGCCGCCGCGAACGAACTGGTCCGTCTGATCCAGACCGCCAAGGTCGATGGCCTCGATCCGCGGCGGTACCGCAGCCGCGAGCTTCCGCGCCTCGTGCGGGCCGCCTTTGGCGGCAACCCTCAGGCGATCGCCCGGGCCGACCGGGCCTTGTCCGATGCCCTGGCCCGCTACGTGCAGGACCTCCGCCGGGCTCCCAACGTGGGCATCATCTACGTCGACAGTGAACTCCGTCCGCAGGCGCCGAGCGCCGCGTCGATCCTCGCTGCCGCCAGCGCGGCCCCCAATCTCGGCACATGGGTGCGCGACATGGGGTGGATGCACCCCTATTACGCCCAGCTCCGCCGTCAGCTGACCGACAATCGCCTTGATGCGCCGACGGCCGCACTCGTATCCAAGAATCTGCAGCGCGCGCGCAGTCTGCCAGCTGGCGGGCGCTACGTGCTGGTCAATGTCGCCGCCCAGCGCCTCTTCATGGTCGAGAACAATCAGACCGTGGACATGATGCGGGTGGTGGTCGGCAAGCCCGTCTATCCGACGCCGATGATGGCGGCCCTGATCCGCTACACCTCGCTGCGCCCCTACTGGAACGTGCCGAGTGACCTCGCCGCCGAGCGGATCGTGCCCAACGTGGTCAAGGGTGGAAACGCTTATCTGCGCCAGAAGGGCTATCAGGTGCTTTCCGACTGGTCCGACAGGCCGAAAGTCGTCAATCCGGCTTCGGTCGACTGGAAGGCGGTCGCGGCTGGCCGCAAGGAAGTGCGTCTCCGCCAGTTGCCTGGCCCTGCCAACAGCATGGGCGACATGAAGTTCATGTTCCCCAATGCCCAGGGCATCTACCTCCACGACACGCCGCAGGACGAATTGTTCGGCGAAGCGGCGCGGCTGTTCAGCGGCGGCTGCGTGCGGCTCGAGGCCGCGCATCGCCTCGCCACCTGGCTCTACGGCAAGCCGCTGCGCGCCAAGGGCGCCACGCCGGAGCAGAAGGTGTCCATGGCCAAGCCGGTGCCCGTCTATCTCACCTATCTGACGGCGGTCCCGAGCGGCACCGAGCTGGCCTATTACGAGGACATCTACCGCCGTGACGGTGCCCCGGCGGGGACGAGGCGGCTTGCCCGCCGCTGATCAGTTGCGGTCCCAGGTCGCGACGTAACGCAGCGCTACCGGGACCGGCGTGCCGGCGCGGCTCCGGGCCGGCTCCCAGAAGGTGCGGCCGAGCAGCCGGCAGAGTTCCTCGTCCAGCGCGCCATTGCCCGACGAACTGATCGGCTGGCAGCGGGTCAGGCGGCCGCCGGCGCTGACCTCGATCCCGAGCACCGCCTGGCCGCGCAGCGCGCCGAAGCTGCGGATCCGGCGATAATCGGAGCGGGTGAGATTGCCCGACAGCAGACGCGCCTCGTTGCCAAGGCCGCCGGCGCCGCTGCCCCCATCGCCTCCGCCGCCCGTTCCGTCGCCGTTTCCACCGGCGCCCCGGCCCGGCCCCGGCTGCGATCCTGCCCCGGCGCTTTGTGCGTTGCCGGTAATGGGTGCTGCCTCGTCCGCCGTCCTCGGGGAAGAGGCGGTCGGTAGCGGGATGACCGGCGGAGGCAGGACGACCGGGGCAGGGCGCGCCGCCAGGTCCTCGGCACCGGCCCGCTCGCGGGCAGCGCTCGCCGAGCGCTGAGGTGGCCTCGCCTTTTCCGGTGGCATCGGAGGAGGCAGCGGAACGTTGATCATCGTCACGTCCTCGGCCACCCGGCGCATGGGATCGCCGCGAAGGCCAAGGATCAGCGCGGCGCCAAGCCCCAGGTGCAAGGTGAGCACCAGCGCGAGGGACTTCTTGCGATCGTCACGGGAGGGCTGCCACGGCATGCGGCAGCTAACGCATCAGCACTGCTGCCGATCCCGAAAACATCGAAAAAGGAAGCCTTGCCTAGAACCTCGTCCCGAAGCGAAGGCCGATGGTCCGCGGCCGGCCAGGATAGATGCGCGTGTTGACGCAGATGCTGCAGCCGACCGAGCGCGAGATGTCGTTGCGCTTGTCGAACAGGTTGGTCGCGAAGCCCTCGATGTTGAAGCGACCCCAGCTGTAGCCGGCGAAGACGTCGGCCAGCGCGTAGCTGCGGAGTCGGCCGAGGAAGTCGTTCGGGTTGGTGCCGCCGCCATCCGCGTCCTGGCGGATGTCGGTCCCGGCGCTGCTCTGGTAGGAGAGTCCGCCCTGGACATGCGCCCGGCCAGGCCCGACCGGCCATGCGTAGCGGGCGGTCGCGGCGGCCTTGAAGCGCGGAGTCACCGGCAGCCTGGTGCCCTTTGGCGCGACGATGAAGCTGTCGCTGCAGGCGGCATCGTCGAGGATGGAGTCGCAGATGTTCTCGGCTGCCTTGGCGTCGGTATAGGCCGCGGCCGCATTCAGCGTCAGTCCGCCACCGACATAGCTGATGTCGGTCTCGATGCCGTTGATGTCGGCGTCACGGCCATTCTGGATGACCGTCAGGCTGTTCTCGCCAAGGAAGCTGAACTGGAAGGCCTCCCATTTCTGATGGTAGACGGCGCCGTTGAAGCGCACCCGGCCGTTGGCGAGCGTGGCTTTCCAGCCCAGTTCGTAATTGACCAGGTAATCGGGGTCGTATGCCGGCGAGTTGGGCTGACGGTTGATGCCGCCCGGACGGAAGCCGCGCGACCAGGTGGCGTAGAACATCAGGTCTTCGGTCGGCTTGTATTGGGCGTTCACCCGATGGGTGAAGCCGTCACCCTTGCTCCGCCTCGGCACCAGCTTGCCGTCGACGACGTTGCCGACGTTGGTGCAGGGCGTTCCGTCCACCCCGCCCTGGGCGAGCGGGCTGGTCGGATCGTTGCGGAGCTGGAGACCGTTGACGGTCAGGCAGCGGCGGTAGCCACTGGAGAAGCCGCCGGGATTGCCGGGCCCGAAGCCGGCGAAGCCGAACAGGGTGTTGTCGAAGCGGAACAGGCGCCCGCCGCCGGTCAGCGTGATCTGCGGCGTGACGTCGAAGCTGGCTTCGCCGAACAGGGCATAATCCTTGTCGACGCGCTCCTGCTTGGTCAGCCAGATGGTGCCGGGATAGCCCGGCACGGAGAGGTTGTCCGCCAGCCGCGCGACCAGGTAGTTCTGGTAGATGTCGTTCGTCTGCCGCTGGTAGAAGCCACCGACAATGACCCGGAAGGGGCGGTCGGCGGGAGAGGACAGCCGGACCTCCTGGCTTAGTTTCTTGAAGTGGTTGGTGCCCTCGATGAACTGGCGCGGGTCGATCGTGTTGCCGGCATTGTCGACATAGGTCTGGTAGTCGAGCAGCGGCGTCCCGCAGCAGGCGATGTAGTAAGAGTCATAGGCGTCGGTGTAATCGGTGTAGTCGGTGAAGCTGTAGGTCGGCCGGTCCAGATAGGCGCCGGAATAGGTCAGGTCGAAGTTGAAGACCTTGCCGGTGATGGTCAGCGCCGCCTGGGTAAACTCGTCCCGGCCCTTGTCTTCGAAGAAGCGCTCGGCCTTGAGGTCGCCAAGATCGGGGTCGTAGAAGAAGACCCCGTCGGCCTTCTGATTCTGGTGCATGACCTGCGGAAGGACGGTCCAGTTCTCGTCCAGGTCGATCTTGAGCGCCGCCCGTCCGCCATAGGTGCGCACGCCGTTGATGTCGTCGTCGACCAGCGCGGCGTTGGTGAAGCTGAGGTCACCGCCGGCGGATTCGTAGGTGCGGCTGCCGAGGATGTTGTCGATATAGCCACCGTCGTGGCGCCAGAATGCGATGCCGCGGAAGGCGATATTGTCGGCGATGGGAAGGTTGATCATCCCTTCGAGGCTGCCGCCGAAGCCGCCCTTGTGGACCGTGTTGACCTCGGCATCGAGCCTGCCTGCGGTGACTCCGAGCTCCGGCTTGTTGGTGATGATGCGGATGGTCCCGGCCTGGCTCGACGCGCCGTACAGCGTGCCCTGCGGCCCGGCGAGGCTTTCGATCCGGGCGATGTCGTAGATGTGGACGTCGAGCGTGCCGCCGATGGTGGTGACGGGCTGCTCGTCCAGGTAGGTGCCGACGCTCGGCAGGGAGCCCGAATGGTTGCCGTCGCCGCCCGAGGCGACGCCGCGCATGTAGACCACCGTCGAGCCCGGGGCCGCCGTCTGGTAGGAGACCGACGGCAGCTGCTTCGTATAATCCTCGAAGTTGGAAATGTTCAGCTGGTCGAGGCGGCGGGTGCCGATCGCCTGAATGCTGACCGGCACGTCCTGGAGGTTCTCCTCGCGCTTCTGCGCGGTCACCACGATCTCGGTCGAGTCGGCTTCCTGGCCGTCATCGGCGGGCTGCTCGGCCGATGCCGTCACAGGCTGCCCCGCGGCCTGCGCGAAGGCGGGGGTCGACAGGGCGCTGCCGGCGAGAAGCGTCAGCAACAGGCGCGCAGGACCAACGGCTCGGTTCACGATTTTCCCCCCTACTTCCCCCGTAAGAACTGTCATTGCTGCCGCGCAACGATGTAATGTCAATGCGGGAGCCGCCGTTTGTGTCAGGATTGTTGCGGCGGCGCCTCAGGCCAGCAGTCGAGGACGCGGCCGAGTGCCTGCTTGAGCGCATCAAGATGTGCCTCGTAAGAACGCCATTCCTCCGCCGCCTCGCGGTAGATGGGGCGGCGCACCTGCTCGCTGCTCGGCGTGCGGATCGCCCGCTCGGTCTTGTGGAAGTCGAGGCAGGATTGCTCGAAGGGCAGGCCGACCTCGTCGAGCAGCCGGCGGATGCGCTCTTCGGGCTCGGACACCATCTCCTCGTAGATGACGCGGATGACGCGGCCGGGAAGCACCGCGTCGACATGGGCCATCAGCCGAACATAGTCGGCAAAATAGGCGCCCATGTCGGCAAGGTCGTAGGTGAAGGCCTGGCCGCGGGCGAAATGCTGGCGGAAGTTTGCCAGGCAGCAGCCGAGCGGATGGCGGCGCGCGTCGATGATCGTTGCTCGCGGCAGGACCAGGTGGATGAAGGGCGTGAACAGCCAGTTGTTCGGCAGCTTGTCGATGAAGAAGGGCCGGTCCGTCTGCCGCTGGGCCGCGGCGCGGGAGAGATATTCCTCGCCGAGGCCGCGCAGCTCGTCGGCGGTCCACTCCAGCACGCTTGTTGGATAGCCCTTGCGCCGCCGGGCGATCGCCGGAAGGTCGGGCAGCTCGGTCGTGCCCTCGACCTGGCTGTGGCTGGCGAGGATCTGCTCCAGCAGGGTCGAGCCGGCGCGGGGCATGCCGAGGATGAAGATGGGGTCCGACCGGTCGCACCCCTGCCCCGCGCGCGCCGCTAGCGCTTGCGCGGTGAACGTGGCGATGCTCGCATCGACGGTCCGGCGGGTGTCGGCCGCGCGATAGGGCTGGTGCTCGCGCCGCCGTGCGTTGCCCGCGGCATAGAAGGCGAAGGCCTCGTCATAGCGCTTCAGGTCGTGCAGCGCCTTGCCGAGTGCGAACTCGAGGTGGAAGCGATCCTCGGGCGTGAGGTCGTCGCGGGCGAGCGCGATTTCCATCTCCGCCAGATCCTGATCGGTGAAGCGGACCGTCTTGAGATTGGCTAGGCTCCACCAAGCTTCGCCCAGTTGCGGTCGGATCGCGATCGCCTCGCGGTAGGCGGCAATGCCCTCGTCGAGCCGGCCGACCGTCTTCAGCATGTGACCGAGGCTGAGCCACACCTTGGGCTGACCGGGCATGTCCTCCAGCACCTGTCGGTAGGTGGCGATCGCCGCCTCGAACTCGCCCAGACGCCCGAGCGTCGCGGCCTTGAGGTTCTGGTGACCGGGCGCGTCCGGATCGACGCTCAGCAGTTCTTCGAGCAGCGGCAGCGCCTCCTGCGGACGCCCGAGGCGCCCGAGGACGAGGGCGAGATTGGCCCGTGCGGCCTGGAAGTCCGGCGCGACCTCCAGCGCATGGCGGAGCAGCGCCTCGCTGTCGTGCAGCCGCCCGATCCTGCCCGCCACCTCTGCCAGCATGCGCAGCGCGCGGGGATCGTCGGCATTGGCGCGCAGCCGCGCCTTCAGCAGCCGCTCGGCGATGTCGAGCCGGTTGGCGTTCATGGCGCGGGCGGCCTCGAGCAGGTCGCGCGGCCAGTGGCCGGCAGGGGCGGAATCGGTCACCCGGCCACGATGGCGGCGCTCGAGTCCGGGATCAAGCGCTCCCGAGTCGCGCCCGAGTCGCAGCGGAAAAATCGCAGTTCCTTCCCGTTTCGGGACGGCTCGGTGAAGATTCTTGCGCCCCCTTCGGAGTCAGTGACGGCGGAAGTTCGCATCGTTACGGGTTCAACGAATATCCTTAACAGAATGTAAACGCGGTCAGTCCGGATCAGCAACGACAATAACAAGACAGAATTGGAACTTGCATGTTCAGCGAAAGCTGAAAGGCATGACGAGCACACCGCAAGTCGAGCCTGGCCTGGCTTGAAGCACCCGTACACTTTTACAACAAATGCATTGCAGACCCTGTTCTCGTTAACCGATACCAACTTGGTAGACTTGTTGGTTGGATTGCCTGTGGAGGAAGCGGATTAGCCCCTCTGACTTGCAATTGTCACTATGTTCGTGATTGTCTTGGTCGTTACGCGCGTTTGTGGGTCTCGGTCGTTAACCTTTGCCGTTCAACGGCTTCCGACCAACACCTGATTAACGCGGCGTGGCAGGGACCGGCGGTGGGGACCGTTGGCCAGCCGTTCGAAGGGTGAACAATGCGCTACGAAGATGCTTCGCTGTCGGGGTCTTTCCAGAGCCAGGGGCCAATCGCACGAGACGATGCGGAACAGCTCGCCGCGGGTGAACGCGGACCGGCCACCGGCAATGTGATCAGCGGTGCGGGCACCGAGACCGGTTCGGCCGGTGCCGACGGAGCCGCTGCAGGAGCGCGGGTCGTCGCGGTCGCCGGGGCCGGCGGCAACGACACCAGCTTCGAGGGCGGACGTCTGCGGGTCGAAGGCGAACACGGCACGCTCAGCCTCACTGCGCGCGGCGACTATAGCTATACCGCCAAGGCCGGCGTTCCCGAGAACAGCCGCGACACCTTCACCTACACGCTGAGCGATGCCAGTGGCGCGACCAGCCAGGCGCGCCTGCTGATCGAGATCGGCAAGACCCAGGCGGTCGTGAAGGCCGACGCACAGCGCGTTGTCCCCGGGCCCGACGGCGTCGTCGTCCTCCCCGCCGGAGTCGAGCTGAGCGACATCCGTATCGTCGGCCGCGATCTCCTCGTCATGCTGCCCGACGGCAGCCAGATGCTGATCGTCGACGGCGCGGTGTTCGTGCCGCAGCTGGTCATCAACGACATCGAAGTTCCCTCGACCAACCTCGCCGCATTGCTGATCGACCAGGAGCCGCGCCCGGCGAGCGGCGTGCCGCAGTCGAGCGGCGGCAACTTCATCGAGGCGGTCGGCCCGCTGGATCCGGGCACTCCGCTCGGCGACCTGCTGCCGCCGACCCGGCTCGACTACACCCCGCCCGAATTCCGCGACGTTTCGGTCCTCGAGGATCTTGAGCCCGAGGTCGGCCCCAATGCGGTCGTCCAGATCGACGACGACGCGCGTCCGGGGGGCAATGCCGGCGGTACCGGCGACGATCCCGACAGCGTCAATGCGACCGGCACATTGTCCGGTTCGGGTGGCGACGGGCCGCTGACCTTCGCCTTCAACACGGCGGGCGCTCCGACCGGCTTCACCTACTCGATCGATGCGCAGGGTGCGCTGATCGTCCGTCAAGGCGAGACCACGGTTATCACCGTGACCCTCAACGCCCAGACCGGCGCCTATACGGTCACGCAGAATGCGCCGATCGTCCATGCGGCGGGCGAGAACGAGAACAACGTCGCCTTCACCTTCAACTACACGGTCACCGACCGTGACGGCGACAGCGCGGTCGGCACCCTGCAGGTCAATGTCGACGATGACACGCCGACCGTCGCGGTCAGCGCCGGCGCCGACTCGGGCGTCCTCCTCACCACCGACGATGCCGACAGCCGCGGCGAGGGCAGCGACAGCGCCAGCAGCTCGGCCAATTTCGGCGGCGTCTTCTCGCTTGCCCAGTCGATCGGCGCGGACGGTCTCGGTTCGGCCCCTGGCATGAGCTTCGCGCTCGGTACGCCGGGCGGCGCCTCGGGCCTGACGCAGGGCGGAGTCGCCATCAACCTCTACCTCGTCGGCGGCAAGGTGGTCGGCTCGACCGCCACCAGCGCGGCCGGCGTCAACGCCGGCAACACCGTGTTCGACGTATCGGTCAACGGCACCGGCGTGGTGACGCTCACCCAGTACGGCCAGATCGACCACACCAACACCGATCCGAACCCGACCGGCTCGCCGTTCAATGACCAGCTGATCAGCCTCGCCGACGGCCTCGTCACACTGACAGCCAGCGCGACGATCACCGATCGCGACGGCGACAGTGCGAGCAGCAGCGCCTCGATCCAGATCGGCGCCAACCTGCGCTTCACCGACGACGGTCCCTCGCTGAGCGGCGTCCAGGCAGGCGCGGGCGTCACCCTCGACGAGACCAGCGCCGGCACGCCGGCCGGCTTCCCGATCAGCCAGACCAGCGCTTCGGCCGTGATCGTCGGCGCGGGCCTCGACTATGGCGCCGACGGCCAGGCCGCCTCGGGCGCCGCCAGCTATGCCATCAGCGTGGTCGGCAACGGCTCGACCCCGCTCCAGACGGCGCAGGGCAATTTCCCGATCACCCTCGTCCAGACTTCGGCCAATGTCATCACCGGCACCTACGACGGCGGCAAGGTCGCCTTCACGGTGACCATCAACGCCAGTGGCTCGCTGACTGTCAGTCAGTCGGTCCCGCTCGAGCACAATGTCGACGGTTCGACGCCGGCGGCGTTCGACGACGCCCTGAATCTGTCGGGTCTGATCAACGCCACGCTCGTCATCAAGGACTTCGACGGCGACACCGCGACGGCTTCGACCGGCATCGGCAACCTTATCGTCTTCAAGGACGACGGTCCCGACAGCAGCCTCGCAGTCGAGTCCGATGTTCCGACCCTCGTCCTCGACGAGACTCAGCCCGCTGGCAACGACACCGACGGTGCCGGCGCTCCCGGCGGCCTTGCCAGCGTCACTGTCGGCTTCGCCAGCAACTTCGCCGCGGTCAGCTATGGCGCGGACGGCGCCGGCAGCACTGCCTATTCTTTGGTGCTCACCGGCTCGAATGTCGGCTCCGGCATGTATGCGCTGCAGGGCGGCGACCGCAGTGCCAACGACGGCGACCCGGTCGGCCGCGGAGCGGAAATCCTGCTCAGCCAGAACGGGAACACCATCACCGGCTCGGTCGGTGAGGTGCCCTACTTCACCATCACCATCGACCCGGCTAC
Source organism: Sphingomonas sp. LHG3406-1 (assembly GCF_029637485.1). Taxonomy (GTDB): domain Bacteria; phylum Pseudomonadota; class Alphaproteobacteria; order Sphingomonadales; family Sphingomonadaceae; genus Sphingomicrobium. Next base: position 1,686,953 of record NZ_CP069128.1, on the reverse strand, counting down.
CGGCGCGGTGACCTTCACCCAGCTGCAGCCGGTCTGGAACCCGGAGGCAGGCGACAGCTTCGACGAAGCCGCCATGATCAACATGGTGGAGAATAGCCTCGTCGTCCGCCAGACGGTGACCGACAGCGACGGCGACAGCGACAGCAGCGACGTGGATGTCTCCAAGGGCGTCTTCCTGATCCAGGACGATGGTCCGGTCGCCCGCAACGACGCGGACTCGATCGCCGCCGGCACCTACGGGCCCGAAAGCGGCAACGTCATCACCGGCGAAGGCACCGCAGGCGGTGCCGGCGGCAGCGGCGCCGACACCCAGGGCCGCGACGGTGCCCAGGTGCTCGCCATCGGCCACGGCGAAGCCAACGACGTTTCCTTCAACGAGGAGGGCAATCTGGTCCTCGCGGGTCAGTATGGCACGTTGTCGATGAAGGCCGACGGCAGCTATACCTATGTCCGCAATCCGGGCACCCCGGGCGGCGTCAGCGACAGCTTCACCTATGCGCTGATCGACACCGATGGCGACATCAGCGAAGCGACGCTGACCATCAACATCGGCGACCTGCTCCCGGTCACCGGCGAGAATGCGCTCGTCCGCAGCGACGACGACGTCTTCGGCGGCAACCCTGGGGGTGTCGGCGACCAGGCCGATGCGCTCAACCTGACCGGAACGCTTGCGGCCTCCGGCGGCGACGGGCCGCTGGCCTACAGCATCAATTCGTTCGCCATCTTCGGCGTTCCGAGCGGCATGACGGCCTCGTTCGTCGGCCCGAACCAGGTCAACCTCGTCCAGTTCGGCAACGTGGTCGCGACGATCACGATCAACCCGTCGACGGGTGCCTATGCGGTGACCCAGGTCGCTCCGATCTCGCACGTGCCGGGATCCGACGAAAACGATCTGGCCGTGGCGCTCAACTATACGGTGACCGACCAGGACGGTGACACTGCTTCAGGCAGCCTCAACATCCGCTTCAATGACGACACGCCGGTAGCGGTCAGCGACAGTGACGTCATCGCCGCCGGCTCCTACGGTCCGGCGCTCGGCAATGTGATCACCGGCGAAGGCACGGTCGCGGGCGCGGCGGGCGCCGACTCGCCGGGTGCCGACGGTGGCTCGGTCGTTGCGGTCACGGGTTTCGGCGGAAGCGCCGACAGCAGCTTCGACGACGAAGGCAATCTCGTCGTCAACGGCCAGTATGGCACGCTGACGATCAAGGCGGACGGGAGCTACAGCTACGCCCGCGCCCAGGGAACCCCGGGCGGTGTCACCGACAGCTTCACCTACACCCTGCGCGACGGCGACGGCGACGCAACCACGGCGCAGCTGGTCATCAACATCGGCAACAACACGCCGCGGATCGATGCGCCTAATGTGGATTCGCCGGGCACCCTCGTCAACGAAAAGGGCCTCAGCGGAACCCGCGGCGCGGGCGAGAGCGAAGGCTCGGGCGAGGAAGCGGCGCCGGGCGGCAACGGCGACACCAGCGAGAGCACCAGCGGCATCATCAGCATCGGCCAGGGTGACGGTCCGTCGACCGTGACCATCGCCGGCGTGGTCGTGCAGCCCTTCGACCCGCTCAACCCGCAGGTGATCGACACCGGCAAGGGCTTGCTGACCATCACCAGCTACAGCCCGACGGCGATCGGCTACACCTACACGTTGAAGGACAACAGCCTCGTCAACGGCGCGCTCGACAGCGACGTCATCCCGGTCACGATCACGGACCAGGACGGTTCGAGTGCCAGCGATACGCTGACCATCGCCATCGTCGACGACGTGCCGACGGCACGCAACGACGTCGACGTCATCGCTTCGGGCACGTTCGGGCCGGAAAGCGGCAACGTCATCTCGGGTGCCGGCACCTTCTCCGGCATCGCCGGCAAGGACACGCTTGGCGCCGACAATGCCGCCGTCGTCGGCATCAAGGCCGGCGTCGACGCCGCCGCCTTCGAAGGCAATCTCGGCGCAGGCATCCAGGGCCAGTATGGCAAGCTGACGCTCAACGCCGACGGCAGCTACACCTACACCCGTGACGCCAACACGCCGGGCGGCGTGACCGACAGCTTCAGCTATACGCTGAGGGACGCCGACGGAGACAGCAGCGTCGCCAGGCTCGACATCGTCATCCAGGACGCCCCGGTCACCGTCGACATTCCGCAGGCCGGCGGCGCCACCACCACCGTCTACGAAGCGGCGCTGCCGGCTCGTGGTGGCGAGCCGGAAGGCTCGGGTGAGGAAGCAGCGGCGGGCGCTAACGGCGATGCCCGGGAGGCGGTCTCCGGCGCGATCACCTTCACCGCTCCGGACGGCATCGGCTCGTTCAGCCTGAACGGCGTGCTGCTGTCGACCGGCGACGTGAACAAGGTGGTGGCCGACAATGCCACGGGCACGCTGACGGTCACCAGCATCACCTTCAACGCCGCCACCCAGCAATGGTCGGTGAACTATACCTACCTGCTGAAGGACAATACGGCTGGCGCCGTGCCGCCTGCATCGGGCAACACCAGCCAGAGCTTCGCCTTCGTGATCAACGACAGCGACGGCGATACGAGCGGAGGCAATCTCGTCATCTCGATCGTCGACGACGTGCCGACCGCCCGTCTCGACACCGACAGCGTCGTCGAAGGTGCAAGCACCGGCGGCAACGTCATCTTCGGCACCGGCACCGACAGCGGCCTTGCAGGCAAGGACACGCTCGGCGCGGACGGCGCGGTGGTCGTCGGGGTCAAGACCGGGGGCGACACCAGCTCGGCCGCCAACGCCAATGTCGGCACGCAGATCAACGGCCAGTACGGCAAGCTGACCCTCAACGCGGATGGCAGCTACACCTATGTCGCCAACCCGAACAGCGTCGCGGCCGGCCAGCAGGACGTGTTCACCTACACGATCCGCGATTCCGACGGCGATCTCAGCACGACCACGCTGACCATCACGGTCAATGACGTCACGCTGACCCCGGACACGGAAGTGAACAGCGTCAACGAGGCGGCGCTCGACCTGGTCAAGGATCCGGCCGACCTCGCTGCCGGAACCGTCATCGGCTCCAACCCCAGCTCGGGTGCGGAGACCGTCAGCGGCCAGCTCAGCGTGTCGGGCGCGACCAGCTACGTGCTGAACGGCCCGGCGGCCGGTGCCAACGGCATCCTGCAGCTGAACAGCAACGGCAGCTACACCTACACGCTGACCTCGCCCTTCTCGACCAATCCGGCGGGCAACGACGGTGCGGTGGCGAGCGGAAGCAACGTCTTCACCTACACCGCCACCGATGCCAACGGGAACAGCGTCCAGGGCACGATCACGATCAACATCGTCGACGACGTACCGACGGCGCGGGTCGACAATGACGTGATCGCGGCCGGCACCTTCGGTCCGGAAGGCGGCAACGTCATCACCGGCGCCGGAACCGTCGGCGGCTCGGGCGGCATCGGCGCCGACACCCGCGGCGCGGACGGCGCGAGCGTGGTCGGCATCAAGGCTGGCACCGACAATGGTGCCATCGCCACCGGCGTCGGCCAGGTCATCGCGGGTCAGTATGGCACGCTGACGATCGCTGCGGACGGCACCTACAGCTACATCCGCAACCCGAACACGCCGGGCGACGTCACCGACACCTTCAGCTACACGCTGCGGGACGGCGACGGCGACACCAGCGTGGCGCAGCTCAACATCTACATCCAGGACTCGCCGGTCACGATCGACATTCCGCCGGCGGGCGGCGCCACCACCACCGTGTGGGAAGAGGCCCTCGGCGCGCGCGGCGCGAACGAGAGCCAGGGTTCGGTCGAAGGAGCCGCTGCCGGCGCCAACGACGACCCGCGCGAGGCTGTCAGCGGAATCATCAGCTTCGTCAGCAAGGACGGGCTGCAGGCGATCAGCATCAACGGCGTGAATGTCGTCCTCGGCGGCACCTTCCCGCAGACGATCACCAACGCCAACGGCCAGCTGCTGGTCGTCACCGGGGTCAGCTACAATGCGGCGACCGGCAACGGCGCGGTCAGCTACACCTACACCCTGCTCGACAATTCGATCGGCAACCAGGCGGTCGCCGGCGGCGATACGCAGGCAAGCTTCCCGGTCGTGATCACCGACAAGGACGGCGACACGTCGCCGGCCGGCAACCTCGTCATCACCATCAAGGATGATGCACCGACCGCCAATAACGACGCCTATGAAATCGTCGAAGGCGACGCGGACAATTCCATCAGCTTCGATGTCGACCTGAACGACGTCGCGGGCGCTGACGGCACCGGCAGCCGGCCGTTCACCAGCCTCACCGGCACCTACGGCACGCTGACGCTCAACCCGGACGGCACTCAGACCTACACGCTGAGTGCGGCAGGCCAGCTGGCGATCAATGCCCTGGCGCCGGGTGCCACGCTGACCGACAACTTCAGCTACACGCTGAACGACGGCGACGGCGACAGCGATCCGGCGACCGTGGTCGTCACCCTGCGCGGGACCGACGATCCGCCCGTCATCACCGACCTGACGCCCAAGGTGTCCGGCGGCGACGCGGTGGTCGACGAGGACGATCTCCCGAACGGCTCCGACACGACCAAGGAATCGCTGACCACTACCGGCGACTTCAAGATCGCGGCGCCGGACGGTATCGACGACCTGACGGTTGGCGGCGTGGCGGTGATCGTCAACGGCGTGTTCCAGAACGGCGCCAGCGGCACGACGCCGCTCGGCAACACCATCACCTTCACCGGCTACAACCCGGCGACGGGCGTGGTCAGCTACAGCTACACGTTGCTCGCCAACGAGGCGCATGCCAGTGGCGCGGGCGAGAACAACCTGTTCGACGATCTGGCGGTGACCCTCACCGACAGTGACCAGGATGTCGCGACCGACACGCTCTCGGTCCGGATCATCGACGACGTGCCGACCGCTAATGACGATCTCGGCTACGAGATCTTCGAGGGCGATGCCGACAACGCCATCAGCTTCGACGTCGATCTGAACGACGTTCCGGGCGCCGACGGCACTGCCAGCCGGACCTTCACCAGCCTGACCAGCACCTATGGCACGCTGACGCTCAACCCGGACGGCACCCAGACCTACACGCTGAGCCCGGCCGGGCAGGCAGCGATCAACGGCCTGGCTCCGGGTGCCACGCTGACCGACAGCTTCAGCTACACGCTGACGGATAACGACGGCGACAGCGACCCGGCCAATGTTCTGGTCACCCTGCGCGGGACTGACGATCCGCCCGTCATCACCGACCTCACCCCCGCGGTGAACGGCGGCGACGCGGTGGTCGACGAGGACGATCTGACCTCCGGGTCGGACACCGTCAAGGAATCGCTGACCACCATCGGCGACTTCAAGATCTCGGCGCCGGACGGAGTCGACGACCTGACGGTTGGCGGCGTGGCGGTGATCGTCAACGGCGTGTTCCAGAACGGCGCCAGTGGCACCACGCCGCTCGGCAACATCATCACCTTCACCGGCTACAATGCGCAGACCGGCGTCGTGACCTACGGCTACACGCTGCTGGCGAACGAGGCCCATGCGTCGGCAGCTGGCGAGAACAACCTGTTCGACAATCTATCGGTAACCCTCACCGACACCGACCAGGACGTTGCCACGGATACGCTTTCGGTCCGGATCATCGACGACGTGCCGACCGCCGCCAACGACACTTTTGGCCAGGTTGCCGAGAACCAGCCGTTCAGCTTCAGCGTGTTCGGCAACGACGTGTTCGGCGCCGATGGCGTCAACACGGCGGACGCCAGCAAGGTGACCTTCACGCAGCCGGCTCAGGGTAGCGTGAGCTACAATCCGGCGAACGGACAGTTCACCTTCACGCCGGCCGCCGGCCAGCAAGGCAGCACCAGCTTCACCTACACCATCGAGGATGGCGACGGTGACAAGTCGACCGCCACGGTGACCATCAACCTGCAGCCGGACTCGGTCCCGATCGTGAGCAACGCCGCGGCCAAGGTCGACGACGATGGTCTGGCGGGCGGCAATCCGGGCGGCACCGGCGACATCGACGCCAATGCCGGCGACGCGGGTCCAAACACCAGCGAGGCGGTCTTCTCCGGCAATATCGCCGTCAACTGGGGCGGTGATGCCGCCGGTTCGTCGATCACCTTCGCGAACCTCAACGGCCAGCCTGGAACGGTCGGCGTCGAAGCCGTCACCTACCAGTGGGACTCGTCGAACGGCACGCTCTCTGCCGTCAGCGCCCGCGGTACGATCTTCCAGGTCGTCGTCAGCCCGAGCACCGGCAACTATACGGTCAGCCTGCTGAAGCCGATCCTGCATGCGGCGGGTGCGAACGAGACCTCGACCTTCGTCGACCTCAACTATCGTGCGCAGGACGGTGATGGCGACATCGACCTCACCGGCAAGCTGACGATCGAGTTCAACGACGACTCGCCCAACCCGTTCACCCCGGGATCGGTGACCACCACCAACGGCGACACGCCGCCGGTGCAGGGCAATCTGAACCTCAGCATCGGTGCAGACGGCTTCGGCAGCCTGGTGTTCAGCCCGACCCTCAACGGCCAGGTGGTCAAGGATGGCGCCGCCACCCTCACCATCGCCGGCCAGCCGCTGATCTACACGGTGAACGGTAGCACGCTGACGGCGGCGACTGCCGGTGGCCAGGTCGGCTTCGTGGTGCAGCTCAATACCAACGGCACCTATACCTTCGATGTCCAGAACGTGATCTCGAACGGGACGGAGACCAACTTCACCAATCTCACCGGCACCAAGGCCGGCAACCTCAGCTATGTGGGCATCGGCGCCGGCGACACCAGCGGCAACATCGACGTGCTGCTGTCTGCGAGCGGTCCGAACAACGCGATCAAGACCGTCAACACGGACTCGGACTCGATCGGCGTCGGCAACCAGTCGATCGGCGTCGGCGACAGCCTCCGCATCGACTTCGTCAAGGACATCAACCTCAATGCCGGGAAGCCCTCGGGCTTCTCCTACGCTGACCATGTCGGCACCGACCGCTTCATCCAGACGATTAAGCAGGTGCAGGGCAACCAGACCGAGACGGTCACGATCCAGGTCTATGCCCGCGACACCACCAACACCGATGCGGCCGCGCCCGACTCCAGTCCGATCAACGGCCTGGGGGACAGCAGCAAGGTCGACATCACGGCGGTTCGCGTGATCGACTATCAGTCGGGTACCTCGACCGCGTCCGTCACGCTGAATGGTGTAGGTGTCCCGACCACCGTCGGCTTCGGCGTGACCGCGACCCTGCAGAGCGACGGGTCGGTGATCTTCGCCGGTCTGCAGGAAGGCGACCGCTACGAGATTTCGACTGGCAACAACCAGTTCGACTCGGTTGTGGTCCGCGGCCTTGCTGGCGGCTTCGACCTTGGCATCTTCGGCATCGGCTCGTTCAATTCCGGAACGCCGATCCTGCAGAACCTGCCGATCATCGCGATCGATGCTGACGGCGACCAGGTCACGTCGAGCATCTCGGCGACGATCAACCCGGTCGGCACCCCGGTCCCGACGCTGGCGGCCAGCAGCTTCTCGCTGCTGTCGACCAGCTCGAGCCCGACCGGCGACCCCAGCCTGTCGGGCCTGCGTACCAGCAGCGCGAACAACAATATCGCGCTGATGGCGGGTCTGGCGGCGGGCTTCGCCGCCATGCCGGCGGCGGCCTCAACCGTGGCGGGCGCACCGCTCGCCGGCGTCGAAACCGACTTCACCTCGCATTCCGGCGGCGAGCACCGCGGCTACGCCGAACTGTTCGACGACGGCAACATCGCCAAGCTGACCGACTTGTCGGCACTCGGCGACGACAACGGCTTCGTGTTCGGCGGCGCCGACCTCGGCGGCCGTGGCGTGCAGCAGGTCGGTGGCAACGAGATCGGCCAGCTGGCAGTGGATCAGGGCGGAAGCGGTGCCGACCCGGTCTTCGCCCTCGACCAGGGCACGAACCTCGCGGTTCCGGCGGCCCAGCCGTTCATCGCCATCGGCGGCGGCGAGATCGTCCTGCCAACGGCCGAGCAGATGATGGCCCTCGCCGGTCCGGCGGCCGAGCCGATCCAGCACAATCCGGCGCTCGAGCAGGTCCTCTACGACTCGCTCTCGGGCGGTGGCGTCGATGGCATCGGCATCGACCGGCTGATCGACGCGGCGGTGAAGATGGCGGAGCCGCTTGATCAGCAGGCCGGCCGCGACATCGCCGATCTGGCGACTGGAGCGGGCGGCGGAGAAGCGAACATTCCGCAGCTGGCAACCCAGCTCGCCGACGCTGTTCCGGGCTGGGACGGAGGCCATTTCAGTGCCTTGTTCCAGGGCCCCGTTGCGGTGATGGATGCCCCGACGCTCCATCCCGACGCGGTTCAGCCGGTAGCGAACGGCTAAAAGACCCAAGGCAGGCAGGGCGTCAGTGGACGGGCGCTCTGCTCCGCTTTTTAGACCAGAAGGGGGAGTACATGACCAAGAATTGGATGCTGATCGTACCGGGCGCGCTTCTGCTGAGTGCCGCTCCGGCCTCGGCGGTCGACCTGCGTTCGGCGGTTCAGGCAGCGCTGCAGAGCAATCCCGAGATCCGCCAGGCGGTGCACAACCGCGAGGCGACGATGGAGGAGCTGAACCAGGCCCGCGGCCTGTGGCACCCCCGTGTCGACCTGCGCGCATCGGCCGGCCTGCGCGAACTGCGCAACCCGAGCCGTCGCCGCATCGGCCTTGGTGACGAGCTGCTGAAGCCGGTCGAGGGCGAACTGGTCGTCGACCAGCTGCTGGTCGATGCCGGCGGCCGCAATGCCGAGATCCGTCGCCAGGCGAGCCGCACCGACGCCGCCGCCGCGCGCGTCGAGGAGCGCAGCGAGTTCATCGCGCTGAACGTCGCCCGCAACTATATCGACTATCTGCTCCAGCAGCGGCTGGTCGCCATCTCCGAAGACAATGTCGCTTTCCACGAACGCCTTGCCGGCGACCTTCGCCAGGGCGTGCAGTCGGGCTCCATCTCGATCGCCGACCAGCAGCAGGCCGAGGAGCGGCTTCAGGCTGCCCGCGCCCGCGTGACCGAGGCCCGCGAAGATCTCGAGACCGCCGCCATCGCCTTCCAGACGCTGACCGGCATGCCGATCGACAGCGTCTCGGTTCCGCCCGACCTGTCGGGCCAGGTGCCGCAGACGCTTCAGGACGCCGAAGCCGCCGCGCGCGACAACAATCCGCGCGTCCAGGAGGCGATCGCCGACCTCAGCACCTCGCGCGAGGTGGTGCGCGCCGCGCGCAGCGACGTCGGTCCGCGGCTCAATGCCGAGGGCCGTGCCCGGATTGGCAATGACATCGATGGTTTCGCCGGCAACACCCGCGACCTGCAGGCCAATCTGGTCCTCCGCTGGACGCTGACCAACGGCGGCATCAAGGAAGCCAATGTCCGCGAGCAGCAGCGCCGGGCCGACGAGGCCCACGCCCGACTGTTCGAGACCCAGCGCCGCGCCGAGGAAGATGCACGCTCGGCCTGGAGCCGCCTGCAGAACCAGCAGCGGCTGGTCGGCGAGCTCGAGAACCAGAGCCGGATCAGCGACGACCTGCTGCTCTCCTATCGCGAGCAGTTCAACGTCGGCCGTCGCAGCTTGCTCGACGTGCTCGACGCGCAGAACACCCGCCAGAACGTCCAGGCCCAGGCCGAGACCGCGCGGATGAGCCGCCTGTTCGCCCAGTACCGGGTGCTGGCCGCGTCCAACAAGCTGATCGAATCGCTCGGCGTGCAGATGCCGCAGGGCGCCTACAGCGACGTCCGCAACCGCTACAAGGTGCGTGCCGTCCCCGCTAGCGACCGTCAGGAGAACAGCCTGCGCTATCCGGTCATGGGTCCGCCCGCCGATCCGCAGGACGTCGGCGCCACGCCGCGCCCGGTGAGCGGCGCCGTGGCCGCGGAGCCCGTCGCCTCGGGCCAGTAAGCGTTGTCGAGAGGATGGTAAGGTGAGTTTCCTGCACATGGTTGAAGCCTCGGCGACCGAGGCGCTCGACCCCGTCCTCGACTGTCTCGCCTATCTCGCGCGCGCAGCGGACCGGCCTTCGTCGCCAGTCCTGCTGCGCGCCGGGTTGGCGCTCACCCCCCAGGGCCTGCTGCCCTTCCACCAGGTCGAGCCCGCGCTCGAGCAGGTGGGCATGCGCGGCATGCCGATCACGCGCCCGCTCAAGGGCTGGCCCAAGTCCAGGCTGCCCGCCATCCTCGAACTGGAGGACGGCCGCGCGATCGTGCTCAACGAGCTGAACGGCCGCGACGCCCTGGTCTTCGTGCCCGGCACCGCCGAACCCATGTGGGTTGCAGCGAGCGAGATCGAACCGCTCTTCACCGGCCGCGCCGTCCAGGTCGAGGCCGATCCGACCCAGGAACGGGCCGGCGAGCGGCCGTGGGACCGGGCCAAGCGGGTTCACTGGTTCTGGAGCGAGATCAACAAGCTCCGGTCCGAGCTTCGCCCCGTGCTCCTCGCCGCCCTGGTGGTGAACCTGCTCGCCTTCGCCGTGCCCCTGTTCACCATGCACGTCTACGACCGGGTCATCCCCAACAAGGCGATCCCGACCCTGTGGGTGCTGGCGCTCGGCGTCTGTCTCGCCCTCGGCCTCGACTTCGTGCTCCGGCTCGCCCGGGCCCAGCTGATCGACGAGGTCGGGCGCACGCTCGACGCCAAGCTCAGCCAGAAACTGTTCGAGAAGATCATGAACATCCCGCTTGCCGAGCGGGCGGGAAGCACCGGCGCCATGGCCCGGCGGGTCAGCGAATATGAACTGGTCCGCGACTTCTTCGCCTCGACCACCGTCGTGCTGGCGGTCGACATGCTGTTCCTCGTCCTCTTCCTCGGCCTGATCACCGTGCTGGCCGGCTGGCTGGTGCTGGTGCCGGTCGTCGGGATCGCGCTGATGCTGGCGGCGGGGATGAGCCTGCAGCGCGGCATGAACCAGGCCGCGCTCGACGCGCAGGCCGACAGCAGCCTGCAGCATAGCGTGCTGGTCGAGAGCATCTCGGGCCTCGAAACCCTCAAGGCGCAGCGCGCCGAGGGCCAGATGCTCGGCCGCTGGCGGCGTCTGGCGGACATGACCGCCGCCACCCAGGAGAAGATGCGCCGCCTCACCGCGGTCGCGGTCAACCTCGCCAGCCTGTCGCAGCAGCTGATCTCGATCGGCCTGCTGATCGGCGGCTTCTACCTGTTCAACGCCGGCGCGATGAGCATGGGCGCGATCATCGCCATCGTCATGCTCGCCGGCCGCGCACTTGCCCCGGTCGGGCAGTTCGCCTTCCTCATCACCCGCGGCAAGCAGGCCTTCACCACGCTCGACAGCCTGCAGCGGATGATGGAATCGGGCGATGAACGGGTCAGCGCGGCCCGTTCGATCGTGCCCGAGATCCGCAACGGCTCGATCGCGATGGAGCATGTCTCCTTCCGCTATCCGACCGCCGCGCGCGACAGCCTCGCCGACATCAACCTCACCATTCGCCCCGGCGAGAAGATCGGCATCATCGGCCGCGTCGCCTCGGGCAAGTCGACGCTCGGCCGGCTGCTATGCGGCTTGTACGCACCGACCGACGGCGTGATGACGGTCGACGGCCTCGACAGCCGCCAATACCACCCGCACCAGCTGCGCGACGCCTTCCGCTTCGTCGGCCAGGACGCCGAACTCTTCTCCGGCTCGGTCAAGGACAATCTCCTGCTCGGCGGCGCGCGCGCCAGCGACGAACAATTGGTCGATGCGGTCCGCCGCTCCGGTGCCGACATCTTCCTGTCGCGCGACGCGGCCGGCTTCGACCTTCCGGTCGGCGAGCGCGGCGCGCTCCTGTCGGGCGGCCAGCGCGCCCTGCTGGTGCTCGCCCGCGCGCTCGTCAGCGACAGCCGCCTCTTGTTCCTCGACGAGCCGACCGGCGCGATGGACACGCAGACCGAGGCCTATTTCATCGACAAGCTGAAGACGGCGCTGAAGCCCGACCAGACGCTCGTCGTCGCCACCCACCGCCATCAGATGCTCGCCATCGTCGACCGCCTGCTGGTGATCGACCAGGGCCGGATCATCGCTGACGGCCCGGTCGACGAGGTGCTCGGCCGCCTGCGCGACGCGGCATCCGCTCCCGTGGCCAGGGAGGCCTGAGCCGATGATCGCCGCTCGCCGCCTGTCCATCCGCTTCGCCGCGCTCCGCTGGGAAACGCTGGCGCTCGGCGCCCTCGGCCTCGCCGCCCTCGTCGCAATCGCGGTCACGTTCGTCGCCAGCATGCGCTCGCCGGTCGAGGCCGCCTCCGTCTCGCTGCAGCCCGCTCGTGCCGCGGCGCTGATTGCGGCGACCAGCGGCGAGAAGTCGCTCGAAGTGCGCGCCACCGGAGAGGCCGCCGAGCAGATCAACGCCGCCCTGCCGTTCAACGGCGGTCCCGTCCAGGCCGCCCAGCCATTCAACGCACCGACCGGCGGCACTGCCTACGACCGCGCGCTGACCTGCCTCACCCAGGCGGTCTATTACGAAGCCGGGTTCGAGCCGGTCGAAGGTCGCCGCGCCGTCGCGCAGGTGATCCTCAACCGCATGCGCCACCCGGCCTTCCCGAAGTCGGTCTGCGGGGTCGTCTATCAGCGCAACGCGACGCCTATCTGCCAGTTCACCTTCGTCTGCGATGGTTCGCTGACCCGCCCGGCCGCGGCCACTGCCTGGGCCGAATCCCGCAAGATCGCCGCCGCCGCGCTCGCCGGTTACGTCGAACCATCGGTGGGACAGGCGACCCACTATCACGCCAACTATGTCGCCCCTTACTGGGCGCCGATGCTGGCCAAGATCACGCAGATCGGCGCCCACATCTTTTATCGCTGGCCGGGCGCCTGGGGGCAGCGCGGCGCCTTCAACGGCCGCTACATTGGCGAGCCGGCGGATCCCGCCTCGCTCCGTCCGGCGCTTCGTCCGGTCGTGCTGGCGGAGGGAGAGGCGGCGATCGCCGTTACCCCACCGGCTCAGCTCACCTTCGAACAGGACAAGACCATCCGCCGTGCCGCCAATGACGTCGGCGGGTTGATGGACCCGAGCAAGGGCTGGACGCTTTCCATCCCTGATCCGCAGGAAAGCGCCACCCGCACCCGCGCGCTCTTTGCCGCACAGGGCCAGGCGCCGCTCCCCCGCGAAGCCGCCGCCGCCGCGGCCGTCACCACTGCAAGCAGCGGCTCCGCCGTGCTCGCCGCCAACTAGAACAGGCTCGTCGCGTCATGGCCTCCATTCCCTTCGCCCCAAGCGCCTTCCAGGCCACTCATCGCACGCCGCTGACCGGTTCGCGCAAGATCATCCTGTTCAGCAGCATCGGCTTCTTTCTGTTCCTGATCTGGTCGATGGTCGCCCATGTCGACGAGGTCACCAACGGCCAGGGCAAGGTCATCCCGTCGAGCAAGGTGCAGCTGATCCAGTCGGCCGAGCCCGCGACCGTGCGCGAGATCATCGTCCGTTCGGGCGAGCGGGTGCGCCAGGGCCAGCTGCTCGTCCGGCTCGACGACACTCAGTCCAGCTCGGAGCTCGGCCAGGTCCAGGCCGAGACGCAGGCGCTCCAGCAGCGCGCTGCCCGCCTCGGTGCCGAGGGCGGGGTCGGCGCCGGCGGGATCGCGGGCGAGGAAGGCGCGCTGCTCGACGCGCGGCGGAGCGCCCTGTCGGGACGGCTCGGCGCGCTCAGCGCCACCGCCGAGCAGCGCCGCCGGGAAGCCGCCGAGGCCGCCGCTACCATCGGCAGTCTCGGCCAGAGCCTCCGTCTCGCGCAGGACAATGTGAACCGGCTGGCGCCGCTCGCCGCCAAGAGCATCGTGCCGCAGACCGAGCTTGCCAATGCCCAGCGTGAGGTGGTCGACCTTCAGGGCCGCATCGCCGCCGCGCGCGAGCAGCAGGGCCGCGCCATGGCCGCCGTCAACGAAGCGCGCGCCCAGGCCGCCGAGGCGAGCGCGCAGTTCCGCCAGGATGCGCTGAACGAACGCAGTCAGGTCACCCAGAAGATCGCCATCAATGAGCAGACGTTGCGCGGCGCGCAGGGTCGTCTCAACCGTGCCGAGCTCCGCTCACCCGTCGACGGGGTCGTCAACGACGTCCAGGTCACCACCCGCGGCGGTTTCGTCCAGGCCGGGCAGAAGATCATGGAAGTGGTGCCGCTCGGCGACAAACTGCTGGTCGAGACCCGCGTCCGCCCCAGCGACATCGCCTTCATCAAGGTTGGCGACCGAGCGCTGGTGAAGGTCACCGCCTATGACTTCTCCATCTATGGCGGGCTTCAGGGCAAGGTGGTGCAGGTCAGCGCCGACTCCATCTATGACGAGGCGACCCGCGAGGCTTATTTCAACGTCATCGTGGAAACCGAGCGCAGTTATCTGACCACCGCCGGCCGCCGCCTCCCGATCACGCCGGGCATGATGACCGACACGCAGATCATCACCGGCCAGAAATCGATCCTGACCTATCTGCTGAAGCCGGTCCTCAAGGCCAAGAGCGACGCCCTGACCGAGCGCTGACCGCTCAGTCGAGCGGAACGGAAAGCAGGTCCGCGGCGGAAATGGTGAACACCGGCTCCTTCCACTCCAGCTCCATAAGCACCGGCGCCGCGGCCGGGACCGGCAAGGGATCGCCTCCGGTCGAGGTGACCGAGGCCAGCACCATCGGCGGCTCGGCCTGGCGGCGATAGCCGTGGGTCCAGCGGCGACCCGCCGAATAGGAGAAGATCGGCCGATAATCGGTGACATCGGCGGCATCGACGATGCGGTCGGTGCCATTGTCGAGCACCAGCAGCCGCCCGCCGCTCGCCACGACCAGCACCGCATGGTCGCTCCGCCGGACGAGGTCCTTGAGGATCACCAGATAAAGGTCGCGGTCGGCGAAGCCGGCGGCGCGCAGCAGCTCGCGCTTGGCGATCGCATAATCCTCGCAGTCGCCGCGGCCCCGCCGGAGCGACTCCGCCGCGCTCTGCCAGACGTCCGCCCGGCCGAACTGGCGGTCGTCGTCGACGAAGGCGATGCGCGCGTTCACGAAGCGGTTCACCGCGTCGATCCGCTCGGAATCGCCGCGGCCGCGCAGCCCGGCCGCCCAGCTCACCGAATCCGCATCGGCGGGACGGCCGGCGACGGCCTGCCAGCGCCGGTCGAGCGGCGTCGCGGGGATGGCAAGGGCGACCGATCCGAACACGTCGGGCCGCTCGGTGGTCTCGAGCGCGGCGCGGCGGACGGTGATCGGGCGATCCGAATAGGGCGAGCGCAGCACGGCCGGGGTCGGCGCAGCAGGCAAGGCCGGGGTCGCGGCGGCAGTCGCGGCGATGGCCACCCCCTGCTGCTGCGCCATCAGTTCGGCAAGGCGGCTGGACGTGCCGAGCAGGGCCTCGCTCTTGCGCACCGCATTCGCGCTCACCGCATAGGGCGAGGCGGCGGTCTGGGCCGAAGCGGCGGCCGGCGCGAGCAGCGCGGCAGCGGCGAAGCCAAGGACGGTGGCGAGGCTCTTGTCCATGACGACGCTTGTCGCGCGTCAAGGCGAACATCGGCTTTCCGCCTTTGGTTAAAGCCTCGGTAAGGCTAAAGATTCTCGTCCACATCGGACAGGAATGCCGCCAGCACCCGGTTAAAAATGGCGGGCTGTTCCATGTTCGGCAGGTGCCCCGCGCCGGCGATCTCGATCAGCCCGGCATGCGGAATGAGCGTCTTCAGCGCATCCGACAGGGCAGGCGGCGTGACCCGGTCTTCGCTGCCGCAGAGGATGAGGGT
This sequence comes from Sphingomonas sp. LHG3406-1, assembly GCF_029637485.1. Lineage (GTDB taxonomy): Bacteria > Pseudomonadota > Alphaproteobacteria > Sphingomonadales > Sphingomonadaceae > Sphingomicrobium. Next base: position 1,671,274 of record NZ_CP069128.1, on the reverse strand, counting down.
GGGAGCTTCAATCGCCGCCACTTCCGCCCGCTGGTCGGCCAGCCATACCGCCGCCGCCCCGAGCGCGTAGGCGGCCGGATCGATGCGCGACATGGTCGCGATCACCTCGGCGCGGACTGCAGGGTCGGCGGGCTGGGCGAGCAGGGCGTCGGCGCGCGCCTCGGCCAGCCCGGCCATGCCGTGCTCCCTTGCGCCGGCGAGCGACCGATCGTGGATCGCCTGACCCTCGGGATGCACGGCGAACGTGTCGGCGAGGACCAGCGAAGCGATGCGCTCGGGCGCGCGGTTGGCCATGGCGATTGCCACCACCCCGCCGAGGCTCAACCCGCAGACATGCGCCCGGTCGATGCCGAGCGCGTCCAGCACTGCCACCGCCGCATCGGCATAGCAGCCCCGGTCGGCGCCGACGATGAACCCACTGTCGCCATAGCCCGGATTGTCGATGGCGATGGCCAGCCGCTCCCCGCCGAAGCGCTCCAGCTGCCGGTCCCAGGCGCTCCGGTCCGATCCGACCCCATGCAGAAACAGCAACGGCATGCCGCCGCTTCCGCTGGTCGAAAGGCCGATGCGGCCGAGGCTCGTCGCGATGCTGCTCATGGAAGGCGCGACCTTGGCAGCATCGGCCGTCTGCCGCTAGGGCAGGGGCATGACGAGGATGCGGGTCAACGGACAGGCGATCGAATTCGCCATGGATCCCGCCACGCCCTTGCTGTGGGCGCTGCGCGACGCGGCCAACCTCACCGGTACCAAGCAGGGCTGCGGCGGCACCGGCACGTGCGGCGCCTGCACCGTCATCGTCGATGGCGCGTCGGCCCTGTCTTGCCTGCTCCCGATCGGCTCGCTCGAAGGCGCCGACGTCACCACCGTCGAGGGCCTCGCCAGCCATCCCGTCGCGCTTGCGCTGGTCGCCGAGGATGCCGTGCAATGCGGCTTCTGCCTGCCCGGCTTCGTCTGCGCGGTGGCTGCCCTTCTCCAGCAGAGCCCGCGCCCGTCGCCGGAGCAGGTGGATGCGTTGCCGATCCTCTGCTCATGCGGCGCCCAGCCGCGCCTCAGGCGGGCGATCGAGCGGGCGGCGGCATCCATGGCCGCCTCCAGCCCCGCGCCGGCCCCGGAGCCCGCAGCAGCGCCGGCAGCGGCGCCTGCCGCGAACACCCCGCCGCCAGCATCCGAGATCGTTTCGCCTCGTTAATGCTCGGCTCAGCCGCCGTGAACAAATCTCCGGTGAATAGACATACGGAGTGAGTAATCGGTCATGCGCCTTCCTGTCCTCGCCCTGCTTCTCCTTTCCGCCGCCGGGCCCGCGATTGCTGCCGCGCCGGACACCGATGAGCGCGCCGCGCGTCCCTCGGAGGAGCGCGCCGGCCGGCCCGGACGAAGCGAGCCGCGCTTCGAACGCGCCCAGCGCGCCGAGCGGGAAGAGCCACGCTTCGAACGTCGCGAGCCGCGCGAACGGCCGGAGCCGCGGGCGGAGCGCGCCGCGCCGCGCTTCGAGCCGCCACAGCAGCGGATCGAGCAGGCCGATCGTTCCGAGCGCGCCGAGCCGCAGGCGGAGCGTCGCTCGCCGGCCTTTGGTGCCATCGCCCGCGGGATGGAGCGGGCACAGCGCGCCGAGCGCGGCGAACAGGTTCCCGCGCCTGCGCGCTCGGCCAGCGAAGGACGGCCGGCCGACGGGCTTTCCCGCTGGCGCGAGCGGGAGGCGGAGCGCCGCGGCCGTCCCGCCGAAGTGCCGCCCGCGCCTTCGCCCCCCGTCCTCGCCCAGCCACGGTCCGGTCTCGAAGGCGTGCGCAGCGCGGACAGCGCACGGCGACCCAGCGGCTACAGCGAACGGCGCATGCACGACGTGCTTCGCGACCGGATCGCCGCCGAAAGCTGGCGCAGGGAATGGCGGCGCGACCGCGACTACGACTGGCGACGCCACCGCGACTGGGACCGCCGCCGTTTCCACGTGGGCATCTATGTCGATCCGTTCGGCTGGCGCTACCGCGACTGGGACATCGGCTGGCGCCTGCCGTCGCGCTTCTATTCGGCGCGCTACTGGATCAGCGACCCCTGGTATTATCGCCTGCCGCCCGTCTACGGCCCCTACCGGTGGATCCGCTATTATGACGACGTGCTGCTGGTCGACCTGCGCAGCGGACGGGTGATCGACCGCATCCGCAATTTCTTCTGGTAGACGAAGCCGGGCGGTTGATCGAAGGTGGGTTGCGAGGCGTCGGCGACGGCGCCTCGTGACGCATGCCATCTTCTTGCCTCGGAAAGCCCGAACCCATGTCCCATCGCCTGATCCTCGCCGGTGCCAGCCTGCTGGCCCTCGCCGGCTGCACCACCACGGCCGTGCCGGCCGGTCCGACCTCGGTGGTGGTCACCCAGGTCGCGCCGCCCGCGCCCAGCGCCGAGGAGCAGGCCAAGGCCGCGCACGACGAGCTGTTCGCCCTATTCAGCAAGAGCGACGACGAGAACCTCCGCCGCAACCCGCTGAACGCGCTGTTCCGCGGTGACCTGCGCTATGCCGACCGGCTGGGCGACAACATCTCCGATGCCTATTACGCCGCCGAGAAGGCCGCCGCCGAGCAGGACCTTGCCGGCCTCGCCGCCATCGATCGCAGCCGGCTGACCCCGACCGACCAGATCGCCTACGACGTCTTCAAGTTCACCACGGAAGACACGCTGCGCGGCTATCAGGACGATCTTCTGCCGCTCACCCGGGTGCGGCCGATGAACCACTTCTTCGGCATCCACACCTTCTACCCGACCTTCGCCAGCGGGCAGGGCGCGGCGCCGTTCCGTAACCTCGAGGACTATGAGAACAACCTCAAGCGCCACAAGGATTACGTCACCTACCTCGACCGGGCGATCGTCCGCTGGCGCGAAGGCATGGCGAGCGGCGTGGTCGACACCAAGCTCACCGTCCGCAACATGATCGAGCAGCTCGACAATCAGCTGAAGCAGAAGCCCGCCGAAAACAGCTTCCTTGGTCCCGTCCGCAAGTTCCCGGACTCCTTCTCCGCCGCCGACCGCGCGCGCCTGACCGCCGCCTACCGGGCCTCGGTCGACCAGGAACTGCGCCCGGCGCTGACCCGCGTCCGCGACTTCCTCAGGAGCGAATATCTGCCCGCCGCCCGCGACGGCGTCGGCCTCATGTACCTGAAGGGCGGTCCCGCGCTCTACAGCTACCTCGTCAAATCGACGACCACGCTCGACATGACTCCGGACGAGATCCACCAGCTCGGCCTCAGCGAAGTGGCGCGGATCAGGGCCGGGATGGACGAGGTCCGCCGCGAAGTCGGCTTCAAGGGCGACCTGCCGGCCTTCTTCAACCATCTTCGCACCGATCCCAGGTTCAAGATGAAGAGCCGGGAGGCGCTGACCCAGGGCTATTACGACATCGGCAAGAAAGTGGACGCCGAGCTTCCGCGCTTCTTCTCGATCACGCCCAAGGCGCGGCTCGAGATCCGCCCCTACGAGACCTTCCGCGAGAAGTTCGAGGCGGGCGGATCCTACCAGAACGGCACGCCCGACGGCGCGCGCGCCGGCGTCTTCTACTTCAACGCCTACGATCTGCCGAGCCGCACCACGCCCGGCATGACGACCCTCTACCTCCACGAGGGTGCGCCTGGGCACCACTTCCAGATCAGCCTCGCGCAGGAGAATGAGGCGCTGCCGGCCTTCATGCGCTTTGGCGGCAACACCGCCTATGTGGAAGGCTGGGCCCTCTATGCCGAGACGCTCGGCTACGACATGGGCTTCTTCAAGGCCCCCTATCAGCGCTTCGGCACCCTGTCGGACGAAATGCTCCGCGCCATGCGGCTGGTGGTCGATACCGGCATCCATTCCAAGGGCTGGACCCGCGAAAGGGCGATCGACTACATGCTGTCGAACAGCGACATGGGCCGAACCGACGCCACCGCCGAGGTCGAGCGCTACATCGCCATTCCGAGCCAGGCACTCGCCTACAAGATCGGCGCGCTCACCATCCAGCGGCTGCGCACCAAGGCGCAAACCGAGCTTGGGCCCAGGTTCGACATGCGCGTCTTCCACGATCAGGTGCTGAACACCGGCGCGCTGCCGCTGTCGGTACTCGAGCGCAAGATCGAGGGATGGATCGCGGCGACCAGGGCCGCGTAGTTGAAAGGCCTCGGATTGGGGTCGATCTGCCCGCTCGGCTGACCTTCTGCCTATCATGAAAGGAGGATTAACTAAGCGGGTAGCGACATGTCCGATGAATTGTCGGTGCGCCTGTCGTTCATGAATTTCACGCCGAAGCAGCGCGAGGTTCTGAACGGCATCAAGGGCATGGTTGGAAGGCTGATTTCGCCGGCGCTGGACAAGTTCTACGAGAAGGTCCGGGCAACGGCCGAAACAAGCAGGTTCTTCCGCGACCAGAAGCACATGCGGACGGCGCAATCGGCGCAGGAGAACCACTGGTCCCGGATCGCCAGCGGGCAGTTCGACGAGCAATTCCATGCCGGCGTGAGGCGGATTGGATCCATTCACGCAGCCATCGGGCTAGAGCCTCGCTGGTACATCGGGGCTTATGCCCTGGTGCTCGAGCACGTCATCCAGGGGATTGGCCGCGAGTGGCACTGGACGCGCCGCCTTCGAAGTGGCTTCCGCGGACCGACCCAGGCGGAAGCAACCGTGGCGCTCGTCAAGGCAGCGCTCCTCGACATGGAACTGTCCGTGTCCATATATTTCGAGCAGAGCCAGGTCGAGCGGAACCAGGCTATCGAGAAGTTGAGCAAGGCGCTGAAAGACCTTGCAGCCGGCGACCTGACCGTCGAGCTGCAGGACCTTCCGCCAAGCTTCTCCGCCATCCGCGACGACTTCAACTCGGCCGCGGTCCAGCTCCGCAACCTGATCGGCGGCGTTGCGGAGGGAGCGTTGCAGATCGACACCGGCTCGTCCGAGATCGCCCAGGCGGCCGAGGACCTGGCGCGAAGGACGGAGAGCACGGCCGCAAGTCTCGAACAGACCAGCGCCGCGGTAGATCAGATGAGCGGCCGCCTTCGCGCAACCTCGGATTCGGCCGACCAGACGGTCAGGCGGGCCGACCAGGCCAGCACGACCGTGGCGAGCGGTCGCAAGGTCGCCGATGATGCGGTCCGCGCCATGCGATCGGTCAGTGACAGCGCGACCGGCATCGATAGCGTGATCGAGGGCCTCGACAAGATTGCGTTCCAGACCCGAGTGCTGGCGATGAACGCGGCCGTCGAGGCCGGGCGTGCCGGAGAAGCAGGTCGCGGCTTCGCCGTGGTTGCCGATCTGGTCAGCGCCCTTGCCATGCGGGCGGAGGAAGAGGCCAAGAAGGCGCGCGACCAGCTCACCAACACCCAGATCGAGATCGCGACGGCCGTGAAGGCGGTGGAGAATGTCGACGGCGAGCTGCAGAAGATTTCGACCGACGTCAACGCGGTCCATCAGCTGCTAACGGCGATCGCAAGCGACAATCAGGCGCAAGCCGCCGCCATCTCCGAGATCAGCAGTGCGGTCAATTTCATGGACCAGGCGACCCAGCAGAATGCGGCAATGGTCGAGGAAGCCTCGGCCGCCGCGCGCGGTCTTGCAACGGAAGTCGGCAAGCTGAATGCCCGGACCAGTCAGTTCCGCATATCGGGAGGCTCGTCCTGGTCGGCGACGATCCGACGGGAGCTGGAGGAAGGCTCGCTGCACCTGAACAAGGCGGCATGATGCTCAGGTAAGGACCGGGCTTCCCAGCGGCGCCGACGGCGGCCACAATCAGGCGCTAGGCGAGCGCCTCGGCGATCAGCCTGCGGCTGTTCTCCACGCCATAAAGCGCGATGAAGCTGCCGAGACGGGGGCCCTGGCTCGATCCCAGCAACGTTTCATAGGCCGCCTGGAACCAGTCGCGTAGGCGTTCCTTGCCATAATGGCGCTTGCCGACCTCGAATACGCCGTTCTGGATTTCGTCGGCGGGCGTCTCGGCCGCGATCCCGCCGAGGAAGGCATCGAGGTCCTGCAATGCCGCCGCCTCGGCCTCGCTCGGCTTGCGCCGCCCGAGCGTCGGCACGACGAAGTCGCGCGCATAGGTGACGGCAAGGCCGATCAGCTCGTCCAGCTCCGGATTCGCTTCCGGCGACGTCCCCGGCGCATAGCGCTGGACGAACCGCCACGCCGTTTCCTTGTCCGCCACGCCGGGCAGCGAGGTCAGGTTCAGCAGCAGCCCGAAGGTGAGCGGCAGGGTCGCCGGCTCCGGCACCTTGCCGCCATGGATATGGTGGACCGGATTGCCGAGGCGCTGCTCGACCGGCTGCTCGGGCCAGCGGCCGCGGAACTGCCAATAGTCGTCCACCGCCCGCGGCACCAGGCCGAGGTGCAGGTTCTTCGCCTTCTTCGGCTCGCGGAAGAGGTAAAATTCCAGGCTCCGCTCGCCCCCGTACTTGAGCCAGTCGTCGATGGTCAGCCCGTTGCCCTTCGACTTGGAGATCTTCTCGCCCTTTTCGTCGAGGAACATCTCATAGTTGAACCCCTCCGGCGGGCGGGCGCCGAGGATGCGCGCGATCTTGCCCGACTGGATGGTCGAGTCGATCAGGTCCTTGCCCGCCATCTCATAGTCGACCCCAAGCGCGACCCAGCGCATCGCCCAGTCGACCTTCCACTGCAGCTTGCTGAGGCCGCCGAGCGCCGACTGCTCGACCTCGCTTCCGTCCTCGTCGGTGAAGGCGATGGTCCCGGCCTCGGCATCCACCACCCGCACCGGCACCTGCAGCACGCGCCCGCTGCTCGGCGACACGGGCAGCACCGGCGAGTAGGTCTGCCGCCGTTCCTCGCGCAGGGTCGGGAGCATGACTCCGAGGATGTCGTCGAAGTGGCGCAGCACCTGCCGCAGCGCCTCGTCGAAGCGGCCGGAGGTATAAGCGTCCGTCGCACTGACGAACTCATAGTCGAAGCCGAACCGGTCGAGGAACTGGCGCAGGAGCGCATTATTGTGGTGCGCGAAGCTCTCGTGGCAACCGAACGGATCGGGCACCCTGGTCAGCGGGCGCCCGAGATGCTCGGCCAGCATCGCGCCGTTCGGCACATTGTCCGGCACCTTGCGCAGCCCGTCCATGTCGTCGCTGAACGCGACCAGCCGCGTCGGCACGGCCCCGCCGGTCAGCGTCTCATAGGCGCGCCGCACCCAGGTCGTCCGCAGAACCTCGGTGAAGGTCCCAATATGCGGCAGGCCCGACGGCCCATAGCCCGTCTCGAACAGGATCGGTTCGCCGTTCGGCTTTCCCTCCGGATAGCGCGCCAGCAATTTGCGCGCTTCCTCATAGACCCAAGTCTTGTTGGCGAGGGCGGCAGCACGGATCGCGTCGTCGGTCATGCATGGCGCATGATGTGTTGCAGGTGCGAAGGCAAGGGGTCTGGAGGGCCACACGATCTACCGCCCCGCACGAACCGCCGCGCCCACGATCGTCACCTTCAAACCCGACCTGAGCTACCGCTTCTCCTGCTTATGTCCGCCTTGGACCCGGTGCGGACATTGGTGCCTCAGGCATCTGGCATCTGGCATTTCTCCGCGAGGCTCTCTAAGGGGCGTCAACCGCATGGACCCGGTGCAAGTCCGGGTGGCTATTCCGGCCGCCAATCCACCGGACAACATCACGCATGAAACCACCCAAGCGCCCATCGTGGCGCCGTGCGTCCTGATGTGGATTCCCCAATGACCGAACGTTCCGCTCGCCTTCGCCAGCAATGGCTTGGTGACACTGGCTCGCCCCGGCATGAACTGCTTGCCGGGATCGTCGTCGCGCTTGCCCTCATTCCCGAAGCGATCGGCTTCTCGATCATCGCCGGTGTCGATCCCCGCGTTGGCCTTTATGCATCCGTGGCCATCGCTATGGTCGTGGCCTTCACCGGTGGCCGCCCAGGCATGATCTCGGCCGCGACGGCGGCTGTCGCCGTTCTCGTGGTCCCGCTCGTTCGCGATCATGGTGTCGAACATCTGTTTGCCGCCACCATCTTGATGGGGCTGATCCAGATTGTCGCCGGTCTCGCCAGGCTTGATCTCCTCATGCAGTTCGTATCGCGGTCGGTGATCACCGGCTTCGTCAACGCACTCGCGATCCTGATCTTCATGGCCCAGCTGCCCCAGCTGACCAACGTGACCTGGCAGGCCTATGCGATGGTCGCTGCAGGTCTGGCCATCATCTATTTGCTGCCGCGCCTTACGAAGGCCGTTCCGTCGCCGCTGGTGGCCATCCTCGTCCTGTCGATCGTCTCGATCTGGACGCAGGCCCCGGTCAAAAGCGTAAGTGACATGGGCCAGTTGCCCGAAGGCCTTCCGAGCTTCGCCTTGCCCGACGTGCCGCTGACCCTGGAAACCCTGCAGATCATCCTGCCCTACTCGCTGGCAATGGCGGCGGTCGGGTTGCTGGAATCATTGCTGACGGCCCAGATCGTCGATGACATGACCCATACCGAGAGCGACAAGCGCCGCGAATGCGCGGGTCAGGGCACGTCCAACATCGCCGCTGCGCTGGTTGGCGGGATGGGCGGCTGCGCCATGATCGGTCAGTCGGTGATCAACGTTACTTCCGGTGGGCGCGGTCGACTGTCGACCTTTACCGCCGGCGCTTTCCTCCTGTTCCTGCTTGCTGTGCTTGGATCGTTCGTCGGCCAGATCCCGATGCCGGCGCTCGTCGCGGTGATGATCATGGTGTCGATCGGAACCTTCAGCTGGAACTCGATCCCCAACCTTCGTCACCATCCCTGGCCCTCGTCGGTGGTCATGCTGACGACCGTCGTCGTCGTGGTCGCAACCCATGATCTATCGATGGGCGTGCTTGCTGGCGTGCTGCTGTCGGGCATCTTCTTCGCTGGCAAGGTGCAACGCATGTTCGCGGTCGAGCGCACGGTCTCGCCCGATGGCGCCACCGCCACCTACCGGGTCTCGGGGCAGATCTTCTTCGCTTCGGTGGAGCGCTTCGTTCGCGCTTTCCAGGTCGAGGAGAGCGCTTCGATCATCCTCATCGACATGACCGCCGCGCACTTCTGGGACATCTCGGCTGTCGGGGCTCTCGACAAGATCGTTGCGCGCCTCCGCCGCGAGGGCCGGACGGTCGAAATGGTGGGCTACAACCGGGCAAGCGCAGACATCGTCGACAAGTTCGCGCTGCACGACAAGACAGGGTTCGAGATCGGCGCCGTGCCACACTGAAGGGGAAGGGAGCGGAGTCGGCACCCGCCAACGTCCGCTTCCCACCTCAGGCGGACATAAGCCCGCCCCTTGCAACGTAGGATTTTGCGTGACCAACTAACCCCAGCGGTTCACAGCCGCGCTCTTTCTCATTGCCGAACGACTTGTCCGAAAGGCCCCGCCGACCGCGCGCCGGCACCCCGCCACCGGTGACTTTTGTGACCTTGTTCATCTTCGCCTCCCGGCCGACAAGCAAAGTGGACGAGGTGGAATCCAAGGCAGGTTTCATTTTTTGCGCGGTCTCGCGCTCCTCTTCGTTGCCCTTCCGTTCTCATGGGGCCACATAGGGGCGAGTGTCTTCCTCCCTTGGCCTCCCCGCCCTCCACGCCTCCCATGCCGGCATCTGGCTGACCGGCCCCGACGGCGTGCGCGAGGCGTCGCGGGGGGAGGCGATCCGGGCGGTGTCGGACACACCGCACCTGCTCCTCAACGCGCCGCTGACCGGCCAGCGGCTCGGCTATGCGGAGGTGAGCGGGCTCGACCTTCTCGAGTTGTTCGCCTTCGTCCATCCGGCCCGTTTCGTGGTGCCGACCGTCGCCGGCTTCGCCTCGGCACTGGGGCTGGAGGCGCCGGAGGACGAGGCGGCGGGCGCGGCGCTGCTTCCCCTCATCGCCGAGCGCCTGCTTGCCGTCCTGGCCGATCCGACCTGGCCGGAGCGCGAGGGGGCTTGGACCAGCAACATGACCTTGCAGAGGCTTGGCTGGGGCTGGGCCGGGCTGATCGGCCAGCGCCTCAGGAAGCCCGAACGCGGCGAACGCATGCTCTTCTCACGGCTGGAGCAATGGGAAGAAGCGGCCGAGCGGCCCCCGGCCAAAGTGCTCCGCCTCGGCGACGGCGAGGCCGAAGCGCGGCTGGCGCAACTCACCGGCCGCGGGGCCGAGGTCCGCGAGGGCCAGCGCGCCTTCGCCGCCACTGCCGCCCAGGTCTTCGCCCCGCGCGACCGGCGCGACTCGCCCAATGTCCTGCTGGCCGAGGCAGGCACGGGCATCGGCAAGACCCTCGCCTATCTCGCGCCGGCTTCGCTGTGGGCCGAGAAGGCCGGCGGGGCCGTGTGGGTGTCGACCTACACCAAGGCGCTGCAGCGACAGCTCGATGCGGAAGGGCAGCGGATCATCCCCGACGCGGCGGAGCGCAAGAAGCGCATCGTCGTCCGCAAGGGCCGCGAGAATTACCTCTGCCTTCTCAACCTGGAGGACGCGCTGCAGGGGAGCTTTTCCGGCCGCGCGGCGGTGCTGGCGCAGCTGGTCGGGCGCTGGGCGGCCTATACGAAGGACGGCGACATGGTCGGCGGCGACCTGCCGGGCTGGCTTCCCAGCCTGTTCCGCCGCGCCGGCGCCACCGCGCTGACCGACCGCCGCGGCGAGTGCGTCTATGCCGGCTGCCCGCACTATCGCAAATGCTTCATCGAGCGGGCCGATCGGGCGAGCCGCGGCGCCGACCTCGTCATCGCCAACCACGCGCTGGTGATGGTCTCGGCCGCAAGCGGCCGGCTCGGCAACGGGCTCGAGCGGATCGTCTTCGACGAGGGACACCATCTGTTCGACGCCGCCGATTCGACCTTCGCCGTTGCCCTGACCGGGGCCGAGACGATCGAGCTTCGCCGCTGGATCGTCGGCCCCGAACGGAGCAGCCGTGGTCGTCGCCGCGGACTTGCGGCGCGGCTGATGGATGTCTGCTCCTATGACGAGGAAGGCGCGCAGGCGCTCGACGCGGCGGTGCAGGCGGCGCAGCTGATGCCGGGCGACGGCTGGCTTTCCCGCGTGGTCGAGGGACAGCCCTGGGGCCCGCTCGAAGCCCTCTTCGCCGCCGTGCGCGGGACGGTGCTGGCGCGGGCCCGAGCCGAAGACGCCGGCTACGGGATCGAAACCGAGCTCGCCGAGCCCGACGCGCCGTTGGTCGAAGCAGCGGCGGCCGCCCTGGTCGCAATCGAGTCGCTGCAGAAGCCGATGACCGCTTTGCGCCTGAGGCTGGAAGCGGTGCTGGAGGATGCGCCCGACTGGCTCGACGGAGCGGCACGGGCGCGGGTCGAGGGGGCGATCGCCGGCCTCAACTGGCGCGGCGGCGCGCTTCTGGCCTGGGCGCAATTACTGGCTCGGGTCGGCGGCGCGGCGGATCCGGATTTCGTCGACTGGCTGAGTGTCGATCGAGTGGAGGGACGCGAGCTCGACATTGGCCTCCAGCGTCGCTGGCTGGATCCCACGCGGCCGCTCGCCAGGGCGGTGATCGAGCCGGCGCAGGGCGTGCTCGTCACCTCCGCCACCTTGCGCGGCGGCGAGGAGCATTGGGAGGTCGCTGACGCGCGCACCGGTGCCGCCCACCTGCCCGCGCCGCCTGGGCAATTCCACGCGGCCAGCCCGTTCGACTATGCATCGAGCGCCGAGGTGCTGATCGTCACCGACGTCAAGCAGGGCGACCTGGCCGCCCTCGCCAACGCCTATGCCAAGTTGATCGCCGCGGGAGGCGGCGGGACGCTCGGCCTGTTCACCGCCATCGCCCGGCTGAGGGCGGTGCAGGCGCGGATCGCCGACCGCCTCGCCCGCGACCGGCTGCCGTTGCTCGCTCAGCATGTGGACCCGATCGACACGGGCACGCTCGTCGACATGTTCCGGGCCGATCCGCGCGCCAGCCTGCTTGGCACCGATGCCCTGCGTGACGGGGTCGACGTGCCGGGCGAGTCGCTTCGATTGGTGGTGATGGAGCGGGTACCTTGGCCGCGCCCGACGGTCCTTCATGCCGCGCGGCGCCTTGCGGGCGGCGGGTCTGCCTATGACGACCGGGTAGTCAAGGCACGACTGGCGCAGGCGTTCGGCCGGCTGATCCGCCGTCAGGGGGACCGCGGCACCTTCGTCCTCCTGTCGGCCGCCTGCCCCTCGCGCCTCCTCACGGCCTTTCCGCCCGGCGTCGTGGTGCGGCGCGTGACGCTGGAGGAGGCGGTTGAGCGGATCGCTGCGAGCGTGATCGCTCAGGACGGACGATCAGTCGGAGAGGGCCTTGCTGAGCGTGGTCCGCACCCGCTTGAGCGCCTCGACTAGATTCTCGCGAGGGTCGGCAGGCGGGGGAGTCGCGACGGCCGGCGAGGGCGCAGCGCCGCTCCTCAGCAGTTGCTGCACGCCCTTCACCGTATAGCCTTCGCGGTTGAGCAACTGGTCGATGCGCGCGACGAGGGCAACGTCCTCGGGCCGGTAGTAGCGGCGGTTGCCGGCGCGCTGGAGCGGCTTCAGCTGCGGGAAGCGGGTCTCCCAGTAGCGAAGGATGTGCTGCGCGATGCCGAGGTCGGCGGAAACTTCGCCGATGGTGCGAAAGGCCTGCGCGTCCTTGGGCCCGGAGGTGCCCGGCACGACTTATCCGCGCGCGATTCGGTCGCGCATGGTCTGACTGGCGCGGAAGGTCATAACGCGGCGCGGGGCGATCGGCACCTCCACACCGGTCTTCGGATTACGGCCGATCCGCTCGCCCTTGTCGCGGAGGATGAAGCTGCCAAAGCCCGAGATCTTGACGTTCTCGCCCTCGGCAAGCGCAGCGCACATGTGATGGAGAAGCCGCTCGACCATCGAGGCCGACTCGGCCCGGCTGAGCCCGAGCTTGCGATGCACGACATCGCCGAGATCAGCTCGGGTCAGAGTCCCGGCATGCATTTCGCCATTGTGCCCGCCACGCGGGACGCCTGCGTCGGCCATCCTATACTCCCGCCCTGTCGACGCGCCCCTGCTCGCGCCCCCATGGCTGCATAACGGATAAGGTCACCGTCGGCAAACAGACAATCAAGGGAAAAGACGTTTCCTGTCCAGCCGTTAAACGGAAAGTACCGCGGCGCCCCAGGTGAAGCCGCCGCCCATCGCCTCGAGTACCACCGTATCGCCGCGCTTGATCCGTCCGTCCTTCACCGCGACGTCGAGCGCCAGCGGCACCGAGGCGGCGGAAGTATTGGCGTGGCGGTCGACCGTCAGCACCACCTTGTCGGGCGACAGGCCGAGCTTGCGGGCGGTCGCGTCGATGATCCGGGCGTTCGCCTGATGCGGCACGACCCAGTCGACATCGTCCGGCGTAAGGCCCGCCTCCTCGAGCACTTCGCCGAGCACGTCGGCGAGGTTCACGACCGCATGACGGAAGACTTCGCGGCCCTTCATGCGCAGCTTGCCGACCGTCCCGGTGGTCGAGGGGCCGCCGTCGACATAGAGCATGTCGCCCCACTTGCCGTCGGCATGGAGCTTGGTCGCGAGGATCCCGCGCCCGTCCGTCTCTTCCGCGCGAAGCACCACCGCGCCGGCACCGTCGCCGAACAGGACGCAGGTGGTGCGATCTTCCCAGTCGAGGATGCGGCTGAAGGTCTCCGCGCCGATCACCAGCGCGGTCTTGGCATTGCCGCCGCGCAGCATCGAGTCGGCGACGGTCAGCGCGTAGAGGAAGCCCGTGCAGACGGCATGGACGTCGAACGCGATCGCGTCCTTGATCCCGAGCATGTGCTGGACTTTGGTGGCCGAGCTCGGGAAGGTCTGGTCGGGGGTCGCGGTGGCGAGCACGATGAGGCCGATGTCGGTCGCCTCGAGCCCGGCGTCGGCGAGCGCCTTGCGGCAGGCCTCCGCGGCGAGGCTGGCGGTCGTCTCGCCATCGCCGGCGATATAGCGGCTGCGGATGCCCGTGCGCTCGACGATCCACTCGTCGGACGTGTCCACCTGTGCGGCGAGTTCCGCATTGTCGACGCGCCGGGCGGGCAGCGCCGATCCGACCCCGAGGAAGACGCTACGAAGGGTCACTGGAAACGGTCGCTCCGGCAAAGGCATGGGCACGGAATTCGTCGAGGTCGGTGGTGACCTGGCGAACGATGTCGCCGCGCACCATGCGCGCCGCGACGGCGATGGCATTGGCGATGCCCTTGGCGGTCGCCCCGCCGTGGCTCTTCACGACAAGGCCGTTGAGGCCGAGGAAGACCGCGCCATTGTGGTTGTTGGGATCGAGATGGACCTTGAGCATGTGCAGCGCTGGCTTTGACAGGGCGAACCCCGCCTTGGAGCGCAGCGATGACGTGAAGGCGCGGCGCAGGAGGTCGGTGACGAAGCGCGCCGTTCCTTCCGCGGTCTTGAGCGCGATGTTGCCGGAAAAGCCGTCGGTCACCACCACGTCGACATTGCCGCGCGACAATTGGTCGCCTTCGGTGAAGCCGTTGAAGGCGAGGGGGAGGTAGGTCGCCTCGCGCAGCATGGCGGCGGCTTCCTTGAGCTCGTCGGTGCCCTTCAGTTCCTCGGTGCCGATGTTGAGCAGCTTCACCCGCGGGCGCTTGAGGCCGAGCGCGGTGCGCGCATAGGCGGCGCCCATGACGGCGAACTGGACAAGGTTCTGCGCGTCGCACTCGGTGTTGGCGCCGAGATCGAGCATGACGCAATCGTGGCTGCCGAGCGTCGGCAGCAGGGCGGTCAGCGCCGGACGGTCGATTCCGGGCATGGTGCGCAGCGCGAGCTTGCTCATCGCCATCAGCGCGCCGGTGTTGCCGGCCGAGAGAGCCGCGTCGGCGGCGCCTTCCTTTACCGCATTGATGGCAAGACCCATCGACGTGGTGCGGGCGCGGCGGAGCGCCTGGCTCGGCTTCTCGTCGCCGGCGATGCTGTCGGGCGCGTGGAGGATGGTGGCGCTGCCCGCCGGAAGCGCAAGGCGCTCGAGCTGGGGAGCGAGGAGCGCCTCGTCGCCGACGACGGTGAAGCGGAGCGAGCGGTCGGCGCGGAGGGCGCGCTCGATCCCGCCCAGCATCGCTGCCGGACCGGCATCGCCCCCCATGGCATCCACTGCAATCCGCGGAGCGCTCATAGCGTGGGCGCTGGCGGTTCCGCGATTCACGTCAGCGAAGCTCTTCAGGCCTCGGTCGAAACGATCTCGCGGCCGTTATAATGGCCGCAGGCCTGGCAGAGATTGTGCGGGAGCTTGAGCTCGCCGCAGTTCGGGCATTCCTGGAAGCTCGCCGGGGTCAGCGCATGATGGCTGCGGCGCATGTTGCGCTTCGAGGGCGAGGTCTTTCTCTTGGGGACGGCCATTGCGGCACCTGTTCTAAGCTGTTGCGGTCAAAAAAGAAGGCGACGGTCCTTTGCCGAGCTCAACCGGGCACGGAGCCCGAGGCGGCGAGGGATCGTCGCGAACGATGGGGGCCTATAGCGCAAAGTGCGGGGGAAGCAAGCTTGGGGTCTTTCGAGGCCGCCGCGACAAAGAGGAATCTGGCAGACGCGCACTTTGCCCGGATCATCCATGCTGTCCGCGTCGCCGGCCGTGCGGAAAAAGAAATTCCGTCTTGGATTTCACTTTGTCCACTTCGCGCCCCGGCGTTGCGGGCATCGTTCGGCGTCGTGAGGGGCATTCGTCCGCATCCGCCGGAGCAGAGCGGACCAAATCCTATAGTTCAAGGCGTTGCGCATCGACTCCCGGGATTCCGGCCGGCGCCGGGACGGTGCTCAGACGAGAACGGAATCGCCGACGAAGGGATTGCTTGCCCGTTCGCGCTCGAAGCTGCTCATCGGGCCATGGCCCGGGATGAACACCGTCTCGCCGCCGAGCGGCCACAGCTTGTCCCTGACCGAATCGAGCAGCGCCTGGTGGTCGGACAGGGGAAAGTCGGTGCGGCCGATCGAGTCCGCGAACAGCACGTCGCCGACAAGGGCCAGGCTGGAGGGCGGATGGTGGAAGATGACGTGGCCCGGCGTGTGGCCGGGGGTGTGGTAGACGTCGAGCACGAGGTCGCCGACGGTCACCTGCTCGCCGTCGGTCAGCCAGCGGTTCGGCTCGAACGGCGAGGCATCGATGCCATAGGCCGCGCCATCGTCCGCCAGCCGGGCGATCCAGAACAGATCATCCATGTGCGGGCCTTCGATCGGCACGCCAAGCTCGGCCGCGAGCTGCCCCGCCTGTCCGCAATGATCGATATGGCCGTGGGTGAGGATGATCTTCTCGACCGTCACCCCGGCCTGGGCGACGGCGGCCCGGAGCTTCGGCAGGTCGCCGCCCGGATCGCACAAGGCCGCCTTGTTCGTCGCCGTGCACCAGAGGAGGGTGCAATTCTGCTGGAGCGGAGTGACCGGGATCACCATCGCCTTGAGCGGCGGATCGCTGTCGGAGCTCACTTGAGAAGGGTCTGCTGCCAGAACTGCAGGGTCGACCAGAACAGATAGTCCTGGTTCTCCTTCTTGCCGAAGCCGTGCCCTTCGTTCTCGCCGACCATGTACCAGGTCGGCGCGGCGCCCGGGCGGGCGTTCAGGCCGGCAACGATCTGGTCGGCCTCCGACTTGGGCACGCGCGGGTCGTTGGCGCCCTGGACGACGAAGACGGGCGCCTTGATCTCGCCGATTCGGCGGAGCGGGCTGATCTCCTGCAGCTTGGCGCGCTGGGCAGGATCGCGCTCGTCACCATATTCGACCCGGCGAAGGTCGCGGCGGTAGCTTTGCGTATTTTCGAGGAAGGTGACGAAGTTGGAGATGGCGACGTTGCAGAGCGCGCCCTTGAAGCTGTCGGCGTAGCGGATGGCCGAGGCGTAGCACATGTAGCCGCCGTAGCTTCCGCCGGTCACCGCCATGCGGTTGGCGTCGATCGCCGCATCCTTCTTCAGCGCGTCGAGGAAGGCACCGATGTCCTTGACCGAATCCTCGCGCTTGAACGGACCGTTGTCGAGGCTGACGAAGCGCTTGCCGAAGCCGGTCGAGCCGCGGACGTTGGGCAGGAAGACGGCGATGCCGAGCTCGTTGATCAGGTAATTGTCGCGGCCCTGGAAGCCGGGGCGCTCCTGCCCTTCCGGCCCGCCGTGGATGTCGACGATCACCGGCCGCTTGCCGGGGAATTTGGCCGGGTCGGGGCGGTAGAGGAAGCCCGAGACCTTCTCGCCGTCGAAGCTCGCGACCTCGATCAGCTGGGCTTCGGGGTTGCGGGAAAAGTCGAGGCCGCCGGTCTCGCTCTGGGTCCAGCGGGTGAGCTTGCCGGTGGCGGGGTTGAGCGACCAGGCGTCGGCCGGGCCCTTGGCCGAGTTGAAGGTGAAGCCGAGTTCGCCCCACGGCGCGAACTCGAGCCCGCCGGCGACTCCGACCGGGAGACCCTGCACCTGCCGCGCGCGGCCACTGGCGACGTCGAGCAGGTAGAGGCGGCTGATGCCGGCCTCGTTGGTCATGTAGGCGATGGTGCGGCCGTCTTCGGAAATGTCGAACTCGTCGATGTCCCAGCGGCCGGCGTTGGCGACCGGGGTGAAGCGGCCGGTCGCGGGGTCGAGGCGGCCGAGCCGCTGGACGTCGCTGTCCTCGTCGGAGAGGACCCACAGCGCGCCGCCGGGCGCGAACTGCGCGCCGCCGAAGGCGATGTCCTTCTTGTGGTCGCCGATCGGGGTAAGCTGGCGGGTGGCGAGGTCGAGAAGATAGGGGTCGGAGTTGGTGACCTGCTGGTAGTTCAGCACCAGCGCCCTCGCATTGCCCGGCGCGAAGGCGGCGATGCCCCAGCCGCCGCCCTTGACCTCGGCGACCATGCGGTCGGTCTTCGGATCGCGCGGATCCATCACGTAGAGGTCGGTGTCGGTGCCGTTGCGGCGGGTTGAGGAATAGCCGATCAGCTTGCCGTCCTTGCTCCAGCTGCCGATGCCGTTGCGGCTCTTGCCGTCGGTGAGCAGGGTCAGGCGGCCGGCGTCGAGGCGGTAGATCTGGAAGATTTCGTTGCCGCCAATGTCCTTCTGGATGGCGAGGACGTCGCCCGACGGCGCCCAGCTGCCGCCCACCGGCTCGGCTTCGAAGGTGATCTGCTGGCGGTCCATCATCGGGCCGGCGACGCGGTGGAGCTGGGGCACGTTGCCGAAGCGGGTGCGGACCAGCATCGAGCGGTCGCGGCTGTTCCAGCCCGCGAAGCCGGCGGAGCGCAGCTCCTGGTAGGCGCGGGTGCGGGCGGCCAGCTCGGCCGGAACCGGCGGCACCGCCTGGACGGTGAGCGCGGCGGGCTTCGGCGCGGCGGCGGCGGGCGCCTGGGCGAAGGCCGGGACGGCGACGAGGGCGGTGGACGCGGCGAGCGCGAGCGTGATCCGGTTCAGCATGAGCGAAGTTCCTATTTGCTGGCGGCCGGCTTCTCAAGCACGGCCATGGACGGGGGTAGGTCCTTCATCGAACGGGCGGTCGCCTCGGCGCCCCGGAGCGCGCGGAGCACGTTGCCGCCGGCGAGCCTGGCGAGGTCGGCGTCGGACCAGCCGCGGCGGATCAGTTCGGCGAACAGGCGGGGATAGGCCTCGACGCCCTCGAGCCCGACCGGCGTGCGCGGAATGCCGTCGAGATCGCCGCCGATGCCGACATGGTCGACGCCGGCGATCCGGACGACATGCTCGATATGGTCCGCGACGTCCTTGATCCCGACCACGGGGCGGGGGTTGGCCGCGACCCAGGCTTCCATGCCCCTGGTGACGGCGGCGGCATTGGCGCGATTGTAGGTCTTGAGGCGGGCTTCCTCAGCGGCGAATTCGCCGTCCCACTTCCACATGGCCTGGCTGAGGAAGCTCGGCACCCAGGTCACCATCACCACGCCGCCATTGGCCGGCATCAGCCGCAGCACGTCGTCGGGCACGTTGCGCGGGTGGGGGTTCACGCCCGCCGCGCTGGAATGGGAGAAAATGACCGGTGCCCTGGAGGCAGCGATGGCGTCGCGCATGGTGGCGGCGCTGACGTGGCTGAGGTCGACCAGCATGCCGAGGCGGTTCATCTCCTTCACCACCTCGAGGCCGAAGGGCGACAGGCCGTCATACCTCGGCTCGTCGGTGCCGGCGTCGGCCCATTCGGTCGTCTGGTTGTGGGTGAGGGTCATGTAGCGGACGCCGAGGTCATAGAAGCGGCGCAGCGCGGCCATGCTCCCGCCGATCTGCCGGCCGCCCTCGATCCCGAGCATGGAGCCGATCCGCCCGGCCTTGTGCGCGGCGACCATCTCGTCGGCGGTGCGGACGAAGCGAAGGTCGTTCGGGTAGGAATCGATGATCCGGTGGGCGGTATCGATCTGTTCGAGCGTGACCCGGACCGCCTCGTCGCCGAGGATCGTGCCGCTGATGTAGACTGACCAGAACTGCCCGCCGACGCGGCCGGTGCGGAGCCGGGCCATGTCGGTCATCAGCGGCGGGGTCCATTTGTCGGTCCCGCTGGCGAGGCCCTCGACCTTGCTGCCGAAATCCTCCCGCAGCGCCCAGGGCAGGTCGTTGTGCCCGTCGATAAGCGGCGTCCGCTTGAGGATCCGGTCGATCCGTTGCTGGACCTTGGGTTCGATCGGCTGGGCCATGGCGGGAACCGTTAGCAGGCTCGCGGCGGCGAGCAGAAGGGACATGCGCATATGCACCAGCTTTACGGAGCGGCGCGGCGCTTGCAAACGCTGGTTTGTGAAAGCGCCATTTCTCCTCTTCGACGACGCCCGTCCGGGCGGCCACGCGCGACTCTATCGGCAGCCGGTGGGGGAGATCGTCGCGCGGACGATGGACGAGGTGGTGCCGGCGCTCGCCGCGCTTCAGCAGGCGGTGCGTGGCGGGGCCCATGCGGCGGGCTTCCTCGCCTATGAAGCGGGCTATGCGCTCGACCCGGCGCTGGCCGGCGCTGCCCGGCAGGGGAAGGGACCGCTGCTGTGGTTCGGGCTGTTCGACGGGCATGAGGCGGTGGAGGCCGAGGCGCTGCTGCCGGACCCGGCGGGCGCCATCGCCGGAGCGCCGGAGCCACTGGTCGCGAGGGGCGACTATCTTGCGGCGGTCGAGCGGGTCCACGGGCAGCTTCGCGCCGGCGGCTATTATCAGGCGAACCTCACCTTTCCGTGCCGGGTGGCGGTGGCCGGCAGCCCGGCCGCGCTTTATGCACGGCTGAGGCGCTCGGCCGCCGCCGGTTGGGGCGCGCTGATCCGGCATCCGGAGGGCTGGCTGGCGAGCCTCAGCCCCGAGCAATTCTTCACCATCCGTGACGGTGTGATCGAGGCGCGTCCGATGAAGGGCACGGCCGGGCCGCTGGCGGACGACGCCGTCCTCACCGCCGACGCCAAGAGCCGGGCGGAGAATCTGATGATCGTCGATCTCCTCCGCAACGACCTCGCGAGGGTGGCGGAGGCAGGCAGCGTCGCAGTACCCGAACTGTTCGCGATCGAACGCTATCCCACGGTCACGCAGATGGTCAGCCGGGTGACGGCGCGGCTTCGGGACGGGCTCGATGCGGTCGACGTGCTGCGCACCATCTTCCCCTGCGGATCGGTGACGGGCGCTCCCAAGGTGGCAGCGATGCTGGCGTTGCGGGTGCTCGAGCCGTCGCCGCGGGGCGCCTATTGCGGGGCGGCGGGGTGGATCGAGCCGGGTGGCGATGCGCGCTTCAGCGTGCTGATCCGAACGCTCCAGATCGGGAGCGATGCGGGCGAAGCGATGCTTGGGCTCGGTTCCGGGCTTGTGGTGGACTCCATTGCGGTGGATGAATGGGCCGAATGCCTGTCCAAGGGAGCCTTCGTGTCGCGTGACCGCCAGTCCATCGACCTGATCGAGACCATGCGCTTCGACCCGCATGACGGGATGATCGAACTCGACCGGCACCTCGATCGGATGAAGGCTTCGGCGGCGGCGCTCGATTTCCGCTTCGACCGGCATGCGGCCCGCAACGAGCTTCAGGCGGCGACCTTCGGGCGGCGGGCGTCCGGCGTCGCCCGGCTGCTGCTGTCGCCGACCGGGACCATGGCGGTGGAGGTGCGGCCGCTGCCGCGGCTCTCGGCCGAGCCGCTGTCGGTCAAGGTGGTGCCCTTGCCCGTGCCGGCCGACGACTATCGCTTGCGCTTCAAGACCACCGACCGCGCCTTCTACGACGAAGCGCGGACCGCCAGCGGGGCGGACGAGGTGATCTTCGCCGACCCCGACGGGCGCCTCACCGAAGGCAGCTTCACCTCGGTCTTCGTCGAGAAGGAGGGAATGCTCGTCACCCCGCCGCTCGCCCGCGGGCTGCTTCCCGGCGTGCTGCGCGACACATTGATCGCGAACGGAAAGGCGATCGAGGGCGACCTTCGCGAGGACGACCTGCGCGAGGGCTTCCTTGTCGGCAATATCGTGCGCGGGCTGATGAAGGCGCGGCTGGCGGACTGATCAGGCGGCAAGCGGAAAGCGGAGCAGCCGGTCCTTCACGGGCACGAGCGCGGCCGCCGGCTGGCCGACCTTGCGCAAAATCTCGGCATGATGGGCGTCGAGCCCGCCGGTCAGCGCGCCGAACGCCGGAAGGATCAGCTTCGACCCGCTGGCGACGAAGCAGCGGCGGCTCACTTGCCGGCCCTTGAGGTGGAGGCGGAGCTTGGGATGGTAGTGACCCGACATCTCGGGCCGGTGGTCGCTGGTGTCGGCCTCGTGGCGGAGCACCAGCCCGTCCAGCTCCACTTCCCCGGCGAGCGTCCCGCCGCAATGGTCGGCGAAGCCCGGATCGTGGTTGCCGAGGATCCAGGTCCAGTCGAGGCGGGCGGTCAGCGCCAGCAGCATGGTGCGGGCCGCCTCCGGCAGGCGGTCGCAGCCGAAACGGTCGTGAAAGCTGTCGCCGAGGCAGTAGAGCCCCTGCGCGCCGGTGCGATCGACGATTTCCGTCAGCGCCGCGAGGGTCGCCTGGCTGTCATAGGGCGGCAGGAACTGGCCGAACTTGGCGAACCAGCTCGCTTTCTCGAGGTGCAGGTCGGCGACCAGCAGGGCGCGGCGGGCGGGCCACCAGAGCGCACCCTGGGGATCGGCGAGGAAATCATGTCCGGCGAACGAAAGGGGAACCATCGGCTTGCCGCTTAGCAACGGATCGGCCGGACTAATAGCCGCGATGCACGACATGATCGCGAAGGGCGCGGGCGTCGTGCAGCGCATTGTGCGGGACGGCGCTGTTGCGGGCGGTGGAGAAGCCGGCGAGGTTGAGCAGGCGGAAGCTCATCGCCGGCACCGTCACCATCTCGCCCGGCCCGGTCATCAGCAGCCGACAGAAATAGGCGATGTCGTCCGGCCAGTCGGCGAGGATCTCGACGTCGTCGAAGGCTTCGAACCAGCGGGCGAGCTCGCGCGCGACGCTGGCGCGCGGCTGGGGCTCGGCCCTCAGCGCCTGGGGGACAGTGTCGAGATAGGGAATGACGTGGCGCTCGACCCAGTCGATGCAGGGGCGTTCATGCTCCACCACCGCATAATATTCCTCCCCGCCGTCGGCCGGGACGAGGGCAAGGCTGATCAGCGGTCCGCCGAAGCCGTCGAATTCGCAGTCGAGGAAGTAGCGCATCGGAGGGCCTAGCGCGGCGCCACGCTGCTGCAATCGTCCTGCGGCAGCGGCCGTCCCTTGCGGCAGCGTTCCTCCAGCTTGCGCCGCTCGCGGCCGAGGCGTTCCTCCTCCTCGCGGATGGCGCGGCCGCGCTTCTCGTCGGCTTCTGACTGGCTGGTCGTCGCGGCGTCAACGCCGGCGGACACGACCTTGACTGGCAGGGTCACGACGTCGACCGCGGTGCGGGCGACCGTGCAGGCCCCGAGGACGGGGGCAAGGAGCAGGACTGGCAGAAAGCGCATCGGCTGCGCTTAGCCTGTCCCGCCGTTATCCCCAAGCGCGATCGCCGCCGGGAGGCGCCTGCCGCGGCATGGCTAGTCCTCGCGCATCGCCAGCTCGGCGATCGCGCTTTCGGCCTCGACCAGCAGGGCGTCGTCGGCGCTGGCCCCGCTCGGCAGGGCTTCGCGGCCGATGATGACCATCAGGGGAACGGCCATCGGGGTGACTCGGGGGAGGTCGACATGGACCATCTGCGCGGCGGCCCGCTCGACCAGCCGGGCGAGCCGGCCGAGCTCGGTCATGCGGGCGCGGGCATCGTCCCAGGCGGCGTGCATGAGGAGATGCTCGGGCTCATATTTGCGGAGCACGTCGTAGATGAGATCGGTGGAGAAGCTGACCTGCTTGCCGGTCTTGCGCTTGCCCGGATGCTGGCGCTCGACCAGCCCGCCGATCACCGCCACTTCGCGGAAGGCGCGCTTCAGCAGCATGGACTGCTCGACCCAGTCGACGAACTCGCCCTCCAGGATGTCGGGGGAGAGGAGGGGCGCCGGGTCGCTGATCGGCTCGAGGCCATAGACCGACAGGGCGTAGTCGTTGGCGACGAAGCCCAGGGGCTTGAGGCCGAGCTTCTCCATCCGCTTGGTGACCAGCATGCCGAGCGACTGGTGCGCGTTCCAGCCCTCGAAGCTGTACATGATCATGTAGTGCCGGCCTTCGTGGGGGAAGGTTTCGACCAGCAGTTCGTCCGGCTGGGGAAGGCGGGAGCGGCGCTGCTGCACTTCCAGCCATTCGCGGACGTCGGCGGGGAAGCGATGCCAGTCGCCGGGATCGGACAGCATCACCTTGACCCGGTCGGCGAGGTGGGTGGTCATGCTCATCCGCTGGCCGCCATAGGTGACCAGCCGCGCCTCCCTGGCCGAGGCGCGGACGAGGATGTCGCTGTCCTTGAACTGCAGCACCTCGAGGCTGAGGCCGGCGAAGAAGATGTGGTCGCCGACGGTGAGGGTCGAGGCGAAGCCTTCCTCGACCCGGCCGAGCATGCGGCCGTTCTTGAAGCGGATGTCGAGCATCGGATTGTCGACGATGATCCCGGCGTTCATCCGGTGCTGGACGGCAATCGTCGGCCTGGTGATGCGCCAGTGGCCGGAGCCCGGCGGCTCCTCCACCAGCCGGCGGAACTTGTCGTAGGCGCGCAAGGCATAGCCGCCGGTGGCGATGTAGCTCAGCACCCGCCCGTAGATCTCGTCGGTGAGGCCCGCATAGGGGGCGGCGGAGCGGATCTCGGCGAGCAGCTCGGCCTGTTCGAACGGCGCGGCGCAGGCGCAGGCGAGGATGTGCTGGGCCAGCGTGTCGAGGGTGCCGGGACGGAAGATCTCGGGATCGAGCTCGCCGGCGTCCACCGCGTCGAGGGCGGCGCGGGCCTCGAGATATTCGAAGCGGTTGCCGGGGACGATGGTGCCGTGGCTCGGCTCGTCGAGCCGGTGGTTGGCGCGGCCGATCCGCTGAAGCAGGCGCGAGCTGCCCTTGGGCGCGCCCATCTGGATGACGAGGTCGACGTCGCCCCAGTCGATGCCGAGGTCGAGCGAGCTGGTGCAGACCAGCGCGCGGAGGCGGCCCGCGGCCATCGCCGCTTCCACCTTGCGGCGGGCCTCGAGCGCGAGGCTGCCGTGATGGACGCCGATCGGCAGGCCGGCATCGTTCACCTTCCACAGGTCCTGGAAGATGAGTTCGCACAAGCCGCGGGTGTTGCAGAAGACGAGGGTCGTCTTGTGCTTCTCGATTTCGGCCATCACCTGGCGGGCCGCGTAACGGCCGCTGTGCCCGGACCAGGGCACGCGGTTTTCGGGCAGGAGGATGTCGAGCTGCGGTTCGGCGCCCTTCTCGCCCAGCACCACGTCGACCTCGTCCATGTCGGCGTGGGGCGCGAGCCAGCTGCGGTAGGCGTCGGCATCGGCGACGGTGGCGCTGAGGCCGACCCGGCGCAGGCCCGGGGCGATCTTCTGCAGGCGGGAAAGGGCGAGGGCGAGGAGGTCGCCGCGCTTGTCGCGGGCGAAGGCGTGGATCTCGTCGAGGACGATGGTGCGCAGCCCGGCGAACAGCTGGAAGCTGTCGGGGTAGGAGAGGAGCAGCGACAGGCTTTCGGGCGTCGTCAGCAGCACCTGCGGCGGCTTCGCCCGCTGGCGTGCCTTGCGGTCCGACGGCGTGTCGCCGGTGCGCGTCTCGACCCTGATCGGAAGCGCCATCTCGCCGATCGGATCGAGCAGGTTGCGCTGGACGTCGACCGCAAGCGCCTTCAGCGGCGAGATGTAGAGGGTGTGAAGCCCTTCGGAGGGCGCCTCCACCAGTTCGCAGATGGTGGGCAGGAAGCCGGCCAGCGTCTTGCCGGCGCCGGTGCCTGCGACGAGCAGGGCATGGCGGCCGGCGCGGGCGCGATCCAGCATGGCGAGCTGGTGCCGGCGTGGCTGCCAGCCCCGGCGCTCGAACCAGCCGGAAACGACGGGAGGGAGGTCGGTCCCGTTCAGAGGCCGCTGTTGCCGTCGCGCTCGTGCATGCGCTGCTCTTCCTGGTAGAGATCGTGCGTCGCGCGTTCGGTCACTTCCGGATCGACCTTGCTCTTCTTGTTGCGGGTGAAGGCCCAGATCATGACTCCGAGCAGGAGGATCGGTCCCAGGATCGTGACCAAGGTCCAGTAGTTGACGTCGCTGCCTTCGGCCATGATGGGCTTTCCTTACTCGTTATGGCGGCGGAACCGCGCACCTGTCACCTGGGTATAAGTGCCATGGCCCGTCTCGGTTCCTGGATCGAACCCTGCCCCGAAGGCATCTACGTCCGCCCGGCCGACGCCTGGGTCGATCCCTCGCAGCCCAAGCAGCGGGCGCTGGTCACCCATGGCCATGCCGATCATGCCCGCGGCGGGCATGGCCAGGTGTGGGCGACGCCGGAGACGCTGGACATCATGGGCGTGCGCTACGGCGACCAGAATGGCTGCCCGGTCGACTATGGCCAGAGCGTCACGGTCGGCGAGGTGGAAGTGAGCTTCGTTCCCGCTGGCCATGTGCTCGGCTCGGCGCAGATCATCCTCGACTGGAAGGGCGAGCGAGTGGTGGTGTCGGGCGACTACAAGCGGCGGCCCGATCCGACCTGCGAGCCCTTCCTGCCGGTCAAGTGCGACATCTTCATCACCGAGGCGACCTTCGGCCTGCCGGTCTTCCACCATCCCGAGACGGGCG
This sequence comes from Sphingomonas sp. LHG3406-1, assembly GCF_029637485.1. GTDB lineage: Bacteria > Pseudomonadota > Alphaproteobacteria > Sphingomonadales > Sphingomonadaceae > Sphingomicrobium. The sequence continues at coordinate 1,645,361 of NZ_CP069128.1, read as the reverse complement.
GGGAGATCGACCGGCTGCTCGCCCGGCTGGCCGACAATCCCGATCGCTGCGTGCTGGTCGGCGCCTATGCGCTGGGCAAGGCGCAGCGGGTGATCGCCGAAGCGCGGCGACGGGGCCATCGCCAGCCCATCTACTATCACGGCGCGCTCGAGCGCCTGTGCAACCTCTACATTGACCATGGCATCGACCTTGGCGAGCTCCGGCCCGTGACGGGCGCGACCAAGGCGGACATGCAGGGCCATCTCGTGCTCTGCCCGCCGGGGGCGCTCAACGACCGCTGGAGCCGGCGGCTGCCCGATCCGATCACCGCCGCGGCGTCGGGCTGGATGCGGATCCGGCAACGCGCCCGGCAGAAGAATGTCGAGCTGCCGCTGATCATCTCCGACCATGCCGACTGGGGCGAGCTGACCGACACCATCCTCGAGATCGCGCCGAAGGAGGTATGGATCACCCACGGCCGCGAGGACGCGCTGATGCACTGGTGCATGACCCGCCAGATCAAGGCGCGGGAGCTGAACCTCGTCGGCTATGACGACGACGAGGATGACGGCTGATCAGCCCTCGGCGGTGGTCGGGTCGATGATGTTGCGGACTTCCGAGATGCGGCTGGCGGGAAAGCCGCTCTTTTCCGCATGATCCTTGATCAGCTGCTCGCTCGGCGCGCGATAGACGCAGTAGATCTTGTCGTCGGTGACGTAGCTCTGCACCCACTGGATGTCGGGGCCGAGCTCCTTGATCACCGAACAGCTGTGCTGCGACGCGCCCTGGAGGTCCGCCGGCCCGAGCTGTCCGGCGCCCGGCATCTCACGCTCGATCACATATTGCGGCATTGCCCCGTTCCTCCCTGTGATGGGCTCCAGGCGCGGAAAACTGCGGCAGAATGAGGGGAGAGTCCAGACGGGCGGGACCGGGCGGCGCGCCGGTGGACGGCCGCCCGGTGACCGGCGCGCCTTACTTCTCGAAGGCGGCGGTGATCTCCAGCCGGACCTCGTCGGACACGGCCGGGACGGCATAGCCGAGGCCGAAGTCGCTGCGCTTCAGCGTTCCGGTCGCCGAGAAGCCGACAGTCGCCTTCTTGTTCATCGGATTGGTGCCGGCGCCGTGGAAGCGGGCGTTGAGGGTGATCGGCCTGGTGACCCCGCGCACGGTGAGGTCGCCGGTGATGGCCGCTGTTTCCCCGCTGACCGCCACGTTGCGCGAGACGAAGCGCGCGGTCGGGAACTTGGCGGTGTCGAACAGGTCGGCGGTCTGGAGATGCTTGGCGAAGCCGGGCGAGGTGACGGTCAGGCCCGACAGGGGAATGTCGATCTGGACGCTGGCCTCAGACGGACGGGCGGGATCGATGGCGAGCGTCCCGCTCATTCCTCCGACCATGCCGTAGAGGCGCGAGAAGCCGAAGTGGTCGACCGACCAGACGACCTGGGTGTGGTTGGCGTCAACGACATAGCTGCCGGCCGCGACCTGGCTGGCGGCGACCCGCGGGGTGGCCGGTGCCTGCGCCGCGAGCGGCGAGAAGGCGGCGGTGGCGAGACCGAGGGCGGCGGCGAGGCCGAGAAGGCGCTTGGTCATGGATGGGGCTCCCTTGTTCATGGAGCCCGTAGCTGCGGGCAAGACCGCGCCCCGGCAAGAGGGCACAATCTTGTCACTGTGGCCTGCCCAATCAGTGGTCGGCTTCGGTCCGCTCGACGCCCGACGATGCGAGCTGGCCGTCGATGACGTCGACCAGCCGCTCGAGGCCGAGCGCGTCCCTAGCCTCGGCGCGGGCGACCAGCACGTCCTGCGTGTTGGACGCGCGCAGCAGCCACCAGCCGTCGCCGGTGCTGACCCGGACGCCGTCGGTCGCATCGATCGTGGCGCCCTCGGTGGTCAGCCGGTCGCGCACTTCCTCGATCACCGCGAACTTGCGGCTCTCGTCGACCGGGAAGCGGAGCTCCGGCGTGGCGAGGCTTTCGGGCATGGCGTCGCGCAGCTCGGTCAGGCTCCTGCCCGAGGCGGCGACCGCCTCGATCAGCCGGACGCTGGCGTAGAGCGCGTCGTCGAAGCCGTACCAGCGATGCTTGAAGAAGATGTGGCCGCTCATCTCGCCGGCAAGCGGGGCGCCGGTCTCCTTCATCTTCTGCTTGATGAGGCTGTGGCCGGTCTTCCACATCAGGGGCGTGCCACCCATGTCGCCGATGCGGTCGAACAGGGTCTGGCTGGCCTTGACGTCGGCGATGATGGTGGCGCCGGGCTGCTCGTCGAGCACCGGCCCGGCGAGGATCATCAGCAGCTGGTCGCCCCAGATGACCCGGCCCTGGCCATCGACCGCGCCGATGCGGTCGCCGTCGCCGTCGAAGGCGATGCCGAAGTCGAGATTCTTCTCGCGCACGAGCGCCTTCAGATGCTCGAGGTTCTTCTCGACCGTCGGATCGGGATGGTGGTTCGGAAAGCGGCCGTCGACGTCGGTAAAGAGGGTATGGTGCTCGCCCGGAAGCTTCGCGACGAGCTTCTCCAGTGCCGGTCCGGCAGCGCCGTTGCCGGCGTCCCAGCCGATGCGGAACTCGCCGCCCTGGAAATCCTCGACGAGGCGGTCGACGTAGCGGTCGATGATGTCGACATCCTCGACCTTGCCCTGACCCTCGCTCCAGCGGCCTTCGGCGGCGCGGCTGCCGAGCGACTTGATCTGCGTGCCGAACACGGAGCCGCCCGGAAGCAGCATCTTGAACCCGTTATAGTCGGCCGGATTGTGGCTTCCGGTGATCTGGATGCCGCCATCGACGTCCAGCTCCGCCACCGCCCAGTAGAGCATGGGCGAGGGGCCCTGGCCGACACGGACGACGTCCATGCCGCCTTCGGTCAGGCCGCGGACCAGCGCTTCTTCCAGCCGCGGCGAATGTTCGCGGCCGTCGCGGCCGACGGCGAGGCGCTTGGCGCCCTGCTCGCGGCCCTCGGCGGCGAAGGTGCGCCCGAGCGCATAGGCGTCCTCCTCGTGGAGGGTGTGGCCGACGACCCCGCGGATGTCATATTCGCGGAGGATGGTGGGATGGAAGCTGTGGGTCATTACGGCGCCTGAACGGAGGGGAAGGAAGAAGGTTGCGCGCCCTTACCGCCATTCCCCAAAAAGCGAGAATCCGGCTGCTGCCCCGCCCGTCCGTCAGGCCGCCTTGGCCGCTTCCGCCCCCGGCAGGCCGAGCCCCGCCACCATTTCGCGCAGTTCCTGGCGGGCGGCGATGTGGGCGATGCCGGCGTCGCCGATCTGCTTGAGGTCGAGCAGGGTCAGGCCCTTGGGGAAGAGTTCGCGGTAGATGACGCGCTCGGACAGCCCGGGGATGACGCGGAAGCCGACCCGGCGGGCGAGCTCGTCCATGGCGGCACCGACGCGCTGCTGGTTGTGGCTGCCGATATGCTGGAGGCGGTTCCTCAGCACCACCCAGTCGACGCTCTTGCCGGCGGACTTGGCGCGGGCCGTGCGGCTGTTCCAGATCAGTTCGGCATAGAAGCTCGGGCGAGTCACCTTGAAGGTGTCGGGGTTGACCTGCCCGATGAGGTCGAGGTCGACGAAGCTGTCGTTCATCGGGGTGACCAGCGTGTCGGCCTTGAGGATGGCGGCGCGGGCGACCGGATCGTCGCGCCCGGGCGTGTCGATCACGAGGATGTCGGCATCGGCGCCGAGCGCGGCGATGGCAGCCTCCAGGGCTTCCTCGCGCTGGTCGTCGAGCACCTGGAAGGCCGGCTGCGGCAGGTCGGTCCCGGTCCGGCGGACGAAGGCGGTGCGGTTCTCGAGGTAGCGGGTGGTGGTGCGCTGGCGATGGTCGAGGTCGAGCGCGGCGACGCGGTGGCCGGCGGCGGCGAGCGCCACGGCGGTGTGGACGGCGGTGGTCGACTTGCCGGTGCCGCCCTTCTCATTGGCGAAGACGATGAAATGTGGGCTCGTCACTTGGTACCTTCCCCGCGTTGCGCGTAAGCGCCGATTTGTTCGCGCCAAGGTAAACCGGGGGATTCGAGGGTGCAAACTATCCGTGCAATGGCCGACCTGGGGGTGGCTTTGCGGCATCTGCGTGGTCCGTCGGCCACGCTGGCGCTGGTGCCGACGATGGGCGCGCTCCACGACGGGCACCTGGCGCTGATCGACGAGGCGAAGCGGCGGGCGGACCGGGTGGCGGCGACCATCTTCGTCAATCCGCTGCAGTTCAACGATCCCAAGGATCTCGAGCGCTATCCCCGGCAGGAAGAAGCGGATCTCGCCAGGCTGGAGGCGGCCGGCTGCGACCTCGTGTGGCTGCCGACGCCGGACCAGCTCTACCCGCCGGGCTTCGCCACCAATATCTCGGTGCGCGGGGTCAGCGAACGGTGGGAGGGCGAGCATCGGCCCGGCCATTTCGACGGCGTCGCGACGGTGGTCGCCAAGCTGCTGCTGGCGGTCCGGCCCGACCTTGCCATCTTCGGCGAGAAGGATTGGCAGCAACTTGCCGTCATCCGGCGGGTGGAGGCGGACCTTGGGCTTGGCGTCGCCATCCTTGGTCATCCGACGGTGCGCGAGGCGGACGGCCTTGCCATGTCGTCGCGTAACGCCCTGCTGACGGCCGACGAGCGGCGACGGGCAGTGGCGCTGCCCGAGGCCATGAGCGAGGCTGCGCGCCGAATCCTTCGCGGTGGGGAGGTTTCGGCGGCGCTCCACGAGGCACAGCGGCAGCTGCGGGCGGCGGGTTTCTCCGAAGTGGACTATCTTGCGCTGGTCGACGGCGACAGCCTCGAACCGCTTGAACGGCAAGGCGAAAACATGCGCATGCTGGCTGCCGCACGGCTCGGCAAGGTGCGCCTGATCGACAATATAGCTGTCACTTCGTAGCAACAGGTAACAGGGTAATTACCGCGTTAACCATTTGATGACCGGCACTGGGGGAGCTTGCCTGCAACAAACAGGGGAGTTCACAGAATGGCCATAAGTCAAAAAGGCGCCGAGTTTCTCATCCGCAGCCGCCTCGCCGATGCGGAGAATGGCGACGTCAATGCCCTGTTCGAGCTTGGCGTGACCTATTCGACCGGTCGCGGCGGCGTCTCGGTCGACCTGGTCGAAGCGCACAAGTGGTTCAATCTCGCGGCCCTCAACGGCTGCACCCGCGGCCAGGCATGCCGGGCCGAGATCAGCGTCGAGATGACCGCGCGCGAGATCGCCGAAGCGCAGAAGTCGGCGCGCGCGTGGCTGGCGACGACGGGTCGCACGCCCCAGCGCTACGCAGCCTGATCGTCGTCCCGGTGAAGGCCGGGACCTTGGTCAAAGTGGCGCTTCAGTAACTTCAGTCCCCGGCCCCCGCCCGAGCGACGCGATATTACCGGACCACCACCGTCACCGCGCGGCGGTTCTGGGCCCAGGCGCTCTCGTCCGAGCCGGTGGCGACCGGGCGTTCCTTGCCCCAGCTGATCGTCAGCAGCTGGTTTTCCGGCACGCCCTGCGCCATCAGGAACAGCTTGGCCGCCTGGGCGCGGCGCTCGCCGAGCGCCTGGTTATATTCGCGGGTGCCGCGTTCGTCGGCATGGCCCTCGACCGAGGCGCGCACGTTGGGATTGGCGACCAGCCACTTGGCCTGCGCCCGCAGCGTCGCCTGCGCATCCGCCGAAATGTCCGACTGGTCGGTCCCGAAATAGATGGTGTCGGAGCCGGCGGCCGCGACCAGCGCGGCCTGGCTGCCCGGAAGTTCGACCAGCCCGACCTCGTCACTGTCGACGGTGCCCTCGGTTGCGCCGGTCTGGCCGGTCTCGACCGGCGGGGTGGTCTCGACCGGCGGCTTGCGTCCGCAGGCGTTGAGGGTGAGCGCGAGGCCGAGGCTGGCGATCATCAGGGTACGGCGCATCTCATCTTCTCCTTGTCAGCGCTGCAGCGGGGACCAGCTCGGGTCCGAACCGTCCTGCGGAGTGGGCAAACGGCGGGCAGCGCCGCCGCCGACGGGAACGGCGAACAGGCTGGAGCGCCCGTCGCGGGTGAAGCGGTTGAACATGACGAACTGGCCGTTGGGCGCCCAGCTGGGTGACTCGTCCTGCCAGCCGTCGGTCAGGATCTGCTCGCCCCCGCCGTTGGCGTTCATCACGCCGATGCGGAAGGCGCCGACCCGGACGAAGGCGATGCGATCGCCGCGTGGGCTCCAGGCGGGCGAACCGGCGGGACCGCCGAAGCTGATCCGGCGCTGGTTCGAGCCGTCGGCCTGCATGACGTAGAGCTGCTGCGAGCCGGAGCGGTCGCTTTCGAACACGATCCGGCTGCCGTCCGGCGAGAAGCTCGGGCTGGTGTCGATCCCGGGCGCGGTGGTCAGCCGCTGCGGCGTTCCGCTGCCGTCGGCATTGGCGATCCAGATGTCGGTGTTGCCGCCTTCCGACCGCGCATAGGCGATGCGGCTGCCGTCGGGCGAGAAGCGCGGCGCGCTCGTCAGGGCCAGGCCGGGAACCAGCAGGCGCTTCTGGCCGGTGGCGATGTCCAGCACCCACACCCGGGCGCGACGACCAGCATAGCTGACGTAGGCGAGGCGGCGGCCGTCAGGCGAGAAGCGCGGGGTGACCACGGTCGCTTCGCCCTCGGTCAGGTAGCGCAGGTTGGCGCCGTCCGAGTCCATGATGGCGATGCGCTTGAGGCGGCGGGTCTTGGGGCCCGTCTCGGCGACGAACACGACGCGCGTGTCGAGGAAGCCGCCTTCGCCGGTCAGCCGCGAATAGATGGCGTCGGCGCACTTGTTGGCGGCGCGACGCCAGTTGTCGGTGGTGACGGCGAAGCCCTGCCGGAGCAGTTCGCGGCCGGCGCCGACGTCGTAGAGGTAGCAGCCGACGGTGATCTGTCCGGGACCGCTCTGGCGGACGAAGCCGGTGACCAGCTGGTTGGCGCCGAGCCCCCGCCACTCGCCGAAGCCGGGCGCGCCGGCCTGGGCGACGCTGTAGTTTGGCAATCCGCCCGGCCCGAGCGGGGCGAAGCGGCCGCTGGTGCGCAGGCCCGAGGCGATCACCCCGGCGATGTTGCGGCCTAGCGCCAACTCGACACCGCTTTCGACCGGCATCGGCGGAACGGCGATGGAGATGGCGCTGCTGACCCCGCCGCTGGTGACTTCCACGTCGACCGGCGGGGGGTCGTCCTGCTGGGCGGCGGCGGGCGTGGCCACCAGGGCGGTCATCGCCAACAGGAACTTACGCAGCATCATCAATCCTCATTTCGCGGCATAGGTCAGGTTGATGTTGCCCCAGCCACCTTGCGGGGTGCTGTACAGCTCCGCCGGCAGGCGCAAGGGCGAGCAGGCGCGGAAGACCGCCACGGCCTGGTCGTAGGCGAGGTCCTCGAACCGCTGATTGTCGTCATCGACACCGGACGTGCGGACCAGCGACGGCGGCCGCGACAGGCGACCGGCGCGGTCGAGCCTCAGGTTGACGGTGACGCGGATGCGGTCGGCGCCCGGGCCGAGGGTCGGCTGGCGGTTGGCACAGGGCTGGATCTGCCGCTTGATGGCGCTGTCGACGCTTGCCTTGGCGGCAGCGCTGAAGATGGCGGCGCCCTGCCTCGCCGGGCGCGGTGACAGGTCCAAGTCGGGGTTCGGAATGCCCCTGAGGAAATCATCGCCGAGCCGCGACTGGCGGGGCGGAGCGGGGCGGGCCGGCGCCGGTCGCGCCTGGGCGGGCGCGGGACGGGCTGGCGCCGGTCGCGCCCGGGCCGGCGCCGGCCGGGCCTGCGGTGGAGCGGGCCGATTGGGCAGGGGCCGGGCGACTGGTGCCGGGGTCGGGCGGACAATGGGTTGCGGCGGGGGCGGCGTGAGCGCGGGCGCCGGTTGCGGCTCGGGTGGAGCGGGGGCCTGGTCGGCCGGCGCGGGCGCTTCGGCAGCGGGCGGCGGGGTCGCGGGCGTGGGCGCGGCGGCGGTCAGCGCGACCTCGTCGCTGTCGACGAACTCGACCTCCACGGCGGGCGGCTCCGGCACCTTGGGCATGGTGGCGAGGCTGGTGGTCAGCGCCACGACCAGGGCAACGTGGAGCAGCAGGGCGACGCCCGTGCCCTGCGCCTCACCGCGATCCAGCTTCACGGGGCACCCTCGCTGGTGCTGACCAGCGCGACGCGGTTGAGGCCGGCGCGATTGAGTTCGCCCATCACGCGCATGACCCGGCCGTAATCGAGCGCGCGATCGGCCCGGAGATAGATTCGGCGCCCTTCCGCCGGGGCGGGCTCGGCGGCGATGGCGGAGAGGCGCTGGGGCAGCGCAGCCTCGGCGACCGGCGTCTCGTCGATGAAGATGCGGCCCTCGCCGTCGAGGCTGACCTGGACCGGCTGCACCTGGCTGTCGAGCGGCGCCGCGCGGCTCTCGGGCAGGTCGACCGGGACGCCGGCGACGAGCAAGGGCGCGGTGACCATGAAGATGATCAGCAGCACCAGCATGACGTCGACCAGCGGGGTGACGTTGATCTCGGCCATGGGCGCGCGCCTGCCGCCCCGCCGCCTGCCGCCGCCGACTGACGCGCCCATCAGCCCTCGCGCTCCAGCTCGCGGCTCAAGGTGGCGTGGAAGCGGTCGGCGAAGCGGTTCAGCCGCGCTTCCAGCCGGTCGAGGCCATGGGTCAGGCGATTGTAGGCGATCAGCGCCGGGATGGCCGCGAACAGGCCGATGGCGGTGGCGAACAGGGCTTCGGCGATGCCCGGGGCGACGACGGCCAGCGACGTGTTGTTGGCGCCCGCAATGGCGGTGAAGCTGCGCATGATTCCCCAGACGGTGCCGAACAGCCCGATGAAGGGCGCGCTGCTGGCAACCGTGGCGAGGATGTTGAGGCGATCGGACAGGCGGTCGAGCTCACCTTCGACCTCGGCGCCCATCACCGTCGTCAGCCGCTCGCGCGCGCCGCTGCGGTCATTGCCGGGAAGGGCGACCGAGCGCCGCCATTCCTTGAGGCCGGCGGTGACGATCCGGGCCGAAGGGACGTCCTCCGAACCGCGCGCCTGGTGAAAGGCGTCGATGTCCTTGGCCGCCCAGAAGTCCCGCTCCCAGGCGCTGCTGTCGCGGTTGATCTTCTTCAGCCGGCTGGCGTGGGAGATGATGATCCCCCAGGTCCAGACGCTGGCCAGCAGCAGCCCGATCATCACCGCCTTCACCACCACGTCGGCGTGGAGGAAGAGGGCAAGCGGGCTCATCATGTCGGCGGGCGCACCCGTCATTCTACATCCTTCTGCTGGGACCTGATCGCCTCGAAGCGCGCGACCCAATCCCGCGGCTGGCGCGTCGGCCGTCCGTCGGGTGTCAGGAACGCGGCGGTGATCCGCCCCTCGGCGCAAAGTTCGTCGCCGCGCATGACTCGCTGCTGAATGCGGACCGAGGCGGCGCGGACTTCCTCCAGCGTCGAGACGATGACGAGGTCGTCGCCGAGCTTGGCCGGACGGACGTAGCGGACGTGGGCCTCGGCCACGGCGTAGACGCCGGTGCCGGCCTCGAGCGCGCCGCGCTGGTCGACCTCGGCCGCCCGCAGCATGTCCGAGCGCGCCCGCTCCATGAACTTCAGATAGTTGGCGTAATAGACGATGCCGGCGGTGTCGGTGTCCTCGAAATAGACCGTCAGCGCGAAGCGATGCTTCGGCCCGTCGAAGCCGCCGCGGTAGGGCTGGTCATAGGGTGACGCCATGGGCGCAGGCTCTAGCGGCGAGCGAGTCGCCGCGGCAACCCCGAACGACCGTTCTAGCGCGCCACCGCTTCCACCAGACGGATCAGGTCGCCCTGCGGCGCCGACATGTCGGCAAGGTGCATGCCCCAGCCGGGGATGAACAGTCCGCCGATGCCGACCTCGCCGCCGATGCGGTCGGTCCACTTGGCGCCGGGGGTCACGTTGGTGCGGATCTCGAGATAGCCGCGCGGACCGTCATTGACGCAGCGGCCGGACGCCAGCCCCTCGGTGCGGAGGAAGGGCGTCGGCGGCGTGCCGTCGGTCGACCAGCGGATCGGCCCGCCCGGCACCGGCAGGTTGCTGCGCGCCGTCCAATAGCTGTCGAGGCTGGCCCAGTTCCGCGATCCCAGCGCCGCCGGATTGGTGCAGGCGACGGTCATGCCATTGCCCGCCGCATGGCCGAACAGCGCGCCGGGGGGCGGCGGATTGTTGGTGCGGTAGCTGACATAGGTGACGACGCAGCCGCGCTGGCCGGGTTTCGTGCAGAGAGGCGTCGACTTGAAGGTGCCGCCGGTGAGCTTGCCTTCGGGAACCAGCGTGTTGAACCCCGGAATGATCGCCAGCGCCATCTGCCGTGCGGCGGGCTTGCCTTCGACCTCCTCGGCGATGAGGCGCTGCAGCAGCCAGCTGCCCTGGCTGTGGCCGACCAGCACGAACGGCCGCCCGCCCGAGCGGGTCGCAAGGAAGTTGCGGAAGGCCGCGCGGACGTCGCCATAGGCGATGTTGAACCAGGGCGCCGGGTCGCGGCCGAGCGCCGCCGCGCCGATCGCGCTGGTGGTCATCTGCCGGTAGAGGGGCGCGAAGGTCCGGCATACGCTGCCGAAGCGCGCGAACTGGCTCATCGCCGCGCCATTTTCCAGGTCAGCGGTGAGGTCGCTGTTGAAGCCCTTGTCCTGGCTGACGGTCGGATAGACGTAGAAACAGTCGAGCTTCGGGCTGGCGGCCGGCCGGGCCAGACCGGTCGAGCCATAGCCGTTCCGGGTCAGCGCCGTCGTCGGCAGCGGGGTGGCGCAGACGTCCTTACGGCCCGGCAGGCACAGCCAGCTGGCGGCGGTGCGGTAATCGGGCGCGGCGGCCGGTGCCGGCTGCGCGGGCGCGGCCTGGGCGGCGAGAAGGGAGGCAAGCAGAAGCGACATGGATACTCCCTAGTCGAACAGGCCGTTGGCAGTGCCGGCCGGCGGGGTCAGGCCAAGATGGGTCCAGGCCTTGCCGTTGAGGCAGCGCCCGCGTGCGGTGCGGGCGATGAGGCCGAGCTGAATGAGATAGGGCTCGATCACGTCCTCGATCGTGTCCCGCGGTTCGCTGAGGCCGGCGGCGAGCGTCTCCACCCCGACGGGCCCGCCGCCATAAAGGTCGGCGATCATGGTCAGGTAGCGGCGGTCCATCGCGTCGAGGCCGAGTGCGTCGATCTCCAGCCGGCTGAGCGCCCGGTCGGCGGTCGGGGCATCGATGCTGTCGCTCCCGGCCGCATGGGCGAAGTCGCGCACCCGGCGAAGGAGGCGCCCGGCAATCCGCGGCGTGCCCCGGCTGCGGCGGGCGATCTCGTGCGCGCCATCCTCAGTGACGGGTGCGCCGAGCAGGCTGGCGGCACGGCGCACCACCAGCTCCAGCTCGCCGACCGTGTAGAAGTTGAGACGGACCGGAATTCCGAACCGGTCCCTCAGCGGCGTCGTCAGCAGCCCCTGCCGGGTGGTCGCGCCGACCAGGGTGAACCGCGGCAGGTCGATCCGCACCGAGCGCGCGGACGGACCTTCGCCGATGACAAGGTCGAGCGCGCGGTCCTCCATCGCCGGATAGAGCACTTCCTCGACCGCCGGATTGAGCCGGTGGATCTCGTCGATGAACAGGACATCGCCGTCTTCAAGGTTGGTGAGCAGGGCCGCAAGGTCGCCCGACTTGGCGATCACCGGCCCCGAGGTCGCCCGGAAGCCGACCCCCATCTCGCGCGCGACGATCTGCGCCAGCGTGGTCTTGCCGAGCCCCGGCGGGCCGAAGAAGAGCACATGGTCGAGCGCTTCCTGGCGCGCCTTGGCGGCGGCGATGAACACCCGGAGGTTTTCCCGCGCCGCCTGCTGCCCGACGAACTCGTCCAGCCGCTTCGGCCGAAGCGCGGCATCCACGTCCTCGGACGTGCGCTCGGGCGTGGTGATGCGATCGGGGTCGGGGGTCATCAGCCGATATGCTCCACGCCGTCGCCGGTGATGTCCACCCAGCAGTGCTTGCGTTCTTCAAAGATGGAGATGGTCGGGGTGAGTTCGAAGGGGTCGTCGAGGGCGCCGAGGGGAAGGGCGGTCATGCCGGGCAGGTTGATTGTCCGGAAGAAGACCGTCGCGCCGCATTCCGGGCAGAAGTGGAAATCGGCCGGATTGCCGCTCTCGGCGATGCGGACGTAGACGGCCGAGCGGCCCTCCAACCTCACCATCTCGTCCGGCCAGCGTGCCTGGACCGAGAAGGCGCTGCCGGTCCGCCTCTTGCAGGCGAGGCAATGGCAGACCGACACCCGCACCGGCTCACCGCCGAGAACGATCGCGCGGAGCTGGCCGCAGGAACAGGAAGCGACGGGGTGGCTCATTTCGCCGCCTTCCGCAGGGCCAGCCTGACGAGGGCGTCGAGGGTGGCGTCGGGGCCGAGTTCCTCGGCGGCGGCGGCGACGGCCTGGCTTGCCTCGACCGGCTTGAAGCCGAGGTTGGCGAGGGCGGAGAGGGCGTCGTTGGTGGCGCCGCCGGCCGGCTTGCCGCTGGCACTGGGCCCGAGCGCCGCCGGAAGGCCGAGCTTGCCCTGGAGTTCGAGCGCGATGCGCTGGGCAAGCTTGGGGCCGACGCCGCTCGCCCGGGCGATCATCGCCTTGTCGCCGGCCGAGACCGCACGGGCAAGCTCGTCGGGCGAGAGGATCGAGAGGATCGCCAGCGCCAGCCGCCCGCCGACGCCCTGCACGCTGGTCAGTTGCCGGAACGCCTCCCGCTCGGCCGCCGAGCCGAAGGCGAACAGGGTCATGCTGTCTTCGCGGACCTGAAGCTCGGTCAGCAGGACGACGTCGCCGCCGACCGCGGGCAGGGCGGTGAGCGTCTTGCCGCTTGCCAGCACGACATAGCCGACCCCGCGCACGTCGATGACCGCGCTGTCGGTGGAAAGTTCGGCGAGGGTGCCGGCGAGGCGGGCGATCATGGGCGGAGTGGTAGCGGCTCAACATGCGGTTCGTCGAGACGGCTCGGATGATCCTTCGGCGCATACAAGAACCATGGTATGTTGGTGCCATCCTGTTGATGAGTCGCCGGGGGCGGGGCCAGAGCCAGGAGATTCCGATGTCCAATTTAGTGACCAGCGACGGGACGAGCATTTTCTACAAGGACTGGGGTCCGAAGGACGCGCAGCCGATCGTCTTCCATCACGGCTGGCCGCTCAGCGCGGACGATTGGGACGCGCAGATGATGTTCTTCCTCGATCAGGGCTTCCGGGTGATTGCCCACGACCGGCGCGGGCACGGCCGCTCCAGCCAGACCGATCACGGCAATGAGATGGACACTTATGCTGCCGATCTGATCGAGCTTGCTGCGAAGCTCGACCTCAGGGACGCGGTGCATGTCGGTCATTCGACCGGCGGCGGCGAGGTTGTCCATTATGTCGCGCGAGCGGAGCCTGGACGGGTCGCGAAGGCGGCCATCCTCGGGGCCGTGCCGCCGCAGATGGTGAAGACCGATGACAACCCCGGCGGCATCCCGATCGAGGCGTTCGACGGCTATCGTGCGGGCGTCGCCGCCAATCGCGCGCAGATCTTCCTCGATGTCGCGTCCGGCCCATTCTATGGCTTCAACCGGGAGGGCGTCGAACCGATCGACGGCGTGATCCGCAACTGGTGGCGGCAGGGCATGCAGGGTGGGATCAAGGCCCAGTATGACTGCATCAAGGCCTTCTCGGAGACCGACTTCAGCGACGACCTGCGGGCAATCGAGGTGCCCGTTCTGGTCCTGCACGGAGACGACGACCAGATCGTGCCCTACGCCAATGCGGCGCTGCGTGCGATCAAGCTGCTGAAGAACGGGCGCCTGAAGATCTATCCGGGCTTCCCGCATGGCATGGCGACGACCCACGCCGATACCATCAACGCCGACCTGCTGGCCTTCATCCGCGGGGAAGAGGTTGGCGAAGCGGCGAGCGAGCGGGAAGAAGCGCTCGCCTGAGCCTCAGCCGAGGCGCCTCGCCGTGGCCAGATGATGCGCATGAGTAATGGCCACGGCGAGCGCGTCGGCCGCGTCCTCGCCGGCGATCCTGACGCCTGGAAGCAGCAGGCCGACCATCGAATGGACCTGGTCCTTGGACGCTCCGCCGGTGCCGACCACCGCCTTCTTCACCAGGCTTGGCGCATATTCGCCGACGTCCAGCCCGGCCTTGCCCATGCCAGCCAGTACGACCCCGCGCGCCTGAGCGAGCTTGAGGGTCGAGGCAGGGTTCTTGTTGACGAACACCTCCTCGGCCGCCGCCGCGTCCGGGCGGTGTTCGGCGATGATCGCATCCACCGTCCGGGCAATCTCGGCCAGCCGCCGCGCAAGGTCGGCGCTGGCAGCCGTCTTGATCTGCCCATTGGCCACATGGGTAAGCCGATTGCCCTCGGCGCGAACGATTCCCCAGCCGGTCGAGGAAAGGGACGGGTCGAGGCCCAGGATGATCAGGCGAGGCTCTCCGCGACTTCGTCGCTGATCTCGTAATTGCCCCACACCGTCTGGACGTCATCGTCGTCCTCGAGCGTGTCGATGAGCTTCATCAGGCTCGACGCATCGTCGGCGCCGACATCGACCGAGGTCGAGGGCTTCCAGGCGAGCTTGACCGTCTGGGCTTCGCCGAGCTGCGCCTCGAGCGCCTTGGCAACGTCGTGCATGCCGTCGATGCCGGTCCAGATGCGGTGGCCCTCATCGTCGCTCTCGACGTCATCGGCGCCGGCTTCGATCGCCGCTTCGAGCACCTTGTCGGCGTCGCCCGCCTTGCCGTCATATTCGATCAGGCCGAGCCGTTCGAAGCCGTGGCTGACCGAGCCCGACGCGCCGAGGTTGCCGCCGTTCTTGGAGAAGGCCGTGCGGACGTTGGTCGCGGTGCGGTTGCGATTGTCGGACAGGGCTTCGACGATCAGCGCGACTCCGCCCGGGCCGAAGCCCTCGTAGCGGATCTCTTCATAAGCCTCGGTGTCACCGGTCGAGGCCTTGTCGATCGCTCGCTGGATATTGTCCTTGGGCATCGACTGCGCCTTGGCGGCGAGGACCGCCGCGCGCAGCCGCGGGTTCATGTCGGGATCCGGCAGCCCCATCTTGGCCGCGACGGTTATCTCCCTCGAAAGCTTGGAGAACATCGCCGAGCGCTTCTTGTCCTGAGCGCCCTTGCGATGCATGATATTCTTGAATTTGCTATGGCCGGCCATGGGTGTCCCGCTTGATTGTCGCCAGCGCCTCTAGCCAGCTTGGCCGTCCGGCTCAATCGCGACGAGTGGGGACTAGAGCTTCACGGCGGTGCCGCAGACGCAGACCATCAGCATCGAGCCCGACTTGCCGATCACCTCATAGTCGAAGTCGACCGCGAGGATGGCGTCGGCGCCGAGGCGGCGGGCGGAGGCTTCCATTTCCTGCATCGCCTGGGCGCGCGCTTCCTGGATCGAGGATTCATAGGCGCCCGAGCGGCCGCCGAAGAAGTCGCTGACCGACGCGAACACGTCCTTGATGATGTTGGCGCCGACGATCACCTCGCCACCCACAAGGCCGAGATAGTCGCGGACCGGGCGGCCTTCGAGGGTCGAGGTGGTGGTGATGATCATGCGCTTGCTCCCCTGCTTCGCGGTGACCTTAGGCAGAGCGACGGGGTCGCGAAAGGTCCTATCAGCGCCTCCGGGCGGGAGACCGTCGCCGGCAAGCGGCGGCGATCTCCCCTCGACTCAAACGAACAGCCAGGAGTCGCCGGAGAGCTGATGGACGGCCGGAGCAGTGCCACCCCCGTCGACCATGAAGCCCTGTGTGCCGATCGTCTCGGGCGCATAGGCGCCGGTCTGGACGCCGGCCAGGGACGACAGGCCGAGCAGGGTGACCGAGCCGCCGCCGGTCAGGGCGAGACGGAGGTCGGCGACGCCATCACTGTTCCAGTCACCGGACTGGGTCGAGCGGATGCCGATATTGTCGAACAGCAACTTGTCGTTGGCGACGTCGAAGTCGGTGATGATGTCGTTGCCTGCCTTGGCGCCGAACACGAAACTGTCGCGACCGGCGCCGCCCTCGAGCAGATCGTCGCCGAGCCCGCCCAGCAGCGTGTCATTGCCGCGGCCGCCCACCAGGCAATCGTCGCCGGCCCCGCCATCGAGGCGGTCGTGGCCGTCGAGGCCGAACAGCCGGTCGCCGCCATTGTTGCCGGCGATGCGATCCTCGCCCCCGGTGCCGGTCAGGCTGTCATTGCCGTTGGCGCCGCCCGCCACGATGCCGTCGGCGATTCCCGTGACCGAGACGCTGACGGTTGCCGTGCTGGTGAGGCCGTCGGCATCCGCCACCGTGTAGGTGAAGCTGTCCACCGCCCGGGCGCCGGGCGCGAGCGCGTCGAAGGCGTCATTGTCGGCGACGTAGCGGAGGCTCTGGCTCACCGGATCGAAGATCAGGCTGCCGAGGGCCGGGCCGGTCACCGACGTGATGGTGAGCGCGTCGCCTACATCAGGGTCGCCGTCGTTGCCGGTCAGCAATGCCCACAGATTGTCGCTGGTCGCATCCTCGTCGACGGCGATGGAGTCCTCCGCCGCGACCGGGGCCTCGTTGACGTCCCCGACCGTCACGGTGACCTCGTTCTGCGAGCTGAGGCCGGCGCTGTCAGTGACGCTGGCAACGAGCACGAAGCTGGCGTCCGCTTCATGATCCAGCAGCCTGGCCGTGCGGACGATGCCCGTGACGGGATCGACGACGAAGCGGCCATCGGCATCGTCGACCAGAGCATAGACGAGCGTGTCGCCCGGCGTGTCGGTCGCCGACAAGGTGCCGACGACGGTGCCGACCGGCAAGTTCTCGTCGACCACGCCATCGCTCAGCACCAGGTCGTGCGGGGTGATGGCGATCCGGAGCAGCGCAAGCTGCGGGTCGTGGTCGGTCGGCCGTTCGCCGGTGAACTCGGCATTGATGTGCACCGCGTCGTAGCGGGCACCGGAAAGCAGGCCGCCGGTCGCCAGCATGTTGTCGATCAGCTGCGAATTGCCGTCGAACACGTAGGAATAGCGCTCCTCCTCTGGCAGCAGGTCGGCGAGGTTGGTGAAGACGCCGCCGTCGGTGAGCTGGGTCTGCGCCCGTTCGAACGAGAAGCCGTTCCAGTCGCCGAGCAGAACGAACTGCTGCGTCGAGTCTTCGGCGAGGATGTCGAAGACATAGTCCCCGACCGCCGCCGCCTGCGCGATCCGCGAGGCATCGCCGCCATCGGCCGGCGGCTGCGCGTCGCCCCACAGCGGGTCGGAGCCGAGGCGCGAGGTGAAGTGCACGTTGATGGTGCTGAACTCCTGCCCGTTGAACGACCAGGTCGCGATCAGCGGCTTGCGCGAGCCGGCGAAGGCGGGATCGTCGAGCAGGGACAGGCTGCCGTCGACCAGGCTGACCCGGTCGGACAGGTAGAGATAGCCGTTGCGGATGTTGCCGCCCGGCTCGCCGCCGGTCGATCCGGCGCGGTCCGGCGCGATCTCGACATAGGTGTAGACGAGGCCGCTCTCCGCATAGATGGCGTCGATCAGCCCCTGGACGTTGCTCGCGCCCGACAGGTTGCTGCCGTTGCCCGCGCCGTCAGCGTCCTGGACTTCCTGCACCGCGAGGATGTCGGGTGCACGAAGGCTGTAGACGATGTCGTTGGCGAGCAGGTCGTACTTGCCGTCCGACGCGTCCAGGTTCTCGAGATTGTAGGTGGCGATGCTGACGTGGTTCGCGTCCCCGGCGAGGACCGTGTCGTCGTCGCCGACCGTGCGGTCGGTGGTGACCGCGGCCGTCTCGGTCGCGAGCAGCTCGTAGCGTTCGAAGCTGTAGTTGATGACGCCGGTCACCGACCCGAGCAGGTCGCCGGTGCTGAGCTGCGGCTGGGCGGCCAGCCGGTCGTCGAGCTGGATCTTCTCGGGATTATAGTCCCCAGCGCTGATGGTGATGCCGCCGCGATCGTTGATCCCGGTCGCGCCGGCGCCGGCCGAGGCGACGATATCGACTTCCCCATATTCGTTGCTGTTGGAGACGACGACCGGCTGGTCGACCGTCACCCGCATGCCTTCGAGCGACTCCCAGAAATCGATCCCGTCCGTCTCCGGGTTGAAGAGGGCAAGACCGTCGCTGTCGATGCTTTCGGTCGGGGGCAGGATTCCGCCGGTGCCGATCGTCACCGCCGCCGGAAGGGCGTTGCCGCTCGACAGGACCGAAATGGACGAGGCGGTCACCTGGGTCACCGACAGTCCGGTGGCGCTCGGCTTGTACTCGCCGACGACACCGGTCAGCTCCAGCGCGTCGCCGACCGCGACGGATGGCGGCGTGGTGGTGCGGATGAAGATTGCGTCCGACGTCCGGGCGTTGCCGTCGCCGGCGGGGTCCTGGAGGTAGAAGCCGGTCGAATCCACCGCCGTGACGATGCCGCCGGTGATCACCGGCTGGCCGACATAGGCCGACTGATGGGCTTCGCCCTGGATCTCCATGATGGTGCGCGCGACCGGATCGTCGTTGAGGATGACCCCGAGCGCATTGTCGTCGACCACCACGGCATTGCCGGTGACGTCGCCGAGGCGGACGAGGAAGCCTTCGTTGTTCTCGCCCAACGTGTCGGCGGCGACCTCCAGCCGGATGGTCTTGGTGAACTCGCCCGGTGCGAAGGTCACGATGCCGCTGGCAGGGGTTCCCGCAGCAAGGTCATCGGTCGAGGCTGAGGTGCCGAAGTCGAGGCTCCAGGCGACGCTCGCCTCACTCGCAAAGCCGCCTGAGCGGGTGACGGTGAAGACGATCGGCGTGGTGCCGGCATTGCCTTCGACCACCGCCGCATCGGCGATTCGGATGCGGCCCTGGTCGGTTCCGGACAGGAAGGTCTGGCCCTCGTTGGCGCCGCCATTGGTCGACGAGACATTATAGCTCCAGCTGAAGTCGCCGTAGCTCGACCCGGTGCCGGTCAGCTGCAGGCTGGTGCCGAGGGGCGCCTGCTCCTGGAACACGCCGATGTCGGTCGACGTGAGGCCGTTGGCCGGGCCGCCGACCGCGGTCATCGTGCCTTCGTAGCTCAGGAACTGTACCACGCGGCCGAACGGGTCGACCAGGGCGATGCCGTCCGGCGAACCGTTCTGGATGCCGTTCGAGGGATAGGAGACGGAGCGGAAGCCAAAGCCGTTGGCGCTGTCGGCGAGCATTCCGGACAGCTTCTGCGTGCCGTAGGGGGCGCCGCCGTTGCCGTTGTAGAGGACGACGCTCCAGCCGGTCAGATCCGTGCCGGCGAGACCGGTCAGATCGATGAACTCGCCCGTGTCGGTGCCCGCCGGATCATAGTTGATCTCGTTGATGAAGACGTTGGCGACGGGCGGGAGGTCGTCGTTGGCGATGGTGCCGGTGGCGGTGCCATCGCCGATGGTCGCGCCGCCGCTCGGCGCAGTGAGCTGAACGGAGAAGGTCTCGCCGTTTTCGCCGACACGGTCGCCGGCCACGGGCACGCGGATGGTCGCGCTGGTCTCGCCAGCAGCGAAGCTGACGGTGCCGGCAAGCGGGCTGCCGAGGTCCGCTGCCGTGGCGGTGCCGTCAAGCAGGACGCTCCAGTCGGCCGAGACGGCGCCGTCGCTGCCGCCGGCGCGGGTGACGGTGAACAGCATGTCGGCACTGCCGTCGTCACCTTCGACGAGGGTCGCGTCGCCGATCGAGAGGATGCCGGGGGCGGCTTCGGTGAATGCGTTGCTGACGACCGAGATGTCGTCGATCCCGATCCACTCGTCGCTGCCCGAAGCGTTGGTGGTGATGATTCGGATCTGCAGTTCGGCCGCATTGTTGGCGGCGGCGGGCAGGGTGACGCTCACGGCGGTGCTGGCGGTGGCGAGGCCGGGCCCGGTCGAGGCGTCGGCGATCGACCCCGCGGGAACGGTGATCCATGTCCCGCTGTCGCCGATCCGGTACTGGACGGCGAGCGGCTGGACCGCATTGTCGCCGCTGCCGTCGATGTCGCGCGCGATAAAGCTGAGGGTGATGTTCTCCCGCCCGCTCGCGTCCAGGTAGAGGGCAAGGTACGGGGCGCCGGCCGTTCCGGACCCCTGCAGGGCGACGGTCGGGTCGGCGATCCGGAACTCGGCCACGCCGCCGCTGGTGTTGGTGTTGGGATTGGTCTGGTTGGCGATGACGTCGACGTCGATGCTGTCGCCGGTGACCGTGGCCGGATTTACGCCGGTCGACGAGCCGACCATGCCATTGCCGAGATAGCCCACGATGCTGGCGACCTTGCTCCAGTCATCGTTGCCGGTGATGAGCGCGTCGTCGCTCCAGTCCTGGAAGAAGTTGCCGTTGCTCAGCCGGAAATAGGTCTTGCCCACACTCTACCCCTGAAATGCGCACCCGCCGTCGCCGGCCGCCCCCATGGCGGCAGGTGGAGTTCGTCGCGATGCTCGGATATCCCGTCGCGGCCTTGGCCCGGCTTGGTTACAAGTTACTGACACTAATGCATTGATTTGGCAGCAGCAGTGGGTCGGCTAGC
The DNA here is from genome assembly GCF_029637485.1 of Sphingomonas sp. LHG3406-1. Taxonomy (GTDB): domain Bacteria; phylum Pseudomonadota; class Alphaproteobacteria; order Sphingomonadales; family Sphingomonadaceae; genus Sphingomicrobium. The sequence goes on along the minus strand of NZ_CP069128.1, from coordinate 1,625,028 downwards.
CGCTAGCGGCCCGGAACGGCGGCAAGATCCGCCGGCTCCATGCGTGACGCCACGCATGGAGCCGGGTCAGCCGCCGATCTTCGCTGGGCTCGAGGCCGTCCTAATGGAGGCCGAGCGCGTTGCGATAGGTCTCGAGCAGGGCATCGGCCTCGTCGCGGGCGTGCTTTTCCATCTTCCTGAGGCCGACCACCTTACGCATCGTCTTGGTGTCGTAGCCATTGGCCTTGGCTTCGGCGTAGACATCCTTGATGTCGTCGGCGACGCCCTTCTTCTCTTCCTCGAGCCGCTCGATGCGCTCGATGAACAGGCGCAACTGGTCGGCCGCGACGTTGCCGTCGGACATGAATCATCCTCCCCGGTGAATAGGTATGCGCGGGGGGCCTTAGACAAGCGGGTCCGCGCCGCCAAGCGGTTGAAACCCGCCCGTCCGCCGCTATGGCAAGCCGGCAACATCAGCGGAGTATGAGCTAAGTGGCGATGTCGGTGGGTCCGCGCGGACGCAAGGTCAGGATCCTGGCGACGCTGGGGCCGGCGTCCAGCAGCCGCGAAATGATCGCCAAGCTGATGGAATGCGGGGCCGACGCCTTCCGCATCAACATGAGCCATGGTGACCAGGCGGCCAAGACGGCGCTCGTCGAGGCGATCCGCAGCCTCGAGGCGGAATACAAGCGGCCGACCTGCATCCTGTTCGACCTCCAGGGGCCAAAGCTTCGCGTCGGCCGCTTCGCCGGCGGCACGGCGATGCTGGAAACGGGCGGGCGCTTCATCCTCGACGCCGATACCGCGCCCGGCGACTCGGGCCGGGTCGAGCTTCCCCATCCGGAGCTGTTCGAGGCGGTGCGCGAGGGCGACCAGCTGCTGATCGACGACGGCAAGATCCGGCTTCGCGCCGCCGCCGTCTCCGCCACCCGGATCGAGACCATCGTCGAGGTTGGCGGCAAGGTCAGCGACAACAAGGGCGTCAACGTCCCCGACGTGCTGGTGCCGATCCCGGCGCTGACCGAGAAGGATCGCGACGACCTCCAGTTCGCCCTCGCCCAGGGCGCCGATTACATCGCTTTGTCCTTCGTCCAGCGGCCCGAGGACGTGATCGAGGCGCGTCAGCTGATCGGCGACAAGGCCGCATTGCTGGTCAAGATCGAGAAGCCGGCGGCGATCGAGCGGCTCGAGGGCATCCTTGAGCATGCCGACGCGGTGATGGTCGCGCGCGGCGACCTTGGCGTCGAGCTTCCGGCCGAGGCCGTTCCGCCGCTGCAGAAGATGATCGTCGCCCGCGCCCGCGAGCTCGGCAAGCCGGTGGTGGTCGCGACCCAGATGCTGGAAAGCATGATCACCTCGCCGACCCCGACCCGGGCGGAGGTGAGCGACGTGGCCAATGCCATCTACGACGGCGCGGATGCGATCATGCTGTCGGCCGAAAGCGCGGCCGGCCAGTTCCCGATCGAGGCGGTGCATATGATGGACCGGATCGGCCGCTCGGTCGAAGCCGACCCCAACTATGCGGCGCGCGTCCACTTCACCGCGACGCCCGCCGAGCCGACCACCGCCGACGCGCTTGCCGAAAGCGCCGGCAACATCGCGAATACGGTCAAGGTGGCGGCGATGGTCTGCTACACGTCGACCGGGTCGACCGCCCGCCGCATCGCCCGCGAGCGCGGCCCGGTGTCGCTGCTGGTCATGACCGCCAGTCGCACCGTCGCTCGGCGCATGGGCCTGGTTTGGGGCGTCCACGCTGTCCACACCCGCGACGTCGCCAGCTTCGAGGAGATGGTCGGCAAGGCCAAGCGCATGGTCCTCCGCCACAAGCTTGGTGCCGGCGGCGACCGGATCATCGTCCTTGCCGGCGTTCCGTTCGGGACGGCGGGGTCGACCAACGTGCTGCACGTGGTGCGCGTGGTCGGCGACGAGCTCGACGATTACGGGGTGAGCTGACCCCCGTCGCGCAGGATGCCGGGCACCTCGTCCGGTATTTCGCGGGCGAGATAGCCCAATGTCCCGATCCGCTTGCCGAGGCGGCGGCCGGCCTCGCCGTGGCACCAGACGCCCCACAGTAGGGCGGTAAGCGGATCGGCGCCGCGGGTGAGGAGGCCGCCGACGATGCCGGCCAGCGTGTCGCCGGAGCCTGAGACGCCGAGGCCGGGTCCGCCGCCTTCGTAGCGGAAGACCTGCCCGTCCGGCGACACGATGTGGCTCTGGACGCCCTTGACCAGGGTCACCGCATCGTAGCGGTCGGCGCAGTCGCGGCCGGCGCGGACGGGATCGGCTTCCACCTCCTCCTCGTCGCAGCCGAGCAGGCTCGCCATCTCGCCGGCATGGGGAAGGAGGATGGTCGGGCAGTCCGAGCGGGCGATGTCGGACTGACGCTTGGGCAGGGCATGGAGCAGGGCGGCGTCGAGGACGAGCTTGTGCCCCTTGCCGGCAAGCGCCGCTGCGAGCTTCGCGCAACCGGCATTGCCGCGCATCCCGGGTCCGGCGACCACCACGTCGGCTTCGGCCGCGCGGTCGGCCAGCGGCTTGACCGTCGAAGGCGCAAAGCCGCCGTCGCGGCCTTCGGCAAGACCGGTGACCATCGCTTCGGGCATGGAGACGGACAGGCCGGGCGCGGCACTGGCGACGGTCATGATCTGCAGCCGTCCGGCACCGGCGCGCATCGCACCCATGGCGGTCAGCAGGGCGGCGCCGGCCACTTCGCGGCTTCCGGCAATAAGCAGGATGGAGCCGCGCGCATCCTTGTCGCCGCTGGCGATGACAGGGAGCGGGAAGCGCTTCAGGGTCTCCGCGTCGAGCGCGACCGGAGCGCTCACCGGCTGCCGGCGATCTTGTCCGGGGCGTCGGTCACCGGTGCGCCTTCTTCCTCCAGCGGGGCGGCATGGTTCCACAACGCGAGGCGCGGCACGCAGTCGAGGTCGTGGACCGTGAAGTCGAAGGCGCAGATGCCGCAGTTGAGGATGTCGGCGGCCTTGTCGATGCCGAGGATCTCCGTCTCCTCCAGCTCTTCCAGCACGTAGCGCATGCACAGCACCACCACCTGGTGGCAGACGATCAGCACGCGCCGGCCGTTATAATGGAGATTGATCGAGTTCATCGCCGAGCGAAGGCGGAGGATGACGTCGGCCCAGCTCTCGCCGCCGGGCGGGCGATGGTAGAATTTGCCGAGCCGGTTCCGGTGGGCGGCTTCCTCCGGATATTTCTGGCGGATGCCGAGGCTGGTAAGGCCGTCGAATACGCCGAATTCACGCTCGCGCAAGCGCTCGTCGATGACGGTGCGGGCCCGGCCGCCAGCGAGGCCGCCCGCCTCGCAGATCGCCCGGGCGGTCTGGCGCGCGCGAAGGTAGGGCGAGGAAAGGATGACCTCCGGCTTCTCCTCGTCTGGTAGAGCCGCGAACCAGCGGCCGGCAGCGGCGGCCTGGCGATGGCCGAAGTCGGACAGGGGCACGTCGACGTCGCGCATGTCGAGCCCGATGGTCGCCAGCCCCTGCGCCTCGGACCGGTCGCGCGCGACATTGCCCTGGCTCTGCCCGTGGCGAACGAGGTAGAGGCGCTGCGGCCAGTGGGAAATCGGCATGGCGGCGGGTCGGGCTCCTTGCTTCGCCCATGTCAAAGCACGAGCGGGCGCGCGGTTCAAATCAACGGGCCCGGGCAGGTCAGCGCGCGATCGTTTCGGAATGACGGACGAAGTCGTCCAGCGCGGCCTCCAGCGGGCGGAGGATCTGCCCTCGGCTGGTCCCGAGCGTGTTGTCCGCCTTGTCGCCGCCGCTATCGCGGATCTTCCTCGGGCTGAGGCCGGTCCGTCCTGCAATTTCCCGCGCGAGGCCGTGCCAGCTGATGCTGCCCTCGTTGGCGAGATGCCAGATGCCCTGCTCGCCATCGAGCAGGAGGTCGAGCGAGGCATGGACAAGGTCGGGTACATAGGTCGGCGAGACGACTGCCTGGTCGCTGGCATGCACCTCGTCGCCGCGGCTGAGCTGGGCGACCGTGTGATGGAGGAAGTTGTGGGCGTCCCACGGTCCGAAGAAGGCGCTGGTGCGCACGATCAGCGCCTGCGGATCGATCGACAGCACCCGGTCCTCGGCCTGCGCCTTGCTCTCGCCGTAGACGCAGGCCGGGCTGGTCGGATCGGGCTCGAGATAGGGCCGGCCGAGCTTGCCGTCGAACACCAGGTCCGAGGAGAAGGTGACGAACGGGATGCCGCGTTCCCGGCAGGCGGCGGCGAGCAGTTCGGGACCGGTCGTGTTGATCCGGAAGCAGTCGTCCGGCTGATGCTCGGCCTCCGGCACGCGGACGAAGCCGGCGGTGTTGACCACCGCCCAAGGACGCAGGCGATCGAGCGCCGCGCCGATCGAGGCGGCATCGGTGATGTCGAGCGCCGACCGGTCGGTCAGCACGTGCCGCAAGCCACGGTGGTGGCAGATGCGCGCGAAGGCCTGGCCGAGCGTTCCGGTCGCGCCGGTGATCAGCAGGGGATGCCGGCCGAAGTGGTGCGGCTTGCAGGACCCCGAGCCGATGTAGAAGCGCTCGGGACGCCGCCACCAGGGCCTGCCCGCGACCGCCGGATGGTCGAGCATCCTCCCCGAAGCGAGGCTCGCCGCTGCTCTGGCGACCATGGTCGGGCGGAGCTTGCCGCCGCGCGTGTCGAAAGCGCCGACGTCGTAGATGCCTTCCTTGCGGGTGAGAAGCGAGCGCCAGTCGACATTGCCGAACAGGCTCCACAGGGTGACGGCGCGCATGTCGACGCCTTCGCTGCGGACCTGCTCAGCCGCGTTCCAGACATGGTGGAACCAGCGCACCTGCTCCTCGCGGGTGCAGCCGTGATGGACTTCGGTGATGGCGAGCGGGATGCCGTAGCGCTCCCATGCCTCTCGCAGCCGTGCGGCGGGACCGACCCGGCCGGCGAGGTGCGGCATGCGCACCGCCTCAAGATCGCAATAGCGCTGCCGGCCGTTGCTGCCGACCGGCTGCCCCGGATAGCGCTCGGTGCGGTCGTCGAGGTAGCGCTCGCTGGTCAGATAATGGTTGATGCCGATGATGTCGGGGGCGGCCTCGCCGGTGGCGAGCTCGGCCAGCGCCTCGTCGCTGCAGCCCGATTCCTTGAGCATGCTCCAGAAAGGGTGGCGGTCGTCGACCCGGCCGGTGAACAGGTCGAGGCTCAGCCAGCGGCGGTCGTTCTCATGCCGGGCCTGATGGGCGAGCTTCGGCGTCGAGAACGTCTTGCCGAGATCCTCGGTGGTGACATGGAGCGCGCCCGGGATCACCGTACGGATCGCCCGCATCGCCGCCAGCGACGCATGACATTCGTTGACCAGCGCGGCGAGGAAGTCACCCAAGTCCTGCCGATGCGGGTACCAGTGGCCGTAGAGGCAGGCGAAGCGGGCGGTGGTCAGCGGCTCGTTGACGGGCGTCCAGCGGTCGATCCACGGGTAGCGCTCCGCCACTTGTGCGGCATAATCGGCGAGCTTGGCCGGGAAGGCCGGATCGAGCAGGTCGGTGTGGCGTGGGCCCGAGCCATGATGGACGAGCCCGCCGATGACCCTGATCCCGAGGTCGCGAAGCCGCCGCAGCCGCTCGTCATGCCAGGAGAAATCGAGCGTGGCGGGATCGTCCGGCGCCACCCGCTCCCACACGATCGGGTAGCGAACCGTGCGGATACCGAGGTCGGCGATGGCGTCGAGGTCGGCGAGCCGGACCGAATGGCCCGTCTCGACGACCTGGTCGCGATATTCGTCGCCGATGCGGACGACCGTGCATTCCACTCCGCCCCATAATTCGAGGGGCGGAGTGCTGCTTTCTCGATCCTTGTCCATCACCAGGCTCCCGGCTCAGATCGCCAGGCGAAGCTCCCGGCTGGCGGCTCCGCCCCGGGTGCGGCTCTCGTCCATCCGCCGGAAGGTGGCGAGTGCCTGCCCGACGATCTGGTCCATGTTGTAATAGCGGTAGGTGGCGAGGCGGCCGACGAAGGTCACGCCCGGCGTCGAGTCCGCAAGCGCCTCATACTTCTTGAACAAGGCCTGGTTCTCCGGCCGCGGGATCGGATAATAAGGATCGCCCTCCGCGCTCGGATACTCGAGCGTGATGGTCGTCCGCGGATGCTCCTGACCGGTCATGTGCTTGTATTCGGAGATACGGGTGTAGGGCGTCTCCGTGTCCGGGTAGTTGACCACCGCCACCGGCTGGAACTGCTCCTTGTCGATCGTCGAGTGGACGAAGCGCAGGCTGCGATAGGGCAGCTTGCCGAAGCGCCAGTCGAAATATTCGTCGATCGGGCCGGTGTAGATGATGTGCGCCGCGTCGATGTCGTTGCGGACATCGCGGAAGTCGGTGCCGAGCTGCTTGTCGATCAGCGGATGGTCGAGCATCCGCTCGAACATCCGGGTGTAGCCCTCAAGCGGCATGATCTGGTGGGTGTCGGTGAAGTAGCGGTCGTCGGTGTTGGTCCGGGTCGGGATCCGGCTCGTCACCTGCTTGTCGAGCTCCGACGGATCGAGACCCCACTGCTTGCGGGTATAGCCGCGAAAGAAGAGCTCATAGAGCTCGCGCCCGACGGCGTTGATGACGACGTCCTCCGAGGTGCGGATGTCCGCCACCGGCTCGGCCCGCGCCGCCAGGAAGGCAGCCGCTTCCTCGTCGTTCTTGAGCCCGGCATCGAACAGCTTGTTCAGCGTCGTGCGGTTGATCGGGATCGGCACCAGCTGGTCGCGAACATGCGCCAGCACACGATGCTCGTAGGGCCGCCACTGGGTGAACTGCGAGAGATAGCTGACGATCTCGTCGCTGTTCGCGTGGAAGATGTGCGGCCCGTATTTGTGGTAGAGGATGCCGTTCTCGTTGAGCTCGTCATAGGCGTTGCCGCCGACATGATCGCGCTTGTCGATCATCAGCACCCGCGCGCCATGCTGGGTCGCCAGCCGCTCGGCCAGCACCGAGCCGGCAAAGCCGCAGCCGACGATCAGATAGTCGTACTTCTTGGTCTTGGTGTGGGTGTAGTGACCTTGGCCGAAAGCGGGGCGCTCGATCTTCTGGCCCTGCTCGGTCAGCTCGGCCAGAAGCGCGGCCATCCGTGCCTGAGTGGTGTCCCAGCTCATGTCGGCCAGCGCCAGGTCGACTTCGGCCAGCCACTCGTCACTGCCCTGGCCAAGCGTCAGCGCCCGCTCGCAGGCTTCGACGAACTGCTCGGCAGTGCCGGCGATGCGGACACCGGACAGCTTCTCATAGTGACGCTTGACGTCCTTGATCGGGGTCGAGACGACCGGCTTGCCTGCGGCCAGATATTCCGGCGTCTTGGTCGGCGAGATGAAGCGGGTTGCCTCGTTGATGGCAAACGGCATCATCGCCACGTCCCAGTTGCCGAGATAGGCCGGCAGCTCGGCATAGGTCTTGCCGCCGAGGTAATGGATGTTGTCGCGGCGGGGGAGGTCGTCCTCGCTGATCTTCACCACCGGTCCGACCATCACCAGCTGCCAGTCGGGCCGCATCTCGGCCATGCAGTCGAGCAGCTCGAGGTCGATCCGCTCGTCAATCACGCCGTAGAAGCCGAAGCGCGGACGGGCGATGCCGGCCTGGTCGGACGGGTCGTCGATGCCGGCGCGGGCCTTGCCGAAGTGAGCGCGGTCGACCGACGAAGGGAAGGGGTGGACGTTGCCGTGCCGCTTCTTCTTCGCCTCGTACAGCGAATAGCCGCCAGTGAAGACGACGTCCGCCGCTTCCAGCAGCTCGCGCTCGAGCTCGAGCAGCTCGGTCGGCGCGAACTTGAAGGCTGACAGTTCGTCCATGCAGTCATAGACGGTCGCCACCGTGTCGAGATGCCGTGAGAAGGGCAGCATCATCGGCGTGTAATACCAGCGGATCAGCCGCCCCTCGGTGCTCGACACGAACTGGTCGAGCAGCCCCTTGAGGATCGTTCGCTGCGCGTTGACGTCCAAGCCCTCGGGCAGGTGGGGGGTGACGACGGTGACGTTGGTGCAATCCTTGGCGGGACGCACATCGAGCGAGGGACCCTCACCCTGGGCGGCCGGCACCGGCTCTTCCCAGATCACGACCGGCATCGTCTTGGCGAAGCGGCTCATCAGATGCTGTGGGCGCTGGAAGACGAAATCCCAGCGAAGGTGCGAAAAGCAGAGGAGCGTCGTTCGCTTGTTCGAAAACGCAGGAACCGGAGAAGACCCAGTGTCGTGAACGCCGACTTTGTCGAACATGCGGTAGGAACCTCTCTGAAAAAGGCCGATGTAGTTTCGGTCAAACAACGGTTGCCAAACCTGGTTCCGCGGTGATGCGGCCCCTTTCGGCTGGTTGGATGCTGCGGTGCGGCAAACGGATCTCGCCCCCCGACTGGAGGATGAACAACTGTTCAGGCCTTTAGGTTCCCTCGGCTAAGTCCAAAGCATCAAAGCAAAATCTCCCAGCGAGTTGACGCGCCGCAATCCCAGAGCGAAGAGCGCATCCCATGAGCAGCACCATCGCGGAACTCGAACGGCGGCGCGCGGCCGCCCACATGGGGGGCGGGCAGAAGCGCATCGACGCCCAGCACAGCAAGGGCCGCCTGACCGCCCGCGAACGCCTAGACGTCCTGCTGGACGAGGGCAGCTTCGAGGAGGTGGACGCCTTCGTCGAACATAATGCGACCGAGTTCGGGATGGCCGACCAGCGCTTCCCCGGCGACGGCGTGGTGACCGGCAGCGGCACGATCAACGGGCGGCTGGTCTATGTCTTCGCCCAGGATTTCACCGTCTTCGGCGGCTCCCTCTCCGAACGCCACGCGCAGAAGATCTGCAAGATCATGGACGCGGCGATGAAGGTCGGCGCGCCCGTGATCGGCCTGAACGACAGCGGCGGCGCACGCATCCAGGAAGGCGTCGCCAGCCTCGCCGGCTATGCCGAGGTGTTTCAGCGCAACGTGCTCGCCAGCGGCGTGGTGCCCCAGCTCAGCCTGATCATGGGCCCGTGCGCCGGCGGCGCCGTCTATTCGCCCGCGATGACCGACTTCATCTTCATGGTGAAGGATTCATCCTACATGTTCGTCACCGGTCCCGAGGTGGTGAAGACCGTCACCAACGAAGTGGTGACCCAGGAGGAGCTTGGTGGAGCGGTCACCCACACCACCAAGTCGTCGGTGGCCGACCTCGCGCTCGAGAACGACATCGACGCCCTGCTGGCGGCGCGGGAATTCTTCGATTTCCTGCCGCTGTCGAACCGGGTGTCGGTGCCGGAGCGACCGACCGAGGACCCATGGGACCGGATCGATGCGGGCCTCGACACTTTGATCCCGCCGAGCGCCAACCAACCCTACGACATGCACGAGCTGATCCGGAAGGTCGCCGACGAGGGAGACTTCTTCGAGCTTCAGCCCGCCCATGCCGCCAACATCATCATCGGCTTCTGCCGGATCGAGGGCCGCACCGTCGGCGTGGTCGCCAACCAGCCGCTGGTGCTGGCCGGCGTGCTCGACATCAACTCGTCCAAGAAGGCTGCGCGCTTCGTCCGCTTCTGCGACGCCTTCGATATCCCGATCCTGACCTTCGTCGACGTGCCCGGCTTCCTCCCGGGCGTCGGGCAGGAGCATAACGGCATCATCAAGCATGGCGCCAAATTGCTGTTCGCCTATGCCGAGGCGACCGTTCCCAAGATCACCGTGATCACCCGCAAGGCCTATGGCGGCGCCTATGACGTCATGGCGTCCAAGCATCTGCGCGGCGACTTGAACTATGCCTGGCCGACCGCCGAGATCGCGGTGATGGGCGCCAAGGGCGCGGTCGAGATCATCTTCCGCCAGGATCGCAACGACGCCGACCTGATCGCCGCGCGCACCAAGGAATATGAGGACCGCTTCGCCAACCCCTTCGTGGCGGCGAGCATGGGCTTCATCGACGACGTCATCCAGCCGCGGGAAACCCGCCGCAAGGTGGCGCTGGGCCTCCGCAAGCTCAAGGACAAGCAGCTCGAGAACCCGTGGAAGAAGCACGACAATATCCCGCTTTGACCTGGACCCCTGGCTCCCGCCGCTGATCTTCCTCCTGCTGTCCCTCGCGATTGGACGCGAGCTGGTGAAGTCGTCGTCCGAGCGGACGATCGTGGAGTCAGCATTCGTCGCCGACCGCGAACTAGAGCCTCGCTGGTCGAAAGTCCTTATCGCGTTCAAGTGGTTATGGCTGGGCTTGAGCCTGGTCGCCCTTGTCGCAACAACCCTCGAAGCGCTTGAGATAGGTAGCTCATGAAACTCGGCCGACTGAACCATGTCGGGGTCGCCACCCCGTCGATCGAGCGTAGCCTCGAGACCTATCGCAAACTGTTCGGTGCCGAGCCGTCCTCGCCGCCGTTCGAATTGCCCGCGCAGGGCGTGCGCGTCTGCTTCGTCGATGCGCCCAACAGCCAGATCGAGTTGATCGAGCCGCTTGGGGCCGACAGTCCGGTCGCGAAGTTCATCGAGAAGAACCCGCAGGGGGGACAGCATCATGTCTGTTTCGAGGTGCCCGACATCGAGGCGGCCCGCGCCCACTTCGAGGGACTCGGCACCCGCATCCTAGGTCCCACCCGCATCGGCGCGCACGGCACGCCGATCTTCTTCCTCCACCCCAAGGACATGGGCGGCGTGCTGACCGAGATCATGGAAAGCCCCAAGCAGGCGCACTGATGGGCGGGCGCGGCGAGGAGCTTCTGATCGGCGGATTGTGCGCCGTGCTGGCGGTGCTGATCCTGCGACGGATCGCGCTGGCGCTGCGAACCGGCGAGGTGCCGCTCTACCGCATTCGCCTCAAGCGTGCCGAAGCTGGCGATGCACGCTTCTGGGGGCTGGTTCTCATCAACGGCGCACTGTTCGTTCTGCTGTTCTTCATCGCGGCCGACCTGCTGCTCGGGCTTGGCTATCGTTCGGGACGCTGAACAGGCGGCGCGGGCGCCAGAACTAGCGCCCTTCTCGCGCGTCTGAGTCGGCTCCACCGGAGCCCACCGAGGCGCCGCCGACGCCAAGCCCCATGCCCATTCCCATTCCCATGCCCCCACCGCCTTTGCCGCGCCCGCCGCGCTCGTTGGCTCCCTCGCCGCGCCCGCGTCCAGCGCTGCCCGCCGTGCGGGTTGGCCCCTGCCGGGGAACGCTGACCCCGGCGGGCACCGGGTCGAGCCCCAGTGCCTGGCGGATGAAGTCGCGCAGGGCGACCACCAGTTCGGCCGTATGCACCGGGCGTCCGGCGACCAGTTCCTGCGCGGCGCTCGTGGCAAGCGCCACCTGCTCGTCGGTACCGAGCAGGATGATGTCGGCGAGCGCCGCCTCCACTGCGTCGCGCATTCGCCGCATGCGTTCGGAGCCGGCGCTTTCGGCATTGAGAAGCAAGCCCTCGTCGGCTTGCGCCGCAGCGCGGCGGCGCAGATCGCGCAGATGCGTCGGGTCGACCGACAAGTCGCCGGTAAAGGAGCCGCCAAGCGTCTTGTAGGCCGCGATTAGGGTCCGCAGCCGCTCGTTGATCTGGCGGTTCTCGCGCTCGCGCCGTTGCTGGATGGTCATCATCGCCAGCAGCCGGACGCCAACTCCGATGATGGTGATGAGCGACAGGCCCAGCAGGGTGGTGCCGATTGCCTGCCATGAACTGAAGTCGAAGCCGCGCATCGCTGTCCAACGTGTCAGCCGGTGATGGGGTGCAGCCGATTGGCAGGCGTCGCCCCCGGCGCTAGGGCAAGGGAGTGACCGACAAACTAGCTCAAGACGCCTGGAAGACCCTCGCTGCCAAGGAGTCGCGCGGCGCCGACCTCAGCCGCACCACGCCCGAGGGCATCACGCTCAAGACCGTCTACGGCCCCGAGGACGCGGCCGGCATCGATCCCGGCTTCCCCGGCGTCGCGCCCTATACGCGCGGCCCCTATGCGACCATGTACGCGGGCCGGCCCTGGACCATCCGCCAATATGCCGGCTTCTCGACCGCCGAGGAATCGAACGCCTTCTACCGCCGCAACCTCGCCGCCGGGCAGAAGGGGCTTTCCGTCGCCTTCGACCTCGCCACCCACCGCGGCTACGACAGCGACCATCCGCGCGTCACCGGCGACGTCGGGAAGGCGGGCGTCGCGATCGACAGCGTCGAGGACATGAAGCTGCTGTTCGACGGCATTCCGCTGGGCGAGATGTCGGTCAGCATGACCATGAACGGCGCGGTGCTTCCGGTGCTCGCCTTCTACATCGTCGCGGGCGAGGAGCAGGGGGTCGAGCGCAAGGCGCTCACCGGGACCATCCAGAACGACATCCTCAAGGAGTTCGCGGTTCGCAACACCTACATATACCCGCCCGAACCCTCGATGCGGATCGTCAGCGACATCATCGCCTTCACCAGCCGCGAGATGCCCAAGTTCAACTCGATATCCATTTCCGGCTACCACATGCACGAGGCCGGCGCGACGGCGGTGCAGGAGATGGCCTACACGCTGGCTGACGGCATGGAATATGTCCGCGCTGCGGTGAAGAGCGGGCTCGACATCGACGCCTTCGCGCCGCGCCTCAGCTTCTTCTGGGGCATCGGCATGAACCTCTTCATGGAGGTCGCCAAGATGCGCGCCGCGCGCACGCTTTGGGGGCGGATCATGACCGACCTCGGCGCGAAGTCGGAGAAGTCGAAGCTGCTGCGCACCCACTGCCAGACCAGCGGCGTCAGCCTGACCGAGCAGGACCCCTACAACAATATCGTGCGCACCACGGTGGAGGCGCTGGCCGCAGTGCTCGGCGGAACCCAATCGCTCCACACCAACAGCTTCGACGAGGCGATCGCGCTGCCGACCGACTTCTCGGCCCGCATCGCCCGCAACACCCAGCTGATCCTGGCCGAGGAGAGTGGCATAACCGCCGTCGCCGACCCGCTCGGCGGCAGCTGGTATGTCGAGGCGCTCACCCGCGAGCTGGAGGAGAAGGCCTGGGCGCTGATCCAGGAAGTCGAAGAGCTCGGCGGGATGACCAAGGCGGTGACAGAAGGCCTGCCCAAGCGCCGGATCGAGGAAGCCGCGGCCGAGCGCCAGGCCAAGGTGGACACGGGCGAGCAGGTCATCGTCGGCGTCAATCGCTACCGCCTGCCGGAAGAGGCCGAGCTCGACATTCTCGAAGTCGACAATGCCAAGGTTCGCGCCGGGCAGATCGAACGGCTCGAGCGCATCCGCGCCAGCCGCGACGAAGCGGCGGTGCAGGTCGCACTGCAGGCGCTGGAGCAGGGGGCCCGCACCAACGCCAACCTCCTCGCCCTCTCGGTTGAGGCCGCCCGCGCCCGCGCCACGCTGGGGGAGATATCCGACGCGCTCGAGCGTGCGTTCGGCCGCTACGCCACCACGCCCACGCCCGTATCGGGCATCTACGGACAGCGCGCCGACCTCGCGTGGGAAGAAGCGAAGCAGGGAACGGTCGCGGTTACCAGCCGCCTCGGCCGCAAGCCGCGCATGCTGGTCGCCAAGATGGGTCAGGACGGCCACGACCGCGGCGCCAATCTCGTCAGCTCGGCCTTCGGCGACCTCGGCTTCGAGATCGTTGCCGGACCCTTGTTCCAGACTCCCCGCGAGGCCGCCGAACTGGCGGTCGAAGCGAAAGTGGACGTCGTGGGCGCCAGCAGCCTCGCCGCCGGTCACAAGACGCTGATCCCCGAGCTGATCGGTCACCTGAAGGACCTCGGCGCCCCCGACATCAAGGTCATCGCCGGCGGCGTCATCCCCGCCCAGGACTATGCCGAACTTCGCGCCGCCGGAGTGCAGGCCATCTTCGGCCCCGGCACCAACCTCGCCGACGCGGCGGACGAGGTGCTCCGCCTGCTCGGGCACAACAAGCCGCCGATGGACGAGGCGGCTGAGTGAACCGCCTCGTCATGCCGGACTTGATCCGGCATCCCCCTTGTTCTTAGTCCATCGGCCAAAGGCAGGTGGACCCCGGGTCAAGCCCGGGGTGACGTGATAGGAAGCGCCGATGTTCTCCAAGATCCTCATCGCCAATCGCGGCGAAATTGCTTGCCGGGTGATCCGCACCGCGCGCCGCATGGGCATCAAGACCGTGGCGGTCTATTCCGACGCCGACGCCCGCGCGCCGCACGTCCGCATGGCCGACGAGGCGGTGCGGCTCGGGCCGGCGCCGGCCGCGGAGAGCTACCTTCGGGCCGACCTCATCATCGAGGCCTGCAAGGCGACCGGCGCCGAGGCCGTGCACCCTGGTTACGGCTTCCTGTCCGAGCGCGCCTCCTTCGTCGAAGCGCTGAGCGCGGAGGGCATCGAATTCATCGGCCCGCCGGCCAACGCCATCGCCGCCATGGGCGACAAGATCGAATCCAAGAAGCTCGCCCAGGCCGCCGGGGTGAACGTCGTGCCGGGCTTCCTCGGCGACATTGCCACCACCGACGACGCGGTGCGGATCGCGGGCGAGATCGGCTATCCGGTGATGATGAAGGCCTCGGCGGGCGGCGGCGGCAAGGGCATGCGCCTCGCCTGGTCCGAGCAGGACGTCCGCGACGGCTTCGAGGCGACCAAGCGCGAGGGGCTGAACAGCTTCGGCGACGACCGCGTGTTCATCGAGAAGTTCATCGAAAGCCCGCGCCACATCGAGATCCAGCTGATCGGCGACCGGCACGGCAACATCCTTTACCTGAACGAGCGCGAATGCTCGATTCAGCGCCGCCACCAGAAGGTGGTCGAGGAAGCGCCAAGTCCGTTCGTCACGCCGCAGATGCGCAAGGCGATGGGCGAGCAGTGCGTCGCCCTGGCCCGCGCGGTCGGCTACCATAGCGCGGGCACGGTCGAGCTGATCGTCTCCGGCGCCGACCCCACGGGGGAAAGCTTCTACTTCCTCGAGATGAACACCCGGCTCCAGGTCGAGCATCCGGTCACCGAGGAGATCACCGGCCTCGATCTCGTCGAGCAGATGATCCGCGTCGCCGCCGGCGAGAAGCTGGCCTTCACGCAGGACGAGGTGCGGCTCGACGGCTGGAGTGTCGAGACGCGCGTCTATGCCGAAGACCCCTATCGCGGGTTCTTGCCGAGCACGGGGCGGCTGGTGCGTTACGCTCCTCCGTCCCCCTCCCACGCGCCGGAGGGGCTAGGGGAGGGCATGTCACCCTCCGCCAGCGAACAAGTCCTCCCCCGGCCCCTCCCGCACGCGGGAAGGGAGCAGGTCCGTACCCGCGTCGACGACGGCGTCTTCGAAGGCGGCGAAGTGTCGATGTTCTACGACCCCATGATCGCCAAGCTGATCACCTGGGGCCGCACCCGCGAGGCGGCGATCGACGCGCAGGTGGAGGCGCTCGACGCCTTCGACATCGGCGGCATCAGCCACAATGTCGATTTCCTCTCCGCTCTGATGCAGCATCCGCGCTTCCGTTCGGGCGAGATCACCACCGGCTTCATCGCCGAGGAATATCCCGACGGCTTCACCGGTGCGCCGCTTGGCGAGGCGCTGACCGCCGACCTCAGCGCCATCGCCGCCTTCATCGGCACCGTCCATGAAGCCCGCGCGCTGCGGATCGACCAGCAGCTGAGCCGCCCCGCACCGGCCGGCCGCGACCATGTCGTGCGGCTGGACGGCGGGGCCGAACACCGGGTCCGCTTCATGGTCGACAAGGTGGTGGTGGACGAGGGCGAGCCGCTCACCTTCGATGCCGATTACCTGCCCGG
Organism: Sphingomonas sp. LHG3406-1; assembly: GCF_029637485.1. GTDB lineage: Bacteria > Pseudomonadota > Alphaproteobacteria > Sphingomonadales > Sphingomonadaceae > Sphingomicrobium. The sequence continues at coordinate 1,609,425 of NZ_CP069128.1, read as the reverse complement.
CCAGCGGCTGGTGCGCGCCCGCATCGGCCATCGCTCCCGTACCGTGCTGGTCGCCCGGCATGGCCGCAGCTGGGCCATGACGACCCGCGGCGCGACCCACCGCGCCACCGTCATGACCCCGCAGGTCGCCGAGCTTGCCCGGCACATGATCGAGAAGATCCCGCCCGACCTCTCGCGCTTCCTGCTGGCGCCCATGCCGGGGCTGGTGACCAGGCTTGATGTGAAGACGGGCGACAAGGTCGAGGCCGGGCAGCCGATCGCCGTCATGGAAGCGATGAAGATGGAGAACATCCTCCGCGCCGAAAAGGCCGCAACCGTCAAGGCCACGCCGGTCGGCGCGGGCGAGAGCGTCGCGGTCGACCAGGTGATCGTCGAGTTCGAATAGTCGTCACCCCGAACCCGGCTCGGGGTGACGCTCAGGCGCTCGTGCCGCCGTCGATGGTCACGCAGGCGCCGTTCACGCCGCTTGCGCCCGGCAGGCATAATTGCACGATCGCGTGGGCCACTTCATCGACCGTGATCAGCCGCCCGTTGCCATTGGCCTTGGCCAGCAGCTTGCGGGCTTCCTCCACGCTCTTCCCGGTCGCGCCGGCGATCCGGGCGGCGCTGTCGTCGACCATCGGCGTGTCGACGAAGCTCGGGCAGATGGCGTTGACGGTGAGGCCGGTGCGGGCGAACTCCAGCGCGAGGCTGCGGGCGAGACCGACCGCGCCATGCTTGGACGCGGCGTAGGGGGCCGCCATCGCGCCGCCCTTGAGGCCGGCTACCGAGGCGACGATGATCAGTCTCTTGCCTTCGGCCTGAAGGTCGGGAAGCGCCAGCTGCGCACCATCGAACAACGCCGTCAGGTTGGTCGCGATGATCGCATTCCAGCTGTCGCGGCTGGTCCGCAGGAACGGCCGGCTGTCACCGATCCCGGCGTTGAGGATGACGATGTCGAGCGGTCCGAACGTCTCGCGCGCCTCGGCGAAGGCGCGGGCCTGCGCCTCCGGATCGGTCACGTCGCAGACGATGGCGCGGCCACCGGTCTCCGCCGCTACCGCTGCGAGCGGCTCGCGGCGGCGGCCGAGCAGGGACACTTTCGCCCCTGCCGCCGCAAGGGCGCGCGCTGCGCCGGCGCCGATGCCGGTGCCGCCACCGGTGATGAGTGCATGCTTGCCAGTTGCAAAGCCCATCGCTCTTTCTCCTCTGCTTCCGCTTGGCCGAGCCGCTCCGGCGTGGCAACAGGCTGGGCAAAGGAGTGCCCCATGAAGACCCGTGCCGCCGTCGCCTTCGCCCCCAAGCAGCCGCTCGAGATCGTCGAACTCGACCTCGAAGGACCAAAGGCTGGTGAAGTGCTGGTCGAGATCATGGCGACCGGCATCTGCCATACCGACGCCTATACGCTGGACGGCCTCGACAGCGAGGGCATCTTCCCCTCCATCCTCGGCCATGAGGGAGCCGGGATCGTCCGCGAGGTGGGCGCTGGCGTCACCTCGGTGAAGCCTGGCGACCACGTCATCCCTCTGTACACCCCCGAATGCCGCCAGTGTAAGTCGTGCCTGTCGGGCAAGACCAACCTCTGCACTGCCATCCGCGCCACGCAGGGCAAGGGGCTGATGCCCGACGGGACCAGCCGCTTCTCCTACAAGGGCCAGACCATCTTCCACTACATGGGCTGCTCGACCTTCTCGAACTTCACCGTCCTGCCCGAGATCGCGGTCGCGAAGATCCGCGAGGACGCGCCGTTCCAGACCAGCTGCTACATCGGCTGCGGAGTCACCACCGGGGTGGGCGCAGTGGTCAACACCGCCAAGGTCCAGGTCGGCGACAATGTCGTCGTGTTCGGATTGGGCGGAATCGGCCTCAACGTCGTCCAGGGCGCGAAGCTCGCCGGCGCCAACCGCATCATCGGCATCGACCTCAACCCGGACCGTGAGGCCTGGGGCCGCCAGTTCGGCATGACGGACTTCCTTAACACAAGGGGCATGAGCCGTGAGGCCGTCGTCGCCAAGGTCGTCGAGCTCACCGACGGCGGGGCCGACTACAGCTTCGACTGTACCGGCAATACCGAAGTGATGCGCACCGCCCTCGAATGCTGCCATCGCGGCTGGGGCACCTCGATCATCATCGGCGTCGCCGAAGCGGGCAAGGAGATCAGCACCCGGCCGTTCCAACTGGTCACCGGCCGCAACTGGCGCGGCACGGCGTTCGGCGGCGCCAAGGGCCGCACCGACGTGCCGAAGATCGTCGACTGGTACATGGACGGCAAGATCGCCATTGACCCGATGATCACCCACGTCCTCAGCCTCGAGGACATCAACAAGGGCTTCGACCTGATGCACGCGGGGGAAAGCATTCGCGCCGTCGTGGTCTACTAATCTTACGCGGGAGGAAAGATGTTCAGTCACGTGATGATCGGCTCGAACGACATCGAGCGCTCGAAGAAGTTCTACGACGCCCTGCTCACCGCCATCGGCGGCCGCGAGGGGCGGGTCGATCCCAAGGGCCGGGTGATGTACCTGAAGGACGGCGGCATCTTCATCATCACCAAGCCGATCAACGGCGAGCCGGCTACCCACGGCAACGGCTGCACCCTCGGCTTCGCCGTCAGCAGCCCGGAACAGGCCCACGCCTGGCACGAGGCGGGCATCGCGGCCGGCGGCACCCCGATCGAGGATGATCCCGGGATCCGCTCCGGCGCCGGGGTCGAGCTCTACCTCGCCTACCTGCGCGATCCCGACGGGAACAAGATCTGCGCCATGCACCGACTGCCCGCCAAGTCGTGACGTCGATTGCTTCCGACGTCTGCAGCCACGGCGGCCGTCAGCTCGTCATCACGCATGACAGCCGCGCCACCGGCACGCCGATGACCTTCTCCCTGTTCCTGCCTCCACAGGCGGAACAGGGGCAGGTGCCGCTGGTCACCTACCTTTCCGGGCTGACCTGCACCCACGCCAACGTCACCGACAAGGGCGAGTATCGGGCGGCCTGCGCGGCGCTCGGGCTTGCCTTCCTCGCGCCCGACACCTCGCCGCGCGGTGATGACGTCCATGACGAGGATGGCTGGGACATCGGCAAGGGCGCCGGCTTCTACGTGGACGCGACCGAGGCGCCCTGGTCGGCCCATTATCGCATGTGGAGCTACGTCACCGACGAGCTGCCCGCGCTGGTCGCGGCCGAGTTTCCATCGCTCGACATGGGCGCGCAGGCGATCACCGGGCATAGCATGGGCGGCCATGGCGCGCTGACCGTCGCCCTCCGCCAGCCCGGCCGCTACCGCGCGGTCAGCGCTTTCGCGCCGATCGTTGCGCCGTCCGAAGTCCCGTGGGGCGAGAAGGCCTTCTCGCGCTATCTCGGCGCCGACCGTTCGGTTTGGCAGCGCCACGACGCCGTGGCACTTATCGAAGGCGGCGCGCGCCTGCCCGACCTCCTCGTCGACGTCGGCACCGCGGACCCGTTCCTCGAGCGCGAGCTCAGGCCCGAGCGGCTCGAGCAGGCTGCCGCGGCGGCCGGGCAGAAGCTCACCCTCCGCCGCCAGCCCGGCTACGACCACAGCTACCATTTCATCTCGACCTTCATGGCCGAGCATCTGTCCTGGATGGCCGAGCGCCTCCGCTAGACCATCCCGATCCGGGCGTCCCTCAGGGCGCCCAGTGAATGTCGATCGGCTGCTCGGCCTCGGCCAGCAGCCGGCCGATCGGAAGACGGCTCGACTGGCCGTCGGCGATCGCCTGTTCGAGCAGTTCCTTCTTCTCCTCGCCCTGGATGGTGATGATCAGGGTCCGCGCCGACAGCAGGGCGGCACGGGTGAGGGTGACGCGCGCGACCGGCGCCTCGGCCGGCAGCGGGTCGGGGCGGACGCCGGCCGCCCGCCGCGCATTCGGCGCATCCAGCGCCTTCTGCATGTCGGGCCCGGCGAAGATCGAGGCCGTATGCCCGTCCGCGCCCATGCCGAGCCAGACGAGGTCCGGCGGCCACGGCAGGTCCTGCAGCCGGGCGTCGGCGATATTGCCGGCGGCATCGACATCGGAATTCTCGCCGCCGATCGGGATCACCCGCGCGCCGGCCCGCATGAACCGCTGCGCCAGCATGCGCGCGTTGCTGAGCTCATGATCGACCGCCACCAGCCGCTCGTCGGTCGGGACGATGGTCACCTTCTTCCACGGCAGCTTGGACGCGATCAGCTTGTCGAACACCGGCAGCGGGGTCTTTCCGCCCGGCAGGGCCAGCAGGGAGGCGTCGCGGGCGTCGATCGCGCTTTCGATGATGAAGCCGACATCCCCGGCAACGGCGTCCGCCATCTCGGCGACGCTGTCATATTCCCACCATTCGGCCTCGATCATCTCGTCTCGCTCCTTCGTTCGCGCCCGCCTTCGTCCGGCAGCCGAGTCGGGTCAACAGCCTTGCGTTCGGCGGCGCGCGCGACCAGCTTGGGTGCCATGACGATGCAAGCCCCCGACCGCCGCCAGTTCCTGGTCGGCAGCGCCGCCGCCGCCGCCTGCATGGTGGGGGCTCCCGCGCTCGCTGCGCCGGCCAGGCCCGCCATGACCGTCTATCGCGATCCGGGCTGCGGCTGCTGCTCGGCCTGGGCCGATGTCGCCAGGAAGGCGGGCTACAAGGTGACCGTCGCGCCGAGCGCCGACATGGCCGCGGTCAAGCGCCGGCTGGGCGTGCCCGACGCGCTCGCCTCCTGCCATACGACGGTGGTCGGCGGCCTCGTCGTCGAGGGCCATGTTCCGATGCCGGCCGTCGCCGCCCTGCTCCAGCGCCGCCCCAGGAACGTGAAGGGCATCGCCGTGCCCGGCATGCCGGCCGGGTCGCCGGGCATGGAAGTGCCGGGCGGGCGCAAGGACCCGTTCGATGTGATCGCCTTCGACGCCGCCGGACGGACCGCCAAGTTCGCGAGCTAATGTTCGGTCAGCGAGCGGCGGAAGGCACCGGTCAGCGGCTCGAAGATATACTGGAGCGCGGTCCGCTTGCGGATCGGGATTTCGACATTCACCGGAAGGCCGGCGCGAAGCACGTGCGAACCGCCCGTCTGGTCGATCTTGCGCAGCTCGGACACGGGCACGAACACCTCCGCCGTGAAGAAGCTCTCGCCGGTCCGCTCGTCGGTGAAGGCATCGGCCGAGATCCGCCGCACCTCTCCCTCGAGCGGCGGCAGCGAGCGCTCATGCAGGCTGTCGAAGCGGACAAAGGCGCGCTGGCCGGCGCGCACGTCGTCGGCATCGTTCGGCGACACGCGCGCCTCGATGGTCAGCGGCGCCTGGTCGGGCACGATGTCCATCAATTTCTCGCCCGGCGCGATCACGCCGCCGCGGGTGAAGACCGACAGGCCGACCACCGTCCCTGATACCGGGGCGCGAAGCTCGGTCCGGGCCAGCTGGTCGCGCGCCGCGTTCCAGCGGGGAAGCAGGTCGCCCAGCTTCGTCTCGACATCGCGCAGCTCGTCGGCGACGCGCTGGTCATAGTCGCGCTGCGCTTCCAGCGCCTGCAGCCGGCTCTCGCCGACCTGGCTGCCGGATTGGGCGACCGTTGCCGTATATTGTCCGCGCTGCCCCTGCAGCTCGGCGCGCGACCGTTCCAGCGCGCGCAGCCGCGACTTGGACACGAAGCCCTGCTCGGCGACCGTCTGCAGGCTCGACAATTCCTCGTTGATCAGCCGCAGCTGCTCGTCGATCGCGGCCACCTGCCGGCTGTAGCCCTGGCCCGAGCTCGACGCCTGCGATGCGCGCTGGCCGAGCACGCCACGCTGGGCCGACAGCACCGCGAGGCGCGTGTTGAGCTGCGAGGCCTGGAGGCGAAGCGCCTGTTCGGCGTCGCGCCGGTCGTCGCCGGTCAGCGGCGTGAACTCGCTTGGCGGAACGATGACGCGGGTGCCGGCCTGCTCGGCCTGCAGCCGTGCGCGCTGGGCGAGGAGGGAGATGGTCTGCGCCGCGAGCGAGCGTTCCTGCGCGCGGACGTCGGCGCCGGCGAGGCGGAGGAGAACCTCGCCCTGCTGCACCTTCTGGCCCTCGCGCACCCCGATGTCGGAGACGACGCCGCCCTCGCGGTGCTGGATGGTCTGGCGCTGGCCCGAGACCGCCAGCTTGCCGCCGGCCGTCGCCGCCGCGTCGAGCCGGGCGAAGGCTGCCCAGCCGAGCAGGACCACGAAGAAGAGGAAAGCGATGATGAGGCCGCGCCGGATGTCGGGCTCGGGGCTTGCATCGGCCGGGTGGGTCTCGCCCGCTACGGACAAGCCGCCGGGGTTGGCGGGAAGGCCGCCGCGGCCGAAGGTCTGCAACATGTTCATGCGTTTGCCGCCAGCTGGGCCGGACCGCGGCGAAGGGTCTGGATGACCTCGTCGCGTCCGCCGAAGAGCGCTACGCGCCCGTCGCGCAGCACGAGGATCTTGTCGACGACCGGAAGCAGGCTCAGGCGGTGGGCCACGACCAGCACGGTGGTGCCGGCCGCCTTGAGCGCTTCGAGCGTGGTGGTCAGCTGCGCGTCGCCTTCCGCGTCGAGGCTGGCATTGGGCTCGTCGAGCAGCACGTAGCGGGGCGATCGGTACAGGGCACGGGCAAGCGCCACCCGCTGCGCCTGGCCTGCCGACAGCCCGCGTCCGCCGACCGGAAGCCGGTGATCGTAGCCGCCGGGCAGGAGCAGGATCATCTCGTGCGCGCCGGCCAGCATGGCGGCGGCGATGACCGCCTCGTCAACGTCGCTCGCGTTCGTCCCCAGGCGCGCCTCGAAGCGGCTGATATTGTCCTTGATCGAGCCGGCGAAGAGCGAAGTCTCCTGCGGCATGAAGCCGACCTCGCTGCTGAGCTGGGCGGGATCCCAGTCGCGTTGCTCGGCGGCGTCGAAGCGGATGAAGCCGACATCCGCCACCTGCGCGCCGGCAAGGCAGCGGACCAGGGTCGACTTGCCCGCGCCGCTCGGCCCGACGATCGCCACCACTTCGCCGGGCGCCACCCGGAAGCTGACGGCGGCCAGGATCGGCTTCTCCGTCTCGCCGGCGACTCCAAGCTGCTCGACGTCGAGCCGGCCTTCGGGCTTTGGCATGCGGGTGGTGGCATGCGGCCCGGGCGCCTGCACCAGCAGTTCGTCGAGCGTGTCGATCGATGCGCGGGCATGGACGATCGTCCGCCAGCCGCCGATCAATTGGTCAATCGGCGCCAGCGCGCGGCCGACGATGAAGCTGGCGGCGAAGATGGCGGCCGCCCCGACCTCGCCGTTCACCGCAAGCAGCGCGCCGAGGCCAAGGGCCAGGCTCTGCAGCAGCATCCGGACGAACTTGCTCTCGGCGGTCAGCCGCGCCGAAATCATGCCGGCGCCATATTGCAGGCCGACCATCTCGTTGCGGTCGGCCAGATGGCCGCGCACCAGCGCCTCGCTCATGCCGAGCGAGCGGGCGACGTCGGCGGACTGGAGAGAGCCGTCATAGATCGCATAGCTCCGCCCGGCCGCCGCATTGGCCTGCTGGAGCGGCGCCCGCGTGCTATTCTCGCTCCGCCAGGCGAGCGCCAGGATGAGCAGGGTGCCGGCGATCGACAGCACGCCGATCCACGGATGGATGAGGAAGGCGACGATCGTGTAGATCGGCACCCACGGCGCATCGAACAGGCCGTGCATGGCCGGCCCGGTCATCGCCTGGCGAAGGGTGTCGAACTCGCGCAGATATTGCCGCGACAGGCGGGAACCGTCGGTCTGGCGAAGGCTCGCCCGCATGACCAGGCCAGACAGCTCGCGGTCGAGCTGGAGTCCGGCCCGCACCAGCAGCCGCGAGCGGATCGCCTCCAGCACCGCCATGGTGCCAAGCGCAATCACCAGCGCCAGCGTCAGCAGGAGCAGGGTCGCGACGCCCTGCGTCGGCAGCACCCGGTCGTAGACCTGCAGCATGTACAGCATCGGGGCGACGATCAGGAGATTGAGCAGCGCGCTGAAGAGGGCAGCGAATCGCAGGTGACGGCGGCAAGCCTGCATTGCCACCCGCATCGTCGGACTGGTGCGGACCCACTGGGGTATCATTCAAGCTTTCCGTTGCGAATCGGCCTTCGCCTTGATTCCCTTGGCATTTTGCGCGGCCCTCCAGCAATCGCGAAAGTGCCGGCAATTACTCGCTTCGGCGCTTTTCCGCGAATTCCGCAGATTGGCCTTACCGGTCAGATTCGTGTGCCGGTCAGCTTCTGCCGGATCATGCCGGCAAGGAAGGTCGCGTTGCCAAGGAGATAGCGGCTGGCCAGGCGGCGCGGTTCCTGCGCCAGCCGGAACGCCCATTCGAGCCGCATCCGGCGGACCATGTCGGGTGCGCGGGGTACTTTCGCGGCGATGAAGTCGAGCAAGGCGCCGACACAGATGATCGGCCGGTTCAGCGCCGCGGCGTTGCGCGCGGCCCACTGTTCCTGCCGCGGCTGGCCCATGGCGGCGAGCACCAGGTCCGCGCCGGAAGCGCGGATCGCCTCGGTGAGCGAGGCTTCCTCCTCCTCCTGGAAGAAGCCGTCGCGGGTGCCGGCGATCTCGAGGTGGGGGAAGCGCTCCTTCAGCACGTGGCCGGCCTCGATGGCAACGCCCGGGCGGCTGCCGACCAGATAGACGGACAATCGGCTCTTGGCCGCGCCGAGCAGGTGGGGGGTGAAGTCGGTGCCGTTGAGATTGTCGGGAAAGGCGCGGCCGAACAGGCTCCGGCTGGCGAGGTCCACGCCGATTCCGTCGTTGAGAATGAGGAACGGCTTGAGCGTTTCCCGGAATTCCGGGTCGCGGCGGGCGAGGTTGACGGTGTGGGCGTTGCAGAATGTGACCAGCGCCGGCTCGCGCCGCTCCACCGCCGACAGGATCCGCTCCACCGCCGCATCGCGCTCCAGCACGCTGACCTCGACATTGCCGATCCGGCGGGAGGTGTTGCCGAGGACTTTTCGATAGACTTCCTCGAAACGCGGCAACGCCGCCTCCCACGTAAACGGGGCGACCCTCTCTCGTATCTCGTGGGGGGTGAAGTCGTGCCGAAACGCGGCTCGTTCGCGCGCGAGCCTGTCGTAGCTGGCGGGCCAGCCTGCGTCGTCGGCGAAGTCGACCGTCATGCCGTAGCCAAGCCGCGACAGGGTGTCGGCGAATGGAGGAATGTCGTTGAGCAGGGGAAAGAGGCCCGCGCTGGCCGCCTCGACCGCCGCCAAGCCGAAGCCCTCGTAGGAGGAGGCGCAGGCATAGGTGCCGCTGCGGGCGATCAGGTCACGGAGCGCGTCGTTGCTCGGGCTTTCGTGAAGCTCGAACCGGTCGCCCAGCCCCTTGTCGCGCGCACGCGCCCTGAGCACGTCGGGGTCGACCCCCATCGGCTTGCCGGCGACGATCAGGCGGGCGCCGGGGTTACGCTCGGCGAGGCCGGCGAACCAGTCGATCAGCCGTCCGACCTCCTTGTTGGGAGCGAGCCGGCCGAAATAGATGATCGTCTCGCTGGACGGATCGGCGAGGCCGGCGAACTTGTCGACGTCGACCGGATTGGGGATCAGCACCAGCCGCTCGCCCGCCACGCCCGAGAATATTCGCTCGTCCTCCGCGCTGCAGGCGATGACCGCGCCATATTGGCTGAGGGAAGCGCGGGTGACGGTCTTGAGATAGACCTCCTTCAGCCCGCGCGCGAAGCTCGTGTGGAAGAAGCCGCCGTGGGTGGTCAGCACCATCGCCTTGCCGTGCACGGCGCGCATGGCGGCGAGATAGTCGGCGAAGAAGTCGACCCCATGGACATGGACGATATCGGCTTCGGACAGCGCGGCCATGACTCCCGGCGCAAGCGGATAGCGACGCGAACCCGCGAAGGCGATGCGGATGACCTCAACGCCGTTCCAGACTTCGCGCTTCGGCAGCCGCCGGTGCTCGCCATCGTCGAAGATGCGGTTGAGGGTGACCACGCGCACCTTGTGGCCCGCCGCCACCTGCCGCATGGCGATCTGCTCGACGAAGTTCTCCATCCCTCCGATGCCGGGATGAAATTGACGAACGACGTGAACAATCTTCAATGATCCGACCTTTAGGCGTTCGTTACGCCCCTACAAACGAGCGGCGGTGCAAGGCCAACTACTCCTATAGGCGCGAAGGGTTGCGTCGCACGGGTCGTAACGGACGAATATCGATTGAGGCAGGACGCTTTTCCCGCATGAATTTTTTCTCAAACGTGCTCAAGAATGCCTCGCAGAGCGTCCTTTCCGGCCTGATCGGGGCGGTCGGCTCCTTCGCCGCGTCGGTAATCGTCGCTCGACTGCTCGGCGTCGAAGGCACGGCGACGGTAGGCATGGCCCTGTGGCTCGTCTTCCTCACCACTATCCTCGCCGACCTGGGGATCGGCGGCACGGTGGCGCGGTTCGCGGCCGAATGCCCGCACGACAATGAGGAACGGGCAGCGCGGCATCTTGCTGGCTACGCCCTGGGCATCCTGGTCCGGGCGATCGCCGGCGGCCTGCTGCTCACCGCCGCTATCCTCTGGCTCTACTGGGGTGACATCGTCAGCAAATATGCCTCGAGCCCGGCCGAGGGGCTCGTCTTCTGCGCCCTCGTCCTCGTCTGCTTTGTCGTCCACATGCTCTACGCCTTCACGTTCCACTTCCTGCGCGGGATTCGGGCGTTCGGCACCATCTCGCTCTACGCCACCATCGGTTCCGTTCTGCAGATTGGCGGAGCGATTGCCGGCAGCCTGCTCTACGGGGCGAACGGCGCCTTCGCCGCCTACATCCTGTTCAGCCTGCCGACGCTGCTCGGCCTTGCCCGGGTGAAGCTTTCACGCCCGACCGAGCCGCTCCCCGACAAGCCGACGATGCACCGCTATGCATTGTCCTTCTATATCGCCACGCTCTTCTCGCCCCTGCTGTGGGTACGCGCCGACACCCTGATCGTCGACCAGGCGATCGGTGCCGAGGCGGTCGGTCTGTTCACCGCGGCGACAACCATAGCCGCCCTGCTGCTGCAGGTCTGCCAGATGATCACCAATGCACTCCTACCCAACATCGTCCGCGCCGCACGCGACAGCGAAGGCGGTTTCGAGGCCGCGAGCCGCACGGCGGTGCGGCTCGCCTTGTCGCTTCTGCTCCCAGCTTGCCTGATTGCCGCCGCTGCCGCGCCCGAAGCGATCGGGACGGTGTTCGGGCCGGCCTTTGCAGGCGGGCAAGCGACCGCCGCCATTCTCTGCCTTGCCGGACTAGGCTCGGCGCTGACGCTGGTCGTGGCCAGCGTCCTGAGTGCCGCCGACGGCAATCGCGCGCTTGCCCGCAACGGCGCGGCAGGAGCGGTGGTCACGGTCGTCGCCGGCAGTGCGCTCGCCCTTTCCTTCGGCCTGATCGGCGCGGCGCTCGGCCGGCTGGTGGCCCAGGCGTTCATGGGCCTTCTCAACGTCCGCTCCGCCAACCGGCTGGTCGAGCGGCTCGTCACCTGGAACTGGATCGTCCGCATCATGCTAGCCGGCCTCATCGGCGCGGGAGTCACCCAACTGATCGGCTGGTGGCTCGGCAGCGGCCTGCTGGCGATCCTTGCATCGCTCGCCGGCGGAGGCCTCGTCTATCTGACCGCCGCCGCGATGCTGCTGCCGCTCGGCACTCGTGAGCGGGAGCAACTGCTGCCGATCCTCCACCGTCTTCCTTCGTCCCTGAGAAGCCCGGCCAGCTGGCTGCTTCGAGCGGGCGGCCGATCCTAGCTGCATCATCGGCCCCGTCCACAGGCGCGGCGGAACAGGGGAGCCTCCCAGTCGTTTCGGTGCCGCAAGGCAGGGTTGTAACGAATGGGATTCACAATGGTCAGTATGGTTCGCGCAGCCCCTCTCGCCCTCGTGGTTGGACTTTCGGCATGTGCCGGCTCTCCCGCACTTGGGCCCGACAGCCGGGCAGTGTCGGTCAGCCAGGCCCTTCCGGCACCCGGCAACACCACCACCAACCTCGACTTTTCCAACTATCGCATCGGCCCGCGTGACGAACTGATCGTCGAAGTGTTCGGCGCGCCCGAACTGCGGCGCGAAGGCGAGGTCGACGCGGCCGGCAACCTGTCGCTGCCGCTGGTCGGCACCGTGGTCGCCGGCGGCCGGACCCCGACCGAGGTGGCCGGCTCCATCGCCGACCAGCTGCGCGGCAAGTATATCCGCGATCCGCAGGTCACGGTGAACATCAAGAAGGCGGTCGGCCAAACGGTCACCGTCGATGGCGCCGTTCGCGATCCGGGCAATTACCCGATCGTCGGGCGCATGACGCTGCAGCAGGCGATCGCTTCGGCCAAGGGCGCGGACGACATCGCCAATCTCGACAATGTGGTGGTCTTCCGCCGCGTCAACAATCAGCAGATGGCGGCGCTGTTCAGCCTTCGGCAGATCCGCGCGGGGCGGGTCACCGATCCGCAAATCTACGGCAACGACATCGTTGTCGTCGGCGAGAACGCCACGCGGCGCTTCCTCAAGAATTTGAGCTCGGTGCCGCTCGGCTCCTTCGTTCCGTTCATCTTCTGACGGCCTCGCGGCCGCCGTTCTGTCCCCCACGCCGGTCCCTCACCGGGGCCAAAAGGAGTTTGTCGCCTGTGACCAGCATTCGTCCCGTCATCCTGTCGGGAGGTTCCGGGACCCGCCTGTGGCCGATCTCGCGGGAAAGCTTTCCCAAGCAGCTCCTGCCCATTTCCACCGAGCGTACCATGCTCCAGGAGACGGCACTGCGCGTGACCGGCACGCAATTCCGCGAGCCGATTGTGATCGCCGGCGAGGATCATCGCTTCTTCATCCAGCGCCAGCTCGAACAGTCGGGCGTTCCGGTGGAGGCGATCCTGCTCGAGCCCAAGGGTCGCAACACGGCGGCGGCGGCGGTGCTGGCAGCAATCTGGTCGCTCGATCGCGGCGAGGACGACCTGCTGCTCTTGCTTCCCTCCGATCACATGATCGAGGACCAGCAGGCATTCGCGGCAGCGGTCGAAAGCGGCATTGCGGCCGCCGACCAGGGCGGCATCGTCACCTTTGGCGCCCGACCGACCGAGCCCAACACACAATATGGCTATATCGAAGTCAGCGAGGACGGCCCGGGCATCGGCGAAGCGCGTCCCGTCCGCCGGTTCATCGAGAAGCCCGATCGCCAGACGGCGGAGGATTACCTCAGCCGCGGCGGCCATTACTGGAACAGCGGCATCTTCCTGTTCCGTGCCTCGTCCCTGCGCGACGAAGCCGCCAAGCTGATGCCCGAACTGGTCGAGGCGGTCAGCCGCTCCCTCGCGAGCAAGAGCATTGACGGCAAGTTCGTCCGGCCCGAGCGCGAGGCGTTCGAGGCGGCCCCCAACATCTCCATCGATTACGGCATCATGGAAAAGACTGCGCGCGCCTTCGTGGTGCCGGTCGACATGGCCTGGTCGGATGTCGGTTCGTGGGGCGCCGTCTGGCAGCTCGCCGACAAGGATGCTGACGACAATGCCCTTCAGGGCGACATCATCGCCATCGACACCAGCGAGTCGATCATCCGCGCCGAAGGCAGCGTGACGGTCGCGGCCGTCGGCCTCCAGAAAATGGCGGTGATCGCCGCCCGTGACGCGGTCTTCATCGCGCCGGTGGATCGTGCCGCCGATGTGCGCGAAGTGGTCGACCAGCTGAAGCGCGACAAGCGCGACCTCGCCACCTTACCCTCGCGGGTCGAGCGGCCGTGGGGCAGCTACGAAACCAAGGATCGCGGCTCGCGCTTCCAGATCAAGCATATCCTGGTCGCACCCGGCGAGACCCTCTCGCTGCAGATGCATTATCATCGCTCGGAGCATTGGGTGGTCGTCTCCGGCACCGCCGAGGTGACCGTCGGCGACAAGATCCAGCTGCTCCAGGAAAACCAGTCGACCTATATCCCGGCCGGTACCACCCATCGCCTGGCGAACCCGGGGAAGGTGCCGCTTGAACTCGTCGAGGTGCAGTGCGGCCCCTATCTCGGCGAAGACGACATCGTCCGCTTCGACGATGAATACGGCCGCGCCTGACTAGCGCCGGCGGCGCGATCCCCAGACGTGGGTCGATTCGACCACGCTGTTGATCGCGTTGCCGCTGCCGTCCCGCGCCGGCGCGAAATAGAGCCGCTGCTGGAGTAGCCGGCAGGTCGTGGCGTCGAGCGCGCCATTGCCGCTCGAGCGGGTCACCCGGCATCCCTGCGCCCTGCCATTGGCGCCGACCAGCAGCCGCACGCCGACCGTGCCGGTGAAGCGCCCGCCCTGATTGTCGCTGTTGCTGAGCCCGCCGCTCAGCAGCCGCGGACCCGAGCTGAGGCTCAGCGGCGGTGCGCGCGGAGCCGGTTCGGGACGGGCCGGCTCGACCGGGGCAGGGGCCGGCTGCTCGGCCGGAGCCGCCGGCGCGGGTTCCTCTTCGGCCGCGGCCGCCTCGGGCTCGGCCGTCGCCGGCTCGCCGCCTTCGGCCAGGGTTGGCGCATCGCCACCTTCCTCGCCAGCTTGCTGCGCCGCCGCATCGGTGCCGGAAGTCGCCTGCTCCTGCGGCACTGCCGTCGTCCCGGAGGCCGTGATCGTGCCCTCTGCCTCGGCTGGCGTGCCCTCGTCCGGGCGCTGCTGACCCGGAGCGAGGGCGCCGATGGCCTCGGCAAGTTCGCCAAGAGGGCTGGACGGCCGAGCTTCGGGACCGCCATTCGCCGGGGTCGTCCCGCCACCCTGGTCCGCACCCGCGACCTGCACTGGCTGGTCCGACTGGAACATGCCCGTCGCCCAGGCTCCGGCAAGCAGCAGGGCGATCGCCAGGCCGGCGATCAGCAGTAGGGCAGGCCCGCGACGCCGCCGCGGCGGGGGCTCGTCATCGACATAATCGTCGTGGGCGACCCCATCGTGCCAGCCGTCATGCTGAGGCGCGGGCTCCTGAAAGGCGTCTTCGTCGGCACCGGCGACCCCGGCTTGCGGCAGGGGATCGGCGGTCCTGACGCCAAGCGCCTCGTCGTAGCTCCGGCGCCGATCGGGGTTGCTGAGCGCGCGATAGGCGAGGTTGAGCTGCCGGGTCTGTTCGCCTGATCCCGCAACGTCGCGCACGCCGATGATGCGCGCACGATAGGCGGCGGCGATATCATCCTGCGCGGCGTTCGTTGGGACGCCAAGGATGTCATAATAATCGAGAGAAGGCTTGGTGGAGACCATGGCCCCACAACGCGGGAGCAGGGATGGCGGTGCCACGCTCCGACCGGGCCGGCGACCTGCTGGCCGCCGACCCGGTCCTCGCATCAGAGGTAGAAGTGCGAGCTCATCAGCCCGATGGTGCCGTTCAGCGCCACGCTGAAATCGGCCACGCCGTCCCCGTTCACGTCACCTGCGACATAGGTGCTGCTGCCGTCCGAATAGGTCCGCAGCTGTCCCGCCGAGCCGGTGAAGCCCTTGGTGCCGATCCAGGTGAAGGCCTGGTTGCCGCTCATCTTGGTGTTGGCGTCGATCGTGCCGAAGTCGAGCTTGTCCTCGGCGCCGTTGAAGTCCAGCACCCGGTCGCCCTTGGCGTTGCCGACCGAGTCGAAGATGAAGCGATCACGGCCGGTGCCACCCTTCAGCGTGTCCGCACCCCAGCTTCCGTTCAGCCAGTCGTCACCGGCACCGCCGTCGAGCAGATTGGCCGCCCCGCTGCCGGTGATGCGGTCGCCGAAGCGCGACCCGATGATGTTCTCGATGCTCACCAGCTTGTCGCCAGCCGCATCGCCGCCGAGCTGACTTGAGCGGTACAGGTTGACGTCGACCAACGCGCCCGATCCCGCATAGCTTGCAGTGTCGATGCCGGTGCCGCCGTTCAGCGTGTCGGCACCGCCGCGACCCTCGAGCATATCCGCGCCAGCACCGCCGTCCAGCGTGTTGCTGGCGCCGTTGCCGCGCAGGATGTCGTCCCAGGAACTGCCGGTGATTGCCTCGATCCCCGTCAGGATGTCGCCAGCCGCGTCACCCCCCAGCTGACTGCCGCGGGTGAGGTCGGCATCGACCGCCGCGGACGAATTGCCATAGCTGATGGTGTCGAAGCCATTGCCGCCGTCGATGATGTCGCCGCCGGCGCGGCCGTCGATCGTGTCGTTGCCGTCGAGCCCGCGGATGCCCTCGGCATTTGCCGTGCCCTGGAGCTGGTCGGCGCGGACCGTGCCTTCGATCCAGCCCATCACCGAAGCGGGCGGTGGGGTCAGAGTCGGAGTCGGGGTCGGAGCAGGAGCAGGCGCTGACGATCCGGCCGAGCTGCTCCACGGCGTGAAATAGCCTTCGAGCAGGTTCAGATAGCCGGAGTCCGTCTGGCCCGGCGCGCCCATGAACATCGAATAATTGCTCGGCCACCACGTGCCGCCACCCCAGGCGGTCCCGATCAGGCCGTTGGCATTCATGTAATCGACGGCGTTCTTCGTGACCTCGAGCCAACGCGCATCGTTGCTCGGCGCACCGAACTCACCGATCATGCCCTTGAAGCCATGCTGGTTAAGCCAGTCGACGAATGGCTTCATCCGGTCGACGCCGACCATGGCATAGGCGCCTTCCTGGTCGTAGCTGCCGGCATAGGTGCCACTGCTGTTGCGATCGAAATATTGGTGCGCCTGGTAGACCAGCTTGTTGGCGGGATCGTTGATGATGAAGTCGGCATTGATCTGCTGCCAGCTCCACGCACCCGACCAGCCATTGCCTTCGACGAAGATGGTCTTGGACGTGTCGACGGTACGGATGGAATCGACGGCCGCCTGAGCCGCATTCTTCCAGGCGCTCGGCGACGGCATGTCGTGCGGCTCGTTCATCAGGTCGTAGCCGACCAGCGAGCCGTAGCCCTTCACCTCGTTGGCGAGCTTGGTCCAGAAGTCGGCGAACTGCGCTGCAGTCGGACCCCCGGAAGCACCGAAGGGCTGCCCATTGTAGCGGCCGTAGTTATGGCAATCGATGATGACGTCCATGCCGAGGCTGGCGGCATTGGCGAGCAGGGTCTTGAGATAGCCGAGTTCGGTCGCGCTGAGCGGACCCCCGAGCGTCGGCTGCATCCGCTCCCAGGTGAAGGGGACGCGGATGAGGTCCACGCCCTTGCTCTGGTAGAATTGCAGCTCCGACAGAGTAGTCCAGTGATACTGGGTGCCGTTGGTGCCGCCAATGCCGCTACCAAATTCCGCACCAGAAAGATTGATACCGATCATCTTAACGCATCCCCCCCGGGACAGGGCCGTTTGAGTTTCGGGCGGCGCAGCTGCCGTCCCGTTCCGGAGGCAATCATCGAACGAAGGTTCTTAAGAAAGACCTACGGTGAGCGATTCAGAAGGGTAACGACGAATTGGTGCGAACTAGAGCCGAAATGGGGAACAAAGATCTGTTCGGCGTAAACACTCTGAAGCTATTCACGACGACACGTCAGTTTACATCGACGAATACCGTTCTGGACACGAAATGACTATGACTTTGGTCGATTTCGGGTCCGTAACGATCGTCAGCGGGAAGTCGGATCGAATCACAAGGCTGGCAGGTGCCGCACCTTAACGTTTGTTTAACCTTGCCCAGGTCAAGGGTCATATCTAGACTGTTGCAGTTCGGGATCGCGGGATCTGAACCGAGGCTTGCGGCATCGCCGTTGGGAGGGGTCATTGAAGCACGAGAAGATCGCAATCGCTGCAGATCAGGTCTCAGGCAAGTTCGTCCGGATGCTTGCCATAAGCCTCCTGAGCGGTGCTGCTTTCTGGGGCGCTCTGGCCGCCATCGCGGCCTGACCACCACGATCATCACGGTTTACCAGGCGTGGTAAGCTATTAGTTAGTTTTCGCCGAAACTTCGGGCAGGCTCGCGGGTTGAGGCCGGATGCGGGGAGGTTTGTCCTTCCGGTCTGTCCAGCGAGCGTGGTACCGAATGAATCTTGAGCTTTCCCCATGGAGCCAGGTCGAAGCGCCCGCTTATCGGCCCTCGGTCGCCAAGCGCCCGCTTCGGATCCAGCTCTACGCGATGATGCTCGCGTTCGACCTGCTGTGCGTGTCCGCGGCGGTCCTGAGTGGTGCGCTGCTTCGCTTTGGCCAGGTCATGCCGGATGGTTGGGTTGGCGTTTCCGGTGCCATCCTCGCACTCTACTCGCTGGCAGCGCTCGGCGTCGGCGCCTACTCGCTCGATGTCCTGCGCCATCCCATGCGCGGCGTCGCCCGGGCGACCGGTGCCTGGATGCTCGCCTTCGCGCTCCTGTTCCTGCTCTCCTACTTTCTCAAGGTCGACCAGAAGCTGTCGCGCCTGATGACTGGCGCCACCTTCCTGTTCGGCTTCGCAGCCCTCGCGCTCGTCCGTCAGGCCGCTGGTGACGCGATGCGCCGCCGCTATCGCAACACCTTCACCAACGACATCCTGCTGGTCGACGGTCCGCCGCTCAGGGCGCCCCGCGGCGTCGTGACCCTCAACGCCCGCGACCTCGACATCTCGCCCGATCCGTCCGATGCGGCGATGCTGATCCGGCTCAGCGACCTGCTTCGCGGCGCCGACCGGGTGATCGTCTCCTGTTCGCGTGCGGCCGCGGTCCGCTGGGCCCAGATGCTCAAGGGCAGCGACATTCAGGGCGAGATCCTGACCCGCGACTATGACGATCTGGCGCCGCTCGGCGTAGCGGAGCTCGGTGGACGGACCACCCTCGTCGTCTCGACCGGACCGCTCAACTTCCGCCAGCGACTGGTGAAGCGTGGCTTCGACCTCGCCCTGACCGTGCCCGCATTGCTGGTGCTGCTGCCGGTCTTCGCCCTCGTCGCCCTCGCCATCAAGCTCGACAGCCGCGGCCCAGTCTTCTTCCGCCAGCCGCGGGTCGGACATGGCAACATCCTCTTCAAGATCTTCAAGTTCCGCACGATGCGGAGCGAGCGCACCGACATGCTCGGCAATCGTTCGGCCAGCCGCGACGACGACCGGGTCACCCGGGTCGGCAAGTTCCTGCGCAAGACGAGCCTCGACGAGCTGCCGCAGCTTCTCAACGTCCTGCTCGGCAGCATGAGCGTGGTCGGTCCCCGTCCGCACGCCCTTGGCTCGCTCGCGGGCGACCAGCTCTTCTGGCACGTCGACGAACGCTACTGGCACCGTCATGCGCTGAAGCCCGGCATCACCGGCCTCGCCCAGGTGCGCGGGTTCCGGGGCGCTACCGAGACGCGCGAGCATCTCACCAGCCGCCTTCAGGCCGACCTCGAATATATGTCGGGCTGGTCGCTTTGGCGCGACATCTCGATCGTGGTCCGCACCGCCCGCGTGCTGGTCCACCCCGAAGCTTATTGAGCGGTCCGGGCAAGGCTGGAGCAAGGGGAGGGCGGCTAAGGCCCTCGGGAACCGCACCCCCGCGCCCCCCGTTCCAACTGCCTGGAAAGCTCAAGATGGCCCTAGCTCCCTCCGCCCTCGCGGCCGCAATGCTCGCCGCCGCCGTGCTGCTGCCTTCGGGCTCGCTCGATCAGGCGCAGACTGGCATCGCGCCAAAGTATCGGGGCGTGAACCTTGCCTCGGCAGAATTCGCCCCCAAGAAGCTGCCGGGCGTCGCTGGCCAGGATTACATCTATCCCACCAAGGCCACGGCCGAACCGTTCGCCGCCATGGGCATGAACAGCATCCGCCTGCCGTTCCTGTGGGAGCGGATTCAGCCGGAGGCCAAGGGGCCGCTGAACGAGGAAGAGGCCAAGCGCCTCGACGCCAGCCTCAACGACCTCCGCGGCTTCGAGCAGGTCATCCTCGACCTTCACAATTACGGCCGCTTCCGGGGCAAGCCGCTGGCCCGCGCCGACCGCTCGGCCGACGCGCTCGCCGATCTCTGGACCCGGCTCGCGCAGCGCTACAAGGACCGCCCCGGTATCGCCTTCGGGATCATGAACGAGCCGCACGGCATCCGTGCGACCGAGTGGCGGGCCATCGCCGAGGAGACCACCGCCGCCATCCGCCGGACGGGGGCTCGTAACCTCATCCTCGTGCCCGGCAGTAACTGGACTGGCGGGCATAGCTGGCACAATGGCGGCGACGGCGACAATGGCGCGGCGCTCGCCGGTTTCATCGATCCCGGCCGCAACTTCGCTTTCGAGATCCACCAGTATCTCGACCGGGACAGCAGCGGATCCAACCCCGGCTGTTCAGGCCCGCGGATCGGGACCGAGCGGCTGCAGGCGGTCACCCGCTGGCTCCGCCAGCAGAAGGCGCGGGCAGTCCTCGGCGAATTCGGGGTCGACTCGAGCCCGGCCTGCCTTGCCGCCCTCGACGACATGCTCGGCTTCCTTCGCCAGAACGGCGACGTCTGGATCGGCTGGAACTACTGGGCGGGCGGCGACTGGTGGGGCGATTATGCGCTGGGCATCCAGCCCAAGAACGGCAAGGAGCGGCCGCAGGCGGCGGTGCTCCGCAAGTATCTCGGCCGCTAGCCGATCCGTTCGAACCGGGGCTGCGCCGCCGGCGCCTGCTCCACCGTTTCTTCCTCCCGGCGAAGGAAGCCGATCAGGAACCACAGCAGGGCCGCCGTCTTGATCGAGAAGATGGAGGTCCCGCTGACCGTCAGGTTGAGGAACAGGTAGAGGCCGGTCATCATGCCCGCGCGCTGCAGCGCCGCGCCGCGTCCGGTCGGCACAAGCGAAAAGAATAGCCACAGCACGATCATCCCGAGGATCGACGAGGCGTAGATTACGAAGGTGTAGCCGCTATCGAGGAACTCGATCGATTCCGCTGCCCTGGCGCCGACCAGCGCCTGGATGTCGAGATCCTGGAGAGTGCGGATGGTGAGGCTCAGCCGGCCGACCAGATTGTCCTCGGTCGTGGGCGGCGCCGTCAGCGTCACGGCAAGCGCGATGGCGAGGATCAGCGGGACCAGCCCCAGCGTCAGCAGCCGCGGCAGCTTGGGCGCGACCAGATAAACGAGCGGCGCGGCCAGCGCGATTGCAAGCGCCGTCCGGCTGTTGTTGGTGACGAGGATGCCGGCGATCAGCAGTGGCAGGAAGATCCGAACCGGTACCGACAGTCGCTTCCACATGGCCACAAGATAGATGGTCAGCACCGACGCGAAATTGGCGAGGCTGACCTGCTCCAGGAACAGCGACGAGGTGCGGTGGCCGACGATGTTGAGGATGGAGAAGCGGTTGTCGAAGCCCAGCGCGTTGGCGAACAGCCCGATCTCGTCGAGCTCGAACCGGCTGATCCCGCGCGTTTCCTCAAAGTAGCGGCCCGGTTCGAACACCGTGGCATAGCTGATCACCGAGACGCTCTCGAGCAGCAGCACGGCGGCCACCGCCACGGCGGCGACAAGGAAGGTCCGCTTGAGGGTCTGCTCACCTACCCGAAGCCCGAGCATCAGGAAGATGCCGATCACCGCCGCATTGCGTCCCATGTCGAGGAAGGCGGCGCCATTGATGAGCGAGACGGCGACGGCGTTCAGGACGAAGAAGGCCATCAGCAGCAGGGCTGGCGCGTCGTCCTGGCGAAAACCCGAGCGGAGCAGCGTCAGCGCCGCGGCGCCAAGCACGAAGAATTCGGTGAAGCCGACCATCGTCCGGGTGATCGGCAGGCCGCGCGCCATCAGGAAGGCGAGCAGGGCGTTGTAGGCGATGCCCGCAAGCACCAGCAGCAGGGCGCCCGTGGCAAGCGTCGCCGTGCTCGCGACGTTCCGTCCCGCGGCCGGCATGGGACGGCCAGGCAAGGTACGGGTAAGTGGGCCGAGGCGAGCCGGACCCGGAGCGCTGGTCAGCCGCACCTCAGTCTGCTTTCCCTGCATGCGCGGCGGCGGTGGGCCGCCGCATCACGCGACCATCAGGACGGCCGGTTCGGCAACGCCTTCGTGGCGGAGCGTCTCCACGATCGTGGCGAGCTCGCGCATCGAGGAGACATGCTCCTTGACCGCCACCACCACATTGTCGGCGCCGGCGCTGATCCGCCCGACCAGGCTCGGCTGCACGTTGCCGCAATCGACGATCATGTAGTCGAAGCTGGGCGCAAGCGGATCGAGCCGGTGGAAGATCTGCTCGCGGGTCACCAGGCTCGACCAGTTGGGACAGTCAGGCCCGATGGTGATGGCGGCGAGATTCGGAACCGGAGTCGCTTGCGGCAGCGCATGGGGCGGATTGGCCGACGACAGCAGGCTCGACAAGCCGAGGCTGTTCGACAGGCCGAAGCTCCGGTGCACGCTCGGCCGCCGGAAATTGGCATCGACCAGCAGCACCCGATAGCCGCCACGGGCGCAGGTCAGCGCGAGGTTGGTGGCGAGGAACGACGCCTCCATCTCGGTGTGGACACCGGTGATCACCAGCCGCTGCGGGGTCCGTTGCACCGCCTGGCCCTGAGCCAGGACGTTCAGCAGTTCGCGCAACTGGGCGGCCAGCGAACCCTCCGGCTCGTCGCCGAAGAAGGCGTTCCGCTCGCCCGGCTCGTCGTGCATCGGCCGGGCGATGGGGGCGAGGGCGGTCGTTCCCCGACCCTGTTCCTCGCGTTCAAGCGTACCAAGGCGCATCAGGCTGCCTGCCCTTCCAGAAGCAACGGCCCGCCGTCGTTGCGGTTGGCGATGGTGCGCTGCCCGACGGGCAGGGCGATCCGCCCGACCACGGGGGCGCCGAGCAGCCGCTCGATGCCGCCGCGGCTGCGGACCCGCGGATCGCGATATTCGAGCCAGATGGCCGCGCCGGCACCCAGCAGGGCGCCGAGCAGGGTCGCCAGCGCCAGCGTCAGCGGGACGTTGGGCGAGCTCGGCACGATCGGCGCGCTGGCGGTGTCGAGAACCTGCACTTCGGTCAGCGGAACCGCGCTCTGCAGCCGCATGCGCGTCAGGCGTGCGTTGAGGTCGTTGAAGGTCTTCTGCGCCGCGTCAAACTCGTTCCTCAGCCGCTGATACTGGGCGAGGTTGGCCGACTGGCCGGCGACTCGTGCCCGCTGCTCGGCGGCAAGGCCGCGCAGCCG
The DNA here is from genome assembly GCF_029637485.1 of Sphingomonas sp. LHG3406-1. GTDB lineage: Bacteria > Pseudomonadota > Alphaproteobacteria > Sphingomonadales > Sphingomonadaceae > Sphingomicrobium. The sequence continues at coordinate 1,586,628 of NZ_CP069128.1, read as the reverse complement.
CTGCTCGGCCGCCGCTGCCGCCGCCCGCTCCGCCGACGCCTGGGCACCGCGGGCCGAGGTCAGCGCGCCGGTGGTCTGCGCCAGCTGCGAATTGAGCTGCGACTGGAGCGTGCTGAGTTCGGCGCGGGTGCGCTTCACTTCGGGATATTCGGGGCCATAGACCGCTTCGAGCTCGGCCAGCTTGCCGGTCTTCTCGGCGACCGAGCCACGAAGGCGCTGAATGCCTTCGCTGCGTTCCGCGTCGCCGCGGCCCTGGGCGCCTTCGAACGACGACTGCCGCGCCGCCGCGGCGCGAGCCTCGGCCGAAGCGAGCTGGGTCGAAACGTCGGCCATCGCCGCGCCTTCGCTCGACAGGTCGCCGTCGTTGACGATCCCGGTCTGCTTGGTGAACGCGGCCAGGTCGTTCTGGCGCTGGACCACCGTCTGGCGGGCATTCTGCAAGCTGTTCTGGAGCCAGGTGGCATAGGCCTTGGCCGGCTCGGTGCGCAGGCGATACTGCGATTCCACCGATGCACGGGCGAAGCCGTTGGCGATCTTCGCCGCATCCGCCGGCTCTTCGGCGCTGGCCTGGATCAGAAGGACGTTGGTGTCCCGACCCGGCTCAACCGCCAGCGAAGCGCGCATTTCGTTGCGCAGCCAGTCGGCAAACGGCTGGCGCTCGCCCGTCTGGTCACGCCACTTCTCGACGTAGCGCGGATCCTTGTCGATGCCCGACAGGACTGCGGCATTGCCGGCGACATGCGGCGAGCGGACGAGGTCCGCCTGGGTCGCGATGACCGCGCGGTTGTCGGAGGGACGCCCGCCCGACTTGTCGTCGTTCAGGGGATCGGGCGCGCCGGTGTCGAGCAGCAGGCTCGACGTCGCCGTATAGGTCCGAGGCGCGACGAGGATGTAGGCGAAGGCGAGCGCGAGCAGCACCCCGGTCGCCACGGCGATCAGTTTCCAGCGGTAGCGGATCGCATCGATCCAGTCGTAGAAGCTAAGCACGGGCACCACCGTTCATTCGGGTATGTTGGTGGCCCTCGATCTGGGCCAGAGCGAGAAGGAACTGCGGCGCGGTCGCGTCACGGAAGGTCGCATGGCCTTCGACGATCTGCACCGTCTGGCCGATCTCGGTCAGGCCGCCGGGAATGACTCCCGCCGACGAGCGACCCTGGAGCTTCCAGTCGCGTGCGAAATCGTCGTCCGCATTGTGCCAGGCGACGCGCCCGGCGAAATCGACCAGATCGCGCGACGAGCCATAATTGCCGCGCATGATGTCGCGGAAGACCTGCGCATCCTCGGGATTGAGCATCGACCATTCCTCGAACGCTTCGTCGAGGCCGTTCTCGATATGCTCGACTTCCGCCTCGCTCGAATCAGCGGCCAGCGCATTCAGGGCACCATGCATGCCGAACAGACGTGCGTGGTAGGGCGAGCCGCAGGACACTTCGCCGATCAGCTGCTTGGCCGCCTCGCCGAAGCGGATTCCGCATCGCTCGCCGCAGCGGTCGAGCAATTCGTCGATCGCGTCCGCCGCCAGCGGCGCGGTCGAGACACGGGTGATGTGCCGCATCAGCGACGGGTGAGCACGGACGATGTCCGCGAAGGCCGAATTGCCGCCGACCAGCACGAAACGAACGGCCAGCCGCGCGTCCGACACCAGCTTCAGCAGCGACGCCACCTTGTCGTGCATGTCGGGATCGCTGATCCGGTCGAACTCGTCGAGAACGACCACCAGCTGCGAATATTTCAACATCGCGAAGACGCCGGTCGCCTGGTACGGGCTGCTGTCCGCGCCGAAGCTGATCACCCTCTGGTCGAACGTCTCGACCACGGCCGGATCGACCATCGCCGGCGGAATCTGCTCAAGGTAGGAGCGGATCAGTTCGCCGAAGCTCGTCCCGTCGTCGCAAGCCGAATAGAGGACGACGACGCCCTCGCGGTCGGCATATTGGCCGAACACGCGGACCAGCGACGTCTTGCCCGAGCCTCGTGGGCCGGAGACGAGGCCGTGGTTGCGGCGATGGAGCACGCCGCTCAGCAGCGCCTTCACCTCATTGTCACGGCCACGCAGATCGTCGGGCTGACCGACCGGCTGCGAGACGTCGAAGGCCATGTAGACCCGGTCGACCTCGCTGGCGCCGATCCGCGATGGGCTCGCAAGCATCGGCGCTACCGCCTGGAAGGTCCGGTGCTCGGGCTCGTCGTTGCCGGCACCATTGCGAAAGAGGACGCCGTCATGCGGGGAGGAATATCCGTCACGTTCCTCGGGTCGACCGCGCCCACCAACCTGGCCCGTCGCAAACTGCGCCACGCTTTCATACCAACCCATGGAGGCTTCCCAATAGTACGTGCCCCGCGCAGGTACGCAGGTCACAAATGCGGCTTCAAAACGCACCTTCGATTGGGATAGTTCCACCTACGAACCGTTTGGAAACATGGTTCCGAGACGATCCGTCCCGTCATGGAGCATTCATGCCAGATGGTGAACCACAGCTCCTTTGGAGGGTTGTTGGGCAAGCTCGTTGCAGCTCCCGAACGATACTCAGGAACCGGGCGACCGATGAACTTCATGACCACTGACAAGAAGCGTTTGGACGCCCGCCCGGCAGCGGAGAAGGGACGGGTCATCCAGCTCATCCATTCTCCCGATCCGGGTGGCGTGCTGGCGCTCGCGAACAGCATCGCCGACGGCCTGGAGCGGCATGATCTGCCGGTCGAGACCCTGTTCCTGACTCCGGCACCGGGCGTGCCGCTCGCCGCCAAGCTCAAGGGCGCGCTGCGCATGGTGCGCCGACTGATCGCCGACCGGGACGCCGCGGTGATCGCCTATCAGGCCGGTCCGTCCATCGTCGCCGCCCTGGCCAATCTCGTCGCCCGGCGTGAGCGGCTGCTGATCCATCAGACGACCATCCCTTCGGCGACCAAGGCGCCGGTCCGCTGGCTCGGCGCGCTGCTCGGCACCGTCGGCCTTTATCCCGTCAACATCGTCAACACCGTCTTCACGAAGGGCGAGTTCGACGATTATCCCGCGGCCTATCGCCGCCGCCTCCTCCTCATCGAGCATGGGGTCGACCGGCCCGCCATCCGCGCTGCCCGCGCGGACACGCTCCGTCGCTACGGGATCCCGGCCGAAGGGCGGATCCTGCTCAACACCGCCCGGCTGGTCGAGGAAAAGACCCAGGACACAATCATCCGTGCACTGGTCGATCTGCCCGACTGCCGCCTGGTCGTCGCCGGCACCGGCGACCGGCGGGCGAGATACGAGCGGCTGGCAGCCTCGCTCGGCGTGGCCGACCGGGTGCACCTTCTCGGCGCGCTTCCTTATGGAGAGGTGGTCGAACTCTATGGGATCGCCGACCAGTTCGTCTTCCCATCGCTTCACGAGACCTTCGGCATTTCCGCCGTCGAGGCCGCGCTCCTCGCGCTTCCCACCATTGTCGCCGACATCAAGGTCCTGCGCGAAGTGCTGACCATCGATGGCGAAACGCCGGTGCGCTTTGTCGCACCGCGTGACGTTGCCGGCTGGGTGGCGGCAATCCGCACGTTCGTCGACAGCCCGCCACCCGAAGCGGAACGGCGGCGATTCGCCGACCGGCTCGCCCGCCGCTATTCGACGGAGCGGATGATCGACGCTTATGTGGCGTTACTGAGCGCGCCCGGGCGCTGAGGCTCGGAGCCGGCGGCCTCTTCCCCGTCCTCGCGGATCGACCGTCCCAGCAGGAACCACAGCAGGCCCGCGGTCTTGATGGTGAAGATCGACCAGCTGACCGTCAGGTTGAGCGCCACGTAGAGCGCGATGGCGAGGTGGAGAAAGCGGCTTTCCGCCGTTTTCAGTTCGCGCAGGAACAGCGTCATCCACAGGATCGCCGCGACCACCAGCGAATGGGCCATGACGATGTAGCCGAACCCCGCATCCTCGGTCGCCTTGATCTTGTCGAGCGACAGCCCGGCATAGTTGGCGAGCGAGAAGGAGCGGAAGGTTTCGGCGGCGTGGGCGATCCGCCCGCCGAACGTATCGAGCCCGCTGCGCAGGCCGAGCAGTTCGACCGCAAGGAACATGGCGGCGATGACGATCGGCGCGACCAGCACGGCGGCGATGTTGGGGATCCAGCGCATGCCCAGGCGGGCGAGCAGGATGGCGGCGCAGGCGACGGTCGCCATCCGGCTGTCGCTTCCGACCAGCAGGAACAGGGTGGTCGCGACCGCCACCATCCGCATCCGCGCAGGAATGTGCCGCCAGAAGCCGGCCAGCCAGATGGTCGCGATGACCACGTAGTTGCCGAGCGAGACCGGCTCGAGGAACACCGACGACAGCCGGTGCAGCGGCAGGTCGGGGAAGAGGAACCGGCTCTCCGGCCGTACGGCGCTGAGATAGAGGCCGTTTTCGACCCACCAGTCTTCATTGGCCATTCCCCGCGTGCTGGCGAAGAATTCGGCGATGTCGAATACCAGGACGAAGCTGGTGACGCTCACCGCTTCCCAGATCGCCACCGCCACGATCACCAGGTGCAGCCAGAAGATGCGGTTGTGCAGGCCTTCGCCGCGCGTGCTCATGCCGAGCAGGACGAAGATGGGGATGATGGCGACGTCGCGGAACAGCTTGGGATCGACCGACTGGCGGAGCATCGACAGCAGCAGCCAGCTTCCCAGCAGCAGGAGGAGAAGCGCGTCGAAGCGCCCCGGCGTGCGGTTGGCGCGGGCGAGGGGCAGGAAGAAGGCAGCGGCGAGGATCGCGCCCTCGGTGACCATCACCGGCAGGGCCGACATGCGCGCGACATTGGTGTCGACGAAGCAAAGGGCGAGGTTGAACAGGATGGCCGCCCACAGGACCTGCGCGCTCGCCGCCGCGGAGACACCGCCCTCCACGGCCTTGCCCTTCAACACCGGCGCTGCTGCCGGCGGGGTCATCGGCGCGGCGCCAGCGGGGAGCCGGGTCAGCACGCCGGAGCTCGGCTCGCCGAGCCGGCCTCAGTCATTGCGGGCCTGCAGTTCGGCGGCGCGCGGCCGATCGGCGATCACCGCAAGGATGAAGCCGAACGACCGGACGAAGTAACGGTGGAACAGGCGCCGCGGCTCAGTCCCGAACCGCCACATCCACTCCATGCCCACCCGCCGCATGAACATGGGCGAACGCTGCTTGAGGCCGGTGGTGAACTCGATCGCCGCACCGACGCACAGGACCACGGCGTCGCCAAGCGCATGGCGATGCTCGTAGGCCCAGATCTCCGACTTGGGCGCGCCCACGCCGAGGATGATATGGGTCGGCCGCTTGGCCCTGATCCGCGCCGTCAGTTCCTCGTTGTAGGCCGCGTCCTTCTCGAAGCCGAACTTGGGCACGTCGATGGTCAGCGTGTCCTCGTCATAGCCGCGCTCGGCGAGGATCCGGGTCATCCGCCGCGCGGCTTCGTCGTTCGCGACCAGCATGTAGAGCCGGTGCCGCTTCGGATCCCAGCGCTCGACGAGCGTCGCGAACAGGTCGGATCCGGTCACGCGCTCGGGCACCCGGACTCCGCTCGCCCGCGCATAAAGATAGACCGGAGCGCCATCGGCGGTGATCCGCCAGGCGCTGTCATAGGCATCGCGGAACCTCTGGTCGGTCCGCAGGGTGACGACGTGATCGACGTTGATGGTGGCGACCAGCTTGGCCCCGGCCGGCTCATGCGGGGTCGCGAGCAGTTCCTCGGCCAGCGCCTCACGGTCTAGCAGGCTCAGTTCCAGCCCGAAGATGCGCGGGGTCGAAGCGGCCTGATGCGCCCTGCCGATCAAGACGGTCGTCCTGAACAAAGCCGCCCGGTCCGGGCGCGCGGCTCAGGGTTCGTCGCGAAGTGCGCGGCGCTCCAAACCCGATCCTCAGCCATGTCCAGAAGCATCTCTTTTACTCAACGCCCTACAAGCCGCCGGACGGCGTTCGGTTCCGGTCCGTGGCAACAATCGTTACGGAAGCGAGCCGCTCGCCGGTTTCCGGAGTGAAGGACTGCCGCTCCGGACACGCCCTACGCCTCACGCGCTCAGTTGGGAACCTCGATCTCAGACCGGCCGCGGACAAGCAGGGTCAGCCGCCGCCCGGCCTTCAGCGCCGGATAGAGAAGCCTGGCCATGCGCGAGCTGGAGAAGAGGCGGGCATTCAGCCGGTTGAGCCAATTATGGCTCCCGGTCAGCGTCGCCAGCACGTGCACCGCCTCGGCGCCATAGAAGACCCGGCCCTGGTGGACGAACAGCATGCCCTCGTTGAGGTCGTAGCCCGCCTTCCAGTAGGCGGCGAGCCGCGGATCGCCCGAGCGGGCATCGAGCAGCTCGACGTCGCCCACCGCCTTGCGCAGCCGCAGGAAGCGGACATAGTTCTGGCAGAAGACGCAATCGCCGTCATAGACGATCAGGCTCTTTTCGGCGCTCATGGGCTCGGGCTTTCCTCGGTCGTGACCGAGATAGGCATTGCCCGCCGAAACGGAAGGTGTGGCCGCCTCAATGGGTGCAGACCTTGGGCCGCTCGAAGTCGACCGGCTTGAACCGCAGCAGCTTGCGTTCCAGCAGGTTGGGCCGGTCGAACGGGAAAGTCTCGTTGACGATCCGCTCGTAGCGCTGTCCCTTGTAGTCGAACGTGACCCAGCCGCCTGGATTCTCACGCAGGGCCGATCCGAGTTCGTGCCGCACCAGATAGTCGCCGTCCTTCGCCACGGTGGCGACCCACGGAATGCTGGAATCGACCACCTTCACCAGCTCTCGCTGATAGCCTGCGACATAGGGCGGCGGCGTGAAGATGAGATGGTTGGTCTGCCCGCCCTCCGTGTGGAGGTTGCTGAACATGTTGATCGAACTCTCGGTCTTCAGCCCGAAGTAAGGCGACAGGCACTGGATGAAGAGGATGGCGGGCGCGATCAGCAGCCAGCGGGGCTGCCGTGGACCCGGCTTCTCGCTGTAGGGCAGGGCAAGCAGGGCGGCGCGGGTGATCAGCACCGACATGGTGCCGCCGACCACCGCCCAGATCAGCAGCCAGGCGCTGTGCCACACCAGCTTATTCTCGCGGGTCGGGAAATAGTCGGCGATGCGGAAGACGATCAGGGCGCAGACCGCCACCAGCGCGACGAACAGCAGAATGGCGGTGAAGCCTGCCCGGCTGATCGGCGCCTTGCGCAGCAGCGCGGTGACGCTGCTGTAGAAGCCGGCGCTTACCTCGCGCGGGACCGACAGCATGTAAAGCGCCAGCACCAGCGAGCTGAAGTCCATGTACCAGGAATAGCCCGACAGCGGGATGATGTAGTGGAAGGTCAGGCCAAGAATCAGGCCGACCCAGAAGTAGCGCCGCCAGTAGAGGCAGACGATGGCGATCGCCTCGACGACGAAGGTGGCGATGATGGAGCCCCACTGGCCAACCATGTTCTGGTCGAGGCTGAACGGACGCGCCAGCGGCTCGTACAGCGCCACCGCGCAGCTCACCTCCGGGTCGAGGAAGTCGGTGTTGATCTTGTGGAAGATGCCATAGAAATACATGGTCGCGAGGATCGCCCGCGCCACCACGCGGAGCCGCTCGTAGACGATCTCGCGATCGATGGTGAGGCTGCGGCTCTTGATGACCTCCAGCCCGATCACCGCGACGATCGAGATGTTCATGAAGAAGGCGAGCGTCTGGTTGTTGCTGAGCACCGGCAGCCGGGCGACATATTGCACGGCCATTGCGCCGGCGACGAGTCCGAGCAGCAGGGTGAAGCGCGGTCTCGCCACCAAGGCGAGGGCCATGAACATGACCGTCCATTGGGCGATGCCGAGCATCACGCCCCATTCGAACGACAGTACCCGCGTACGGTCGGCAATGCTGAGCATGGTCGCGAAGCCCCACATGGCTCCGAACACGACCAGTCCGTCGCTTGGCCGTGCAGCCTGCTCGCAATCACTCCATTCCGGCTTCACCAGGTGGCGAAAACCGAACTTGTTGGCGGAAATGGTGGCCAATCTAATGCTTCCCCCTTGCGGCTCCGGGCGCTTCAGCGCGGAACGGAGCCGGAGACCACAGGGAGGTTGAACAACGCAGTGCCGACACCGGCGACGGTGAGGATCATCATCGAACAGATGATCACCGTCTTCCAGGCACCCTGGGCGAACGCACGCATGTCAACTCTCCGTTCAACCTAACGGGTCCGCAACGAAGGTTAAGCTACCAAGTTCCTGTCCGTCTCGGAAATGTCACGCCGGGACGGTTCGATTTTGTTGCGGAACCCGGAACGTTTCGGCGGGTTGCATTAACTCAGGTCGGAGATCGTCCGGTCCCCCGGGAGTTAACACGAATTGCCGTTCACTCGTGAGCCCCGCCGCGACTATGACGTCGCGGTCGTGGGCACGGGCTTCAGCTCGTCCTTCTTCCTGCTCGGGCTGCTCAGCAAGCTCGGCCCGGACGCCCGCATCCTCGTCGTGGAGCGGGGCGGATGGATGGATCATGCCTCCCGCACCGCCGCCGCGCGGGCACCCGAGCCCGGCTCGGGGGACGAGAGCGCCGGCAAGGTCCAGGATGACGCCGCCAACACCCAGAGCGACCAATATTACCGGGGCACCGGCAACGAGGAAAAGGTCTGGCGCTTCACCATCGGCTTCGGCGGCGGCTCCAACTGCTGGTGGAGCAACGTCCCGCGCTTCCTGCCGTCCGACTTCCAGACGCGCAGCCGCTTCGGCGTCGGCCGGGACTGGCCGATCGGCTACGACGATCTCGCACCCTATTATGACCAGGTCGAGACCGTCATGTCGCTGGCCGGGCCGGAGGCGCCCTGGCCCTTTCCCCGCGACAAGGCCTATCCCCAGCCGCAGCACCGCTTCAACGATGCCGAGCGGCTGCTGAAGAAGGCGTATCCGACCTCCTTCTTCTCCGTCCCCACCGCCCGGGCGCGGGTCGCGACCGAAGGGCGCAACGTCTGCTGCGGCAATGGCGTCTGCCATCTCTGTCCGGTCGACGCCAAGTTCACCATCCAGAACGGGCTCCTGAAGGTTTATCGCGATCCGCGCGTGGACGTCCTGCTCGGAAGCGAGGTGATCGGCGTCGAGAAGGCCGCCGGCCGTGCCACCGGCATCCGCTACAGGCTCGGTGGCGGCGAACGGGTCGCCAATGCCGGGCTGGTCGTGCTCGGCAGCAATGCCCTGTTCAATCCCGTCATCCTCCAGCGCTCGGGGATCGACCATCCCAAGCTCGGCCGCGGGCTGCACGAGCAGGTCGGCCAGATGGCCGAGGTGTTCCTCGACGGCGTCGAGGGCTTCAACGGTTCGACCTCGGTCACCGGCCACTCCTACCTGCTCTATGACGACGACCAGCGCCGCCGACAGATGGCCGCCTGCCTCGTCGAGACCTGGAACATCGGGCGCATCCGGACCGAGCGCGGCCGCTGGCAGCAGGTGCTGCCGGTGCGCATGGTGTTCGAGGACTTTCCGTCCGACGACAATTACGCCGCCTTCGACCCGGCCAATCCCGCCCGGCCGATCATGCACTTCACCGATCACAGCGCCTACACCCAGAAGGCGATCGACCGTGCTGCCGCCGACCTCGCGCGGATCATGGCGCCGCTCCCCGTCGAACGAATCGAGTTCCGCCCCGTCCTCGAGGAATCGGAAGCGCACATCATCGGCACCACGCCGATGGGCAAGGATCCGGCGACCAGCATCGTCGATCCGAACCTCGTCCACCACCAGCTGCGCAACCTGCTCGTCCTTGGAAGCAGCACCTTCCCGCAGGGTGGCCCGGCCAATCCGACGCTCACGCTGAGCGCGCTTGCCCTCCGCGCCGCCGACCGCCTTGCAGGAGCGAGCGCATGAAGCTCAGCCGCCGCAACCTGCTGATCGCCGGCGGTGCAGTCGGGATCCTTCCCGCCTTCATCGCCGGGCGGGCACTCGCCCGCTCGCCCAAGGAGATCATCGTCGACCATCTCCGCGCGGTGACCGGCAACACCACCATCCCGACCGCCAACCTCGAACAGTTCGCCGACACCTATGTCGCGGTCCGCCGGCCGGCGTTCGGGCGCAAGTTCGAAGCGGCGATGGTGATCATGGACAATCCCTGGTCGCGCGGGCTGCTGCCCTCCGGACGCCGGGTGGTCTACGAAGGCTTCGAGCGCAGCCTGCTTACCGATTTCCTCTTCTCGACCGACTTCTTCACCTCGGCCGGGCGGGATTTCCAGCGCATGACCTACCAGGCCTATGCCGATCCCTATTCGGTCGGCTGCCGCAACCCGCTCGCCCGCTTCGAGCAGGAGGCCTGAGTGCATGAGGCGCCCACCCTGCCACGGCCGAAGGCAGAGCCGGTGAGCCTTGGGCCGAACCTTCCGCACCGCTTCTACGAAGCCTTGCACCACCACCCGGACGACGCCCCGATCATCGTCGACTTCGACGAGACCTTGTGGCTGCGCAACTCGACCGAGGAATTTCTCGACAGCGTGCGGCCGCGCTGGCTGGCGGCGATGGTCCTCCAGCTGCTCGGCTTCGTCCAGCCGTGGCGACTGCTCCAGCGCGGCCAGCCCAACCATTATCGCGACTGGATCCGCGTCGTCGCCGTCCTGATCGTCGCGCCCTGGTCGCTGTGGCTGTGGCGGCGCAAGGCGGCGGACCTCGGGCCGCGCTTCGTCAACCGCCCGCTCTACGACGCGCTGCGGAGCAGGCCGCGCGAGGAGCTGTGCGTCGTCAGCTTCGGCTTTCGCGAAATCATCCAGCCGCTGCTGAGCGCGATCGACCGCGACCTTCCCCTGCGCGAAAGCTGCCGGCTGTCGAGCGGCGCGCGGCTGCGGAAGGAAGGCAAGGCGAGCGCGCTCCGCCGCGACATCGGCGCCGACGAACTGCGCCGTGCGCTCATCATCACCGACAGCGAGACCGACCGCGACCTCCTCGACGCCAGCGACAATTCTTTCCTGATCCCCTGGCCCGAGGCGCAATTCCGCCAGGCGGGACTTCGCCCCCTCATGCCGCTCGTCTATCTGGTCCGCGTGAAGCGCCCGGACGAACGCTATGTCCGGCACGCGATCCTCGGTCATGACCTGCCCGTCCTGCTGCTCGCCTTTGCCCTCGCCAGCACCGAGCCCCTGCTCGCCTGCGGAGCGATCCTCATCTACCTGCTCGGCTTCTTCACCGCCTACGAGACGGGCTATCACGAAAATGACCGGCTTGGCCTGCTGCTCGAGCGCAAGCCCAAGGTGTCGGCCAATTATCATGCGCTCGGTCACAATTTCAGTCCCACCTTCGCATGGTCGGTGGCGACCATCCTGACCGGCCTTGCCAGCCTGGTGGCGTTCGAGACGCTCAGCTGGATTCCCGCGAAGCTCGGGCTCGCCGGCGCACCGGCCTTCCTTGCCGTCTGGGGCGCCTTCCTCTCCTACCTCGTCTTCATGCGGCTGCTGTTCCGCTGGCAGAACGTGATCGCGCCCAAGGGCCGGATCGTGCCCATGCTCGGCCTTCAGGTCGGACGCACGCTCGGCTACGCGCTGGTGCTTCCGACCACCGTCGTCGGGGCCTTGCTGTGCGCCGCGCACGGGGTCGCGCGCTGGCTGCCCTACGTCGTCTATCGCTTCGGCGGCGAGCGGAAGGGGGTGCCCAACCACCTCAACGCCTTCCTCCTCATGCTCCTGTTCGCCGGAGCGGTGGCGATCGGCGGCGGCTCTGGCGCGCTCCTGAGCCTGCAGGCCCTGCTGATCTTCGCTTATACCGGCCTCCGCGCCGCCAAGGACCTCCTGTCGTTCCGGGGCGAGATCCAGCCCAAGCGGATCGAGCCCGAACAGGAAGTGGTGCCGACAAAGATCGTCGTCGGCTAACCCGGATCCACGCCGCGCTCGAGGAATTGCCGAAGGCTCTGTCCCACGGCCGCGATGGAGAAGCGTCGCCCCGCCACCTCCCGCCCCGCTTCACCAAGCCGCTGGCGCAAGGCGGGATCGTCCCTGAGCCGGTCGACGGCAGCGGAAAGGGCGGCGACATCGCCATTCGGGAAGAGAAGCCCGCCGGCGGGCAGGTCGGCCGGGAAGATGTCCTCCAGCCCCTTGGCCGTCGAGGCGACCACCGGCAGGCCGCAGGCCATCGCCTCGATCGGCGCCACCGGCATGCCCTCCAGTCGCGATGCCGAGACATAGAGGTCGGCCGCGGACAGCCAGCGTCGGATGAATTGCCGGTCGTTGGTGTAGCCATCGATCCAGCGCACGTCGCTTCGGTCCTCGATCATCGCTGCGAGCCGATCGCGGTCCTGGCCCGAGCCGATCAGGACCAGCAGCCCCGGCCCGCGCCAGGCGGCGAGCAGCAGGTCGAGGCCCTTGCGGTGGATGTCGATGCGACCATGCGTGACCGCGACGAAGGCCGCCTCCTCGATCCCCAATGCTGCGCGCGCGTCGGAGCGGGGCAGGGGGCTCCACAGCTCGAGGTCGACCGGGTTCGGGATGGCCGCCACGTGCCCGGCGCCGAGCCCATAATCCCGGTCCACGCGCGCCCGCTCGGCCGACGCCGCTACGATCAGCCCGGCCGAGCGCCTGATCGTCCGCCGCCGCACCAGCCGCTCGACCCGCGACTGGATATGATCCCCGCCCTGGAAGGTCGCGAACACCGGAATGCCCATCGTCCGGCCAAGCCGCACCAGTGCGTCGAACTGCGGCCGTTCGTAATCCTGCACCAGCAGCAGGTCGCAGCGTTGGTTCCGAAGCACCTTTGCCATCCCCTGCACCGGCGTCGTCAGCCACTGCCGGACTGCCCTCAGCTCGGGATTGCCGACCTTCTGGCATGTCCGGCCGGGGACCAGCCAGATGGCGCATCCAGTCGCCGCATGCACGAGGCGGCGGGGCTGCTCCACACGGCTGGAGGGGACGAGCACGAACGGCGCCCAGCCGACCGCCTGCAGCGCCTCGACATAGCCGAATAGCCATCCGCCCGACATCTCGCCCGCGAACGCCTCCAGAGTCACGCCGATCGGGTCGAGATAGTCTTCGATCACATCGCCCCACGGGACGATGGCGACGACCCTTGTCACTTGCGCCAGGCGAGGGCGGTTTCCGTCCCCCGGTTGCCCGGTCGATGGAGGAGATAAGCGCCAAGCACCGCCGGAGCCGCGACCGCATAGAGCAGCTTGCGCATCCGCGGCCGAAGCCGCGAGAAGGCGATGTCGTGGTAGAAGGAGGTGACCGGATTGATGAAGGTCGCCGTGGCCACCGGCGCCCGGCCGAACATCCGGCTCAGTTGCTCCACCTCGTAGCCGCGCCGAACATGGCCCCATTCATCCATCAGTTCGCGCTCGTGCGGCGCATGCGCCTTGAATATCCCGTATACCGGGTAATGCCAGTCCGCTGCCGGCGTGCTGACCAGGATAGCGCCGCCCGGCCGGGTCACCCGCAGCGCCTCCGCCACCGCAAGCTCATGCTCCTCGATATGCTCCAGCACGTCGAACAGGGTAACGACGGCGAAGCTGTCGTCGGCAAAGGGCAGCGCGCGTGCGTCCCCGCAGACGAAGCGGCTCCGCCCGCCTTCCGGCTGGTGGGCCGCATGGTCCGGATCGAGGTCGAGCGTAACCACTTCCGCCCCCGGATAAAGCATGGCGGCAAGCCCGCTCCTGCCGCCGCCGATCTCCAGCACTGCGTCGTTCCTGCCCAGCGATGGCGGCGCGACGCGGTGGATCGCCCGCATCTTCTCGCGGTAGAAGAGCCCGTCGGTCCAGCCGTTCGAGAACGGGTTGCCGGACAGGAAGGATCGAAGCTTCGCGCGCGGGATCATAAGGTCGGCCATTCTCCCCGGCGGCGGCGCCAGCGTGGCCGGACGAGATAGGTCAGGCCCTCCAGCCAGCCACGGACTTCGGCCAACAGGATCCTCAGCCGCCGGCCCCGGCCGCGGGCAAGGGACTTGAGGCCCGTCCGCACGAAATAGCGCGGCAGCTGCCAGCCGATCCGCTTCAGGCAGGCACGGTCGCCGAACGCATCGGCCTGCGCCACCAGCGCCGATACATGGCCCCGCATGTACACCCGCATCTGGTCCAGCAGCGCGGACCAGCTTGCCCGGTGGTGGTGGAGGACCACCGCCCGCGGCTCGTGCAGGCAGCTCCCGCCCAAGGCCAGCAACCGATACCACAGCTCGCTATCCTCCGAGCAGCCCGAGGCGCCCGCGCCGAGCCTTTCGTCGAACAGCCCGGCCCGCTCGAACGCGCGGCGGCGGAAGGCCATGTTGGCACCCGCCCCGATCCGCCAGACCTGCGCGCCGTGGGGTTTCGTCTCGGCAAAGAAGCGGTGGTCGAACAGCACCGGCACGAACGACCCCCCGAACGCGCCCAAAGTGAACTGGAACTCGCATTGCGCCTCCGTCTCGAGGGCGGCCGGCAGCACCAGCCCGGTGATGCAGTCGACGTCATGCTCGCCGAATGTCCTCACGATCTCCGACAGCCAGCCCGGATGCGCTTCGACATCGTCGTCGGTGAAGACGAGGATCGAACCGCGCGCCCGCCGTACGCCCGCATTGCGCGCCCGGCTCAGGCCGGGCTCCGGCTCGTGGACGTAGGTCACCTGCCCGAACTCCGAACAGACCTGCCGGGCCGATCCTCCGGCGCTGTTGTCGACGACGATGAGCTCGCCCGGAAGGCTCTGCTGGTGGGCGAGGCTGACGAGGCAACGGCCGAGCGCCTCCGGCCGGTCGCGCGTGCAGATGATCAGGCTCACCTCGCCCGCGTCGCAGGGCGCCCGCGACGACAGGCTCTGAAGCCGCTCCGCGACATGGCTGAAGGCGGCGGCCCTGCCGACCCCCAGCACCGCGTGCGGGCGGCCTTCGTTCCCGGCCACCAGCGGTGCGCCGAGCGCCACTTCCCGTCCGGCCAGCTGCTCGGCCATCAGCTCGGCCGCGATCGCCTGCAGCTGCCCCTCGCCGAGCGGAAGCTCGGCACGGATGCTGGTGCGGGAGCCGACCGGCAGGTCGCCCCACCAGAAGATGTCGAGCACCAGCCCGGCGTCCGGCACCGCCGGCTCGGCGCGCCTGAGGTCGACATGGCGGACGGCGGCGGGCGCGTTCACGAGGCCTCCGCCGCGATCGCCGCCACCCGGGCCCGCGACCGTTCATATTCGCCGGCAAAGCCCATCACCCCGCCCCAGGTCTCGGCGAGAGTGAAGCGGGCGCCGCGAAGGTCCGACCGGCGGACCGACCGAAGAAAGGCGCGGGCCTGGTCGCCCAGCCACCAGGCGACCATCGCCCGGTGCCGCCGCGCAAGCTCGGGGTCGCTCCGCCGGCTCTTGGCGACGAATGCCATCAGCCCCAGGCCCCACGACCAATATTGCCGCTGCAGTTCGGCCAGGGTCTCCCGATGCTCGTGGTGGACGGCGTAGCGCGGCTCGTACACCATCGCCCGCCCGGACCGTAGCACCCGGTAGAAGATGTCGAGATCGCCCCCACCCGGCAGCGGTGCGCCCGTGTCGAGCGCCTCGTCGAAGCCGCCGAGGTCCAGCAGCAGGCGGCGGTCGAACGCCATGTTGCAGCCCGCGCCGACCGACCCGGCCCCGACCGGAAAAAGGGGATTGTGGTAGTTGCCCGCGCGAAATTCGATGCGTTTGAATCCGCGCCGGAAGCCGCCCCGCCGTTCAAACAGCAGCTGCGCCTCCGTCTGGAGCCGGTAGGGAAGGACCAGCCCCGAGAAGCCGCCGGCATCGGGCCGGCTCCGCCAGGCGGAGACAAGCCCGGCCAGCCAGCCGGCATCCACCACCACGTCGTCGTCGAGGAAGGCGATGAGATCGCCCTTCGCCTCCGATAGTGCCCGGTTGCGGGCGAAGTTGAGCCCGGCCTTGCGCTCCAGCACGTGCCGCGCGCCCGCGAACCGGGCTACCGCGCCCTTCGTGTCGTCGGTCGAGCCATTGTCGACTACGATGATCTCCACCCCAGCGAAGCTCGGCTCCGGTCGCAGCTCATCGAGCGAACGGAGGAGCCGGGCGAGCCGCTGGGCGCGGTTGCGGGTGCAGATGGCGATGCTCAGCGTCGGACCGCTCCGCCCATCGCCAGCGGCTGAGGGTGGGAGCGCATCCTCCACTCGCGCCGCCAGCACCGCCTCGGCGAAGTGCCGGTCGGCGATGGAGGCAAGCTCGTCGGCGCCGACCAGCGCGCCCGCTGGCCACTCCTCGAGATGGAAGCCGATCGGCCGGCCACGCCAGCGCGCGACGATGCCGAAGCCATGCTGGCCCGACTCTAGCGGCACAGGCGTGATCGGCCCGGACAATTCAAGATCGATCAGCCGATAAGACATTCAGCCGAGCGCACCCATGGCGCGCTGCCGCTCGCACAGCTCTTCGAAGCGGCCGCTGCTGCGGAGCAGCTCCGCCGGCGCGCCATGTTCGACCACTCGTCCCTGCTCGAGGACGATCACCTGGTCGGCGCGCATGATGGTGTTCAGCCGGTGTGCGATCACCACCAGCGTCTTGCCCCGGCTGTGCAGCGCCAGCGCTTCCTGGAAAGCCTGCTCCAGCTCGGGGTCGAGCGCATTGGTCGGCTCGTCGAGGAGAAGGATGTCCGACCCGCGCAGGATCGTTCGCGCCAGCGCCAGCCGTTGCCGCTGCCCGCCCGACAGGCGCAGCCCTCGGTCGCCGATCAGCGTATCGTAGCCCTCCGGCAGGTGCGCGATAAATTCGTCCGCATGGGCGACGCGGGCAGCCGCGATGATCGCCTCCTCGTCCGCTCCCGGCAGGGCATAGGCGATGTTGGCGCGCACGCTCTCGTTGAACAGCTGGACGTCCTGCGACATCAGCGACAGCCGCCCGCGCCAGCTCGCCAGCCGGATCGCCTCCAGCGGCACGTCGTCGACCAGGACTCGCCCGCTCGACGGATCGTAGAAGCGCTGGAGCAGCGACAGGAGGGTCGACTTGCCCGCCCCCGACGGCCCGACGATCGCCGTTGTCCGGCCTGCCGGTATGAACAGGCTGACGTCCGTCAGCACCGGCGCGCTGCCCTGCTGGTAAGCGAAGGTCACCCGGTCGAACCGGATGCCGTCCCGCAGGCGGGGTGGCTCGATCGTGCCGTCGACGAGGAACGGCGCGCGCGATTCCTCGATCAGCGCGTCGACGTCGACGACGCCGCCAGCCATGCCCTCGATGGCGACGCGACCCTCCATCAGCTCGCGTGCCGGCGCCTGTAGTCGGTAGAGCAGGGTGAGGAAGGCGGCGAGCGAAGCCACTCCCAACCCCAGCCGCTCGGCGATCAGGATGAGCCCGCCGATCAGCAGCAATATCCCGCCCTCGGTCAGCGGGCCCGGCGTGCCCCACAGGAGGTCGAGCCGCAGAAGCCGGCCGCGCACCCGCTCCGAAATGTCCTCCATCGCCCGACTTTCGTCCGCTTCCCGGCCGAAGGTGCGGATCAGCTGCAGTGCCTGCACCCGTTCCCAGATGTGCAGCCCGAATGCCTTGTTCTCGCGCACCACGTCGCTGCCGACGGCGGCGGCTTCACGAGTCGCCAAGCGGATGAGGATGCTGCCGAGCCCAAGGAACAGGATGGAAAAGAGGAGCAGCATCGGTGAGATCAGCGCCAGCAGCGCCCCGAACAGCAGGATGGTCGCCGCGCTGATCGCCATCCGGCAGGCGAGCGCCAGCACCTTGGCGACCTTCCAGCTGTTCTCCGCCAGTGTGGTGACAATCTCCGAGCGCCGGACCCCCGGGCGATAATCGATGCAGCTGTCGAGCGTCTGGCGAAAGATCTGCACCCGCAGGCGATGTGCCACTTCGCCCTCGGTGCGTCGGGTCAGCCAAAGGCCCGCGAAGGCAGCGACATTCTTGGCGAGGACCAGCAGGCAAAGGAGCAGCACGCTTGCCGCGACCGCCTGGCTGGGCGAAGCGGAGCCGAACAGCCGCGCGAACTGCAGCTCGATGAAGTTCGCTTCTCCTGCGGCGCCGGACAGCGCCTGGACCAGCGGCACGAACAGAAGCAGGGCAAGCCCTTCGAACATCGCCGCCAGCAGGCCGAGGCCAAGGATTCCGAGCGACGGGCCGAGCGGCCGCTTGGCGAGTCGCCAGCACCGTGCAAGAGTGGCGGCGAAGTCACCCCCCTCGATCAATTTCAGTCTCGAGCTTCGCCTGTGAGCTCTGGTCGGGCCGTCTCCGAACACGAGACGGAGAACTTCTTCAAAGCTCCTGCTGTTCCATGTTCTTGCTCACTTTTCATTTAGTGCATTGATAGTTAAGGCGAGTCCACAAGGCGATAGGCAGTCGGCGAAGCTGTTCTTCGACACGACTTCCGATCAGGTTCGACGTCGGGGAGAATCGGGTTGCCGCTCGTTGGCGTTGTCATTCCGGCCTACAATGCCGAGCGGACGATCGGCCGCACCATCGCCAGCGTCCGCGCGCAGACGCATGCTGAGCTCGACATCGTGGTCGTCGACGACGGCTCGAAGGACCGGACGGCGGAGCTCGTTGCCCGCCATGTCCGCGAGGATGCGCGGATCCGCCTTGTCGACCAGCCGAATGGCGGAGTGGCAGCGGCCCGCAATCGCGGCATCGCCGAATGCCGCAGCGACCTCGTCGCTCCAATTGACTCCGACGACCTCTGGCACCCGGACAAGATCGCGCGGCAGCTGGCAGAGCTTGAGGCAGATCCGTCCGTCGGGATGGTCGCTACCGGCTACAGCGTCATCGATGAGCAGGATCGGGTGATCGCCCGCCGCGCCGGAGCCCTCCCCGTCACCAATCAGTTCGAGGACCTCTGCCGCCGCAACTTCATCGGCAACGGCAGCTCGGCGCTGATGCGGCGGCAGCTGGTCGAATGCTTCGGCGGCTATGATTCCAGTCTCCGCGAGCGGGGCGCGGAAGGGTGCGAGGACTTGCAGCTCTATCTTCAGATCGCGGAGGTGAGCCGGCTCGCCCTCGTCCGCGATCCGCTTACCGCCTACCGCCGCGGATCGGCCAACATGTCGTGCAACGCCCGGCAGATGATGCGGTCCTTCGATCTGGTCGCCGGTCGCTTCTGCGAACGCCGGCCCGAGCTTCGGGCAAGCTTCAACGACCACCGCATCTACATGCTGTGCTGGCTCCTCAAGGGGGCCGTCCTCGGTGGCGCGCGCGGCGACGCCGGCGAGCTGGTGAGCCAGCTGCTCCGCACTCGAAGCCGTGCACTCCCCAAGGCGCTGCTCGATGCCGCCGTGCGCATGACCAGCGGCACCGCCAGCCGGTGGATGGTGGAAGGCGGCAAGAGGGCCCCGCTCGCCTGGCCCTGAGGCCTCAGGGCACCTTCCGGTGGTCCAGGCGGACCTTTCCGCCTCCCGCCGATCCCCGGCGACGCGATCCCGTCTCGCCGAAGTGGCGCTTTTTCCACTGCGCCTCGACCAGCCTGAGGCAATCGTAGCCGCCGAGCGAGAGCATGGCGGCCGTGAACGCGGTCGTGCTCTTGGCGAGCAGGAAAGCCTCGCTCGCCGTCGCGACAGCGATCGCCAGCAGTGGCAGCAGAAGCAGGCGCGCCGCCCACCACGCACGTCCGGGCACACGCCGCGCATTCAGCTCCCGCCCGTACGCCGCGGCCAGCCCTGCCACGAGCGCAAACGCCAGCAGGCCGATGGTGGCGAGATCGGGGGTAGGCACGGGCGACTGTGCCTTGGCGGTCGGCAGACCTTCGCCCGGGAGGAGGAGAGCAACGCCCAGCATGACGTTTCCCGCTTCACGAACCCTCCTCATCGCTGAGCGACCTTCTGCTCGAGGTAAGCCTGTACCCTCCTGACGGTCCGCTCTCTCAACACCCTTCCTTCTCGCAACTGGGTCACGAGATTCGGATCGCCAACCGCTTCTCGCCCGAACCTGGTCGGCGCGATCCTCCTGCTTCGCATGTAAGCCTCGATGAGCTCCAACATGACACCCTCTCGAACTATGTTCTTGTTTTGTTCTCATGTTTCGTGGGGCAAGTCTCCAACTTTCTCGACATGGATCAGGGCTGAGGCGCCCGTGCACCGTGGACGCGGCAAGCACGGAATGTTCCGCGGGCGGAAGTGCCAAGGCTTCTTGTGCGATTCCCCCCGCCCACTGGATTGTTCAGCCGCTGCCGCTACTCTGCTGCTTTGGGTTTTCCGGGAGACGCATGTGCCGTTGGTCAAGACTTCGGACGTAGGGCGTAAGGGGCGACGCACCGCGGGAGGCGTGAAGGAGCCTGCCGCATCTACCGCCGTAGCCGCTCCGGTCCGCCGCACGGCACTGCCTCCTACCGCCGATCGCAAGGAGCGCGCGGTGGAGCAGATAGGCGCTGCCACCGAAGAACTCGCAAGCGGACTGACCGAGGCATCCGCCTCGGCGAATCAGCTGCGCCAAGCGATGGAGCAGATTGCCACCGGAAGCGAGGAGGCAGCGGGCGCCGCTCAGGAGTCACTCGCTGCGATCCAGCAGCTCGGGAAGGCCTTTGAGGAAGCGCGGGCCGAGGCCGAGCTCGCGCAAAAGGACGTCGAGCTGCTGCAGAACTCCATCGTGGAAAATTCTGCGGCGATCGGCGCATCCCTGGCGGCGATCGAGGCCAATTCGGCGCGGCAGCTGGCGTCGGTCGACTATGCCGATCAGCTCGAGCAACAGGTTGGCTCCATCCGCCAGATCGCGCGAACGGTCGGCGACATGTCGGAAGAAACCAACCTGCTTGCGCTGAACGCAGCGATCGAAGCTGCTCGGGCGGAGGAAAATGGCCGGGGCTTCTCCGTCGTTGCCGACGAGGTGCGCGCACTGGCGGAGCATGCGGAACGCAGTGCGCACGAGATCGACTCGTCGGCGGAGGCGATCCGCGACCGTGTGCAGGATGTGGCCACACGCATCCGCCAGGCATCGCAGACGGCGTCGGAACAGGTCGCGACTGCCAGTGTCGTGACCGACAAGCTGCTGCAGCTGCGCGAGGACATGGGTGAGATTTCTGGAGGGGCCCAGGCGATCCTGCTATCCGCGGTCGAAGCCGAGGCCGCGTCCCGCGAGGCACAGCGCGCGGCCGAGCAGATCGCCGGCGCGGCCGAGGAGCAGGCCGCAGGCGCCGGTCAGGCGCTGCAGGGGATCGATCAGCAGTCGACCGCGCTCGAGCAGAGCCAGCAGGCGGCGCATGCCCTTGCTCAACTTGCAGCCCAGTTGCACTCCGGCGAGGGTATCGCTGCAAGTGCTGTCGAGCAGGTGGCGTCCTCGGCCGAGGAATTGTCGGCAACGGTGCAGCAACTCTCCGGCGCGGCCACGCAGATCATGGCTGCGATCGATCAGATCGGGCGGAGCACCGAGCTGCAGGCCTCCGCTACGCAGGAATCGACCAGCGCGCTGACGGAAATCTCCCGCTCCGCCGAACTGACCCGCGACCGCGCCTCCGAGGCGCTGGCCCGGAGCAAGGCCATCGCCGGCCTGCTGGCTGAAAGCGAAACCGCCGTCCGCGGCCTCGTCGACGGGTCCGGCGCCGCGCTTCACGAGATCCGCGCGGTCGCGCTGCAGGTGAAGCAACTGGAAGGCGACTGCCGCAAGCTTGGCAAGATGGTGGAAGGCGTGTCGCTGATCGCGGTCCAGACCAACATGCTGGCGGTGAGCGGCTCGGTCGAGGCGGCGCGCTCGGGCGAGGCGGGGCGCGGCTTCGCGCTCGTGTCCGATGATATCCGCAAGCTTGCGCGGGACTCCTCCACCGGTGCCGAGCAGATCCGCGACGTCATCGACGGCATGCGCGATCAGATCGCCGACCTGCGCCGCGACCTCGATCAGATTGCTGCGATCAGCGAGGTCGAGGCCGCCAGGAACAGCCGGATCATCGAACAGCTGGCGGATGTCGGTGCCCGGGTCGAGGCGCTCGGCCGCGGCAGCGCCAACGTGGTGAGCGGGGCCGAGCTGATCCTTTCGGCATCAGCGCAGGTCGCTCAGGGAGCCGAGCAGATCGCTGCAGTGGCGGAGCAGGCATCGAGTGCCGCCGCACAGGCCGCCGCGGCCGCGGGCCAGCAGGCGCGCGGAGCGGAGGATCTTGCCGCTGCGATCGAGGAGATCGCTTCCATCGCCGCCGAATTGCAGAAGGTCGAGGCCTGAACGTGGACGGCGCCGTGCAATCCAGCTCCGCCCTGGCCTTCGAGGTCGGAGCGGAGCGGCTGGCCGTTGCGGCAAGCGCCGTCACCGAGGTGGTCCGCCAGCCTCGGCTCGTGCGTCCGCCGCTCGCGCCTGCAGCGCTGGCGGGCGTCGTCAGCCTCCGCGGACGGGTGGTCCCGGTCGTGTCCATGGCGAAGTTGCTGTCTCAGGAGAGCGCATCCGGAGCCGGCGAGAGCCGGGTGATCGTGATCGAGCAGGACGGCCCCGTTGGACTGCTGGTGGACCGCGTTTCAGCCATGGTACCGTGCTCGGAGGTCGGCACGCCGGCGCAGCCCGGCCGGATGATCGATCTGCCGGCACTGCTCGCCTCGGGCTTTGCTCGACAGTCGTCGTCCCGGGCTGCAGCCCCGACACGACGCACGCCAGCCGCTGCGGAGGCGGCGGAGAGATTGTCCGAATTCCTCAGCTTCGATGTCGGCGGGCAGGAGTTTGCGCTTCCGCTCGGCAGCGTGTCGGAGGTCGTTGCACTGCCCTCGGATGTCGCACGGGTCCCGCATACCGATCGGGTGATGCGCGGCGTGATGGCGCTGCGCGGGCGATTGCTGCCGCTCGTCGACCTTGCCGTTCTGCTCGGCTTCCAGGGCCGGCCGGAGCAGGCGCAGCGGGTGGTGGTGGCGGAGCTTGGCGGAAGCCGCGTCGGGCTCGTCATCGACAGCCCCCGCGCCATCCTCCGGGTTCCGCCGGCCGCGATCGACCCGGTGCCACCGGTCCTCACGCGCGGCAGCCAGGAAGCGCAGGTCCAGTCCGTCTGCCGCCTCGACCAGGGCCGGAGACTGGTCTCCGTCCTGTCGACCGATCACCTGCTTCGAGATGGCCTCGCCGAGCGACTCCGCGAGCAGGTCGCGTCGGAGGAGGAGGGCGGCGAAGGAGAGGAAGCCACGGTGTCCGAGACGGAAGAGTTGCTCGTATTCACGCTCGGCGAGAACAGCTTCGGCCTGCCGCTCGCGTGCGTGGAGGAAGTCTCGCGGGTTCCGGAGCGGCTGTCCCGCCTGCCCGGGGCGCCTGCCTTCGTCGAAGGGGTGATGGATCTGCGGGGCCGGGTCATCCCGGTCATCGACCAGGCACGGCGCTTCAACCTTGCGGAAGCGGCGACGGCAAAGCGGCGGGTCGTCGTCGTCCGCACGGGCCGGGGCAGTGCGGGCTTTGTCGTGGATTCAGTCTCGGGCATCGTGCGGCTGAGCGGCTCCGATCTTCAGGACAGCCCTGAACTCGCCGCTGAGGACAATCGCACCATCCACCGGATCGGAATGGTGGAAGGCGGCGGCATGGTCCTGCTGATCGACCCGCAGGAACTGCTGGACAAGGCGGAGCAGGACATGATCGCAGACATGCACAAGGACCTGTCGGCACCTGCATGACCCGACTCCTGATCGTTGACGATTCGCCGCTCATGCGCCGCCTGCTGGGCGGCATCTTCACTCCTGAAGAGGGCTTCGAGATAGAGTTGGCCCGTGACGGGGCGGAAGCCTTGGACAAGCTTCATAGCTTTCAGCCCGACGTGATCACGCTTGACGTGCACATGCCGACGCTGGACGGAATCGCCTGTCTCGACCGGATCATGTTGGAGCGGCCCTGTCCGGTGGTGATGCTGTCCGGCCGGACGGCCGAAGGCGCGGCCGAGACGATGACCGCGCTGGAGCTCGGCGCGGTGGACTTCATCCCCAAGCCCGAAGGCGCGGTATCGCTGGAGATCGATGCCTTGAGGCCGCTGCTGATCGACAAGGTGAGGGCGGCGGCAACCGCCAGGGTGAAGGCGAGTACCCGCCTGACCGACCGAGTCCGGGCGCGCAGCCGGCGGATTGCCCGTACCAAGGGGCGCGAAGTGCCGGCCGAGCTTGCGCCAGCGGCGCTGCCTCCGGTGAACCGCGGGACTGCTCCGGGACTGGTCGTGGTCGGCACATCCACCGGCGGGCCGCGCGCGCTCGAGGTGCTGTTGACCGGCATGCCGGCGGAATTTCCCTGGCCGATCCTGGTCGCGCAGCACATGCCGGCCTTCTTCACTTCGGCTCTGGCGGCTCGGCTCGACCGGCTGTCCGCACTTCGCATCGTCGAGCTGTCTGCGCCGACAGCCCTGAAGCCTGGTACCGTATACATCGCGAAGGGCGAGGCAGACATGGTGGTCCGCCGCCGGGGCGAGGTGCTGGTGGCAAGTGCCGCGCCCGCCGATCCTGCCTACCCGTGGCACCCCAGCGCCGACAGGCTGGTACGCAGCGCCTTGGCCGCGGTGCCGGCCGATCAGCTGATTGGCGTGCTCATGACGGGCATGGGCAATGACGGGGCTGCCGCCATGGCCGAGATCAAGGCGGGCGGCGGGCGCACCGTCGCCGAGGCGGAAGAGACCGCCGTCGTATGGGGCATGCCGGGCGAGCTGGTGAAGCTCGACGGAGCAAGTGCCGTGGCGCCGCTCGAGCGTATCGCTGACCTGCTGGTCGAGGCGCTCGCATGAACGCGGACACGCCCCTGCTCAGCAAGGAAGATCTCGGCCGGTTGACCGACTTCGTCTATCGTCGCACGGGCATGCGCTTCGAGAAGAAGAAGCGCTATTACGTCGAGCGCCGGCTCGCCGAGCGGATGGCGGCGACCGGCAGTCGCGACTTCGCCGATTACCAGAGCGTGCTTCGTCTGGATGGCGCCGAGGCGCAGCGGCTCATCAACAGCTTCACCGTCAACGAAACCTATTTCTTCCGGGAGGAGCATCAACTGCGCTGCCTCAGCCGGTCGATGCTGCCCGAGATCGTCCGGACGCGGCGTCCCGGCGACCTCGTGCGCATCTGGTCCATGCCGTGCTCGACGGGCGAGGAGGCTTATTCCATTGCCCTCTGGCTGCTCGAGAATTGGGCGATGGTCGACGTCTATCATATCGAGATCGTCGGCTCCGACATCGACACCAACGCGATCGCGGCTGCGATAGAAGGCCGCTACGGCACACGCGCTCTGTCCAAGCTTCCGCCAGAAGTAGTCGACGGCTACTTCGAGTCGGAGGCACATGGCACGCGCGAGATCATCGACGACCTCAAGGAATCGGTGAAGTTCGTGCCGTGCAACCTCGCCGACGAAGGCGCGATGGCAACGATGGGTCAGTTCGACGTGATCTTCTGCCGCAACCTCCTGATCTACTTCGACGAAGAGTCCCGCAAGCTGGCAGCCCGGCACCTCCACCGCGCGCTCGCGCCCGGCGGCTACCTGTGCCTCGGCCATACCGAGAGCATGAACCGGATCTCCGACCTGTTCGAGCTTTGCCGCTTCCCCGACGCCATCACCTATCGGCGTTGCTGATGGATGAGCTGCTCGAGCAATTCCTGATCGAAGGGCGTGACCTCATCGCGCAGGCAGCCGACGATTGCACGGCGCTGGTCAGCGACGGAAGTGCCCGCCAGGCCATCGACAGTGCCTTCCGCGCGGTGCACACGCTGAAGGGGTCGGCGGCGATCGTCAGCCTTCTGCCAATGGAATCCATGCTGCACGCGGCCGAGGATCTGCTCGGTGCGGCGCGTTCCTCCTCGCAGCCGATCTCTGCCGCTGCCGCCCGCGCGCTGCTGAGCTGCATCGACCAATGCGACCGCTGGATCGACGCTCTGGCAAGTCAGGGCCGCATCGCCGACGATGCGGACGGCATAGCGGCCGGGATCAGTGCTCAGTTGCGTGCGCTGGCCGGCGATTCTCCCGCTGAGCCCGGCCGCGTTCCTACCCGGTATGATGCGTGGGCCAAGGCGCTGGTGGAAGCGGAGGGAGAGGCCATTGCGGCTGCGGGCGCCCGCGGCCAGCGGCTTTCCGCCATCCGCTACCTCCCGCGCGAGGACTGTTTCTTCGCTGGCGACGATCCTCTCGCCCTGATCGGCTCCGTGCCCGGCCTGATCGCCGTTCGAGTGGCCGCACGCGAGGATTGGCCGCTTCTCGACCAGTTCGACCCCTACCGTTGCATGCTGGCCATCGACGCCTTGAGCACCGCCGAACTGGCGGACGTCAGGTCGGTCTTCCGGCTCATTCCGGACCAGGTGGAGGTGGTTGCGACCGGGCCGGCGCTTGCGACACCGGAGCCCGCTGTGATCCCGCAGGCCGCCGCCGACCCGACCATCCGGGTCGAAGCCGAGCAGGTGGATCGCTTGCTCGACCTCATGGGCGAGTTGCTGATCGCCCGGAACGAGTTCGGAACGGTGGCGGAGAAGTCGGTTCGAACCGGAGGGGAGGCGAGCCTCAGGGCGTCGGGCGCGACCATGGACCGCGTCCTTCGAGACATGCATCGGGCCGTGATGGCGATGCGGATGGTGCCGGTCGATCGCGTTCTCCGGCGGATCGCCCGCATGGTTCGCGATACGGCCCCAAAGCTCGGCCGGGAAGTCGAGGTGAAGCTGCAGGGAATGGAGACGAAGGTCGACAAGGCGATCGCCGACGCGCTGTTCGACCCGTTGCTGCACCTGGCCAGAAACGCCCTCGACCATGGCATCGAAGTGCCGGATCGGCGCTTGGCCGCAGGCAAACCGGCCCGGGGCGAGATCACCCTGTCGGCCCACTCGTCCGGCGGTCAGGTCGTGGTGACCCTTGCCGATGATGGCCAGGGGATCGATCCCGCGGTCATGCGCGAGCTGGCCGTGAAGCGCGGGCTGCATTCGGCAGACGGGGCCGCGGCACTGACGGACGAGGCGGCGATGCAGCTGGTGTTCGCTCCCGGCTTTTCCTCAGCCGCCGAGATCACCGATCTGTCCGGCCGGGGCGTCGGCATGGATGCGGTCAAGGCGGCCGTGGAGCGGCTGGGTGGCCGGGTGGTCCTGGACAGCAGCCCAGGCAAGGGGACCAGGGTCAGCGCCCATTTGCCTGCGACGGCTGCGCTTACCTCCGTCCTGACCGTCACCGTCGCCGGACAGCAATTCGCCGTCCCGATGGACTCGGTCGTCCAGACCGCTCGCATATCGCCCGGTGCCGTTCGGCCGGTGGGAACCGGCGAAGCCTTCGTCATTCGCGACCGGACGGTGCCGCTACTCGACCTTGCACGCTTGCTCGGGCTTGGAGGAGAGCGGCCGGCCGGCGACTTGCGGGTGCTGGTGATCGAAGGACCGGAAGGACTGGTGGGCTTTGCCGTGGACGACTTCTCTTCTCGGTCGGAAGTGATCCTCCGCCCCATGACTGGCCTGCTGTCTGCCGTTCCGGTGGTGGCCGGCACCACGCTGACGGGTGATGGAAGCATTCTCTTCATCCTCAACCTTGGGGAAGTCGTCGCATGACGATCGAGGCGAGTGACGACATCGTGCATCTCGTCGGCAGATGCGGCGCGGAAGAAGCCGAAGGGTTGTTGCAGCTCCTTCTTGAGCGCCCGCGGCCCGTCAATCTTGCCCGCTGCGAGTATTTGCATACTGCCCTTGTTCAGATAGTTTGGGCGAGTGGCGTCGGCATCACGTCCGATGGGGCTCCACTACTCGCAGAGTGGTTGTGTCGTCTTCTCGACGCAACGGGAGGTCGGGGCGCAAGCCCGATCGCGTGAAGGCAATTGGTGCGTGTCTGTTCCGTTCTTGGTGTATCCGGTGCTGAACGGAAGCAGGCATGGCGAGTGCGTCAGACAGGGGGTTGCAGGTGAGCGTGAATGTTCTTGTCGTGGACGACAGCAAGCTTGCGAGGATCAATGCCGGCAAGGCGCTGCGCACGCTTCAGCCCGACTGGCAGAAGATCGAGGCCGGCAGTGCGGCAGAAGCGGTTGAAATCCTGGATCGCGAGAAGATCGACCTCGCCCTGATCGACTTCAACATGGCGGAGCGCGATGGCCTGTCGCTCGCGGCTGAACTTCGCGAGAGCCACCCTCAGATGCCGATCGCCATCATCACCGCGAATATCCAGGACGAGATCATCGCTCGGGCGCGCGAGATCAACGCTTCCTTCGTTGCGAAACCGCTGACGGCCGAGGGTTTGCAGGGCTTTCTCTCGGGGGCGGCGCTTCGCATCCGGTCGGCCGGATGAACGCTGCGGACGTGATCGAGCTGTCCGAGCTCGAGAAGGATGCACTGACCGAAGTCGTGAATATCGGCGTCAGCAGGGCCGCGCTCTCCCTGCGCAAGATGATCGGCCAGCATGTGCTGCTATCCGTGCCGAGCGTGGAGGTGCTCAGCTTCGAGCGGGCGGCAGGGCTGCTGGTGCAGCAGGGCGGCGACCAGCTGGTCGCGGTGAGGCAGAGCTTTACCGGTGCCTTTTCCGGCGGCGCGCTGCTGATCTTCCCCCAGGCCCGAAGCCTTGAGCTGGTCCGAGCGGTCACCGGTCCCGAAATGTCTCACGACGAAGTTGTGGATCTGGAGGAGGAAGCCCTTACCGAAACCGGCAACGTGATCCTCAACAGCTGTCTGGCGACGATGGCGAACATGCTGAAACGGCCGCTCACCATGTCGATCCCCCAGGTCGTCAAGGGTGGCGGCACCGACCTGCTGAGCCAGCCGGGCGAGGAGGAGGACGTCGGCCTGGTCCTCTTCCTGTACATCACCTTTTCGGTCCGCGAGCGCGATCTCCAGGGGTACATCGCGATGATGATGAACATGTCATCGCTTATCGCCTTGAAGGAACTGCTTGGCGGCTTCATCGCCGAAACCATGGCCGAGGACTTCTGAGATGAGCTGCTCCTGCTCCTCAGGAAAATGGGCGGAAGGATGAACCTGCATTCCGCAGTGCCGGAAGAGGACCCGGGAGGCGCGCGCCTGAAGGAACTGCAGGAGCGGCTGAGCATCTCCCTCGCCGCTGCCGGATCGGTCGGCAGCTGGGACTGGGACATCGCCAATCGCCGGCTTTATCTCGATTCCCGGCTGGCTGCCTTCCAGGGGATAGAGGCTGCTGACGCCGCTGCCGGATTGCCGGTCGCCAGCTTCTTTTCAGGAATCCATCCCGACGATGCACCGCGCATCCGGGTTGCCGTGTCGGCCATGCTCCACGGCGCCGAGGTGTTCTGCAAGAGCTACCGGGTCATCGCCCCGGATGGCAGCCTGCGGTGGGTCGAGGCCCATGGCCGCTGCTCCTTCGGCGAGCAGGACCAGCCGGAACGCTTCGCCGGCATCCTCGTCGACATCACCGCCCGGCAGCGCGTCGAGGAACGGTTGCGCATTGCCCAGACGGCCGGCGGAGTGGGCACGTTCGAATATGTGCCCGGGCTGCCGACCGCCACTGTGTCGGCGCAATTCTGCGAGCTGCTCGGTCTGGAGGCCTCCCCGGTCCTCTCGGTCGCGGCGGTAAACGCGCTCATCGTGGACGGCGACCGGCCGCTCCTCGACAGCCGTCCCGCCCGCAATCTCGGGAACCGGGAATATCGCATTCGGCGCGCCGACACCGGCGAACATCGGTGGATCGCACGCCGGGGCGAGATCCTCTCGGAAACCGAAGGCTCTGCTCCCCGGCAGATCGGGGTCATCTTCGACATCACCGATTTCAAGCGCACGCAGGATCAGCTCAACGACCTTAACCGCAACCTCGAAAAGCGCGTGGAAGAGGAGGTGCGGAGCCGCCAGCAGGTCGAGGAGCGGCTTCGCCAGGCCCAGAAGATGGAAGCCATCGGCCAGCTCACCGGCGGCATCGCGCACGACTTCAACAACCTGCTCACCGTCATCATCGGCAATCTGGACATGGCCCGCCGCAGGCTCGGCGGAAGCAGCGACGAGCGGGTTGAGCGATCCCTGACGAATGCCCTCAAGAGCTCGGAACGGGCCGCCTCGCTCACCCAGCGGCTGCTCGCCTTCTCCCGCCGCCAGCCGCTGGAGCCGACGTCGGTTGACGTGGCCAGGCTGGTGCAGGGCATGTTCGAGCTCCTCAACCGGTCACTGGGCGAGCAGATCGATATCAGGATGGAGTTTCCGCCCGGCCTGTGGTGCGTCGAGGCCGACACGAACCAGCTCGAAAGCGCCATCCTCAACATGGCCGTCAATGCCCGCGATGCCATGGACGGCGAAGGAACGCTGACCATCAGCGCGCAGAATAGTAGGATCGGGGCAGGCGACCCGCCCGAAACTCTCCCGGCCGGCGACTATGTCTGCCTGCTGGTCTCGGACACGGGCTCCGGGATGACCGCAGAGGTTCTCGAGCGGGCATTCGATCCCTTCTTCACCACCAAGGAGGTCGGCAAGGGCACCGGGCTGGGTTTGTCGATGGTGTTCGGCTTCGCTCATCAGTCCGGCGGCGATGTTCGCATCCGCTCGGCTGCGGGTGAGGGCACCACGATCAGCATCTTGCTGCCACGATCGCCCGAGGAAGCGAAGAACGTCGCGCCCGGGCCGGTCCACGATGCCCGGAAGAACGAGCGGACCTCGACCATCCTCGTCGTCGAGGACGACGACGACGTCCGGCTGTTCGCCGCCGAAGGATTGCGCGAGCTCGGTTACGAGGTCGTGCAGGCGAGCGGGGGCGAGGAAGCGCTGTCCCTGCTCGAGCGGCACAAGGGCCGAATTCATCTGCTCCTGACCGACGTCGTCATGCCGGGAATGACCGGACGCGAACTGGCGCAGAAGGCTCGGCAGTCGGATCCGGGCATCAAGGTGCTGCACATGTCCGGCTATCCCGGCGAGGTGATCACCACCGGCGGCAGGGTCGAGGATGGCGTGGTGCTTCTGTCCAAGCCCTTTACCTTGCAGGCGCTTGCGGCGCGCGTGACGGAGATTCTGGATTCAGATCCCGTTCGGCGCAATTGACGTCCTCCTTCGTCGCAGTGCTGGTAAGGCTCTCGAGCGCGCGATCGGCTCTATTCTATTGAGCCTCTCTCGACGACGAGGCCGTCCGGTTCAAGCGACCGCAATTTGTGGACATTTCCGCAAAATTATGTCTCTCGTGGGGAGTGGACGTAGCGGGCATCATCAATCTGGAGCCTGGCGGGAAGCACGACATTCCCGTTCACCGTGTTCCTTTGGCGATGCGCGGATTCCGAGTTGAGCACGTCGTCCTAGACAGTTCGGACGGCTATGAATTCAAGAACGTCGGGGCGACCCATTACCTGGCTCTCCATGACCTCGCCCTTGAAGACGGGGAGTTGCGTGTCGATGGCTTACGCGAGGTTCGCGAGAGGGACATTCGCGGGACGCTGACCTACGTTCCCGAGGGGCTCGGCATCTCCGGCTGGGCCAAGCCGGTCGATCGCAGGAACAGCTTCACCACGCTTCATTTCGAGCCCGCGGAGTTCTCGGACGATCTGGGCCAACGCTTCGGGGCAATCGAGGCCGTTCCCTTGATCTATGATCGCGACCCCTCGCTAGTCCAGACAATGGCGAAGCTGCGCAAGCTTGCGCAATCGGTCGATCCGGACTTGCTGTATGCCGAGACGCTGTGCGTAAGCGCCGCGCTGGAGATACTGGGAGCGGTCGGTGCGCCGCGTCCGGGGCGACTCTCCGCGCAACAGATCCGCCGCCTGACCCAGTTCGTGGAAGCCGGCATGGCCGGTCGCCTGACCCTCGACGACCTGGCCGGGGTGACGGGGCTCAGTCGTTCGCACTTCTCCCGCACTTTCACCGCCAGCTTCGGCCGGGGACCGCACCAGTTCGTGCAGGAACGGCGGATCGCCCGGGCGGAGGATCTCCTGCGCCACTCCGACAAGCACCCGGACGAGATCGCAAGCCTTGCCGGCTTTGGCAGCCCCGCCTCCTTCCGGCGGAACTTCAAGCAGGCAACAGGCCTCAGTCCAAGCGCCTATCGCAAAGCAAAG
Organism: Sphingomonas sp. LHG3406-1; assembly: GCF_029637485.1. Lineage (GTDB taxonomy): Bacteria > Pseudomonadota > Alphaproteobacteria > Sphingomonadales > Sphingomonadaceae > Sphingomicrobium. Next base: position 1,554,993 of record NZ_CP069128.1, on the reverse strand, counting down.
TAGGACGAAGCCCTACGGAGGGGCATGATGATCCCGAAGGAAACCCAATTGCCTGATCTCAGCAGCTGCGATCGCGAGCCTATCACGAGGCTTGGCACCATTCAGGGCTTCGGCTTCCTGGTTGCACTGACGAACGACTGGATCGTCTCAAAGGTGTCGGCGAACGTCGAACAGCACCTCGGCTGGAAGGTCGACGAGGTCCTCGGAACGCCGTTCGGTGATCTGATCGGACGTCAGGCCCAGCATGAGCTCCGCAATCGAATGGGCTTTCTTTATTCGATCGGAAGCGAGCGAATCTACGGGATCAAGCTACTCGGCACCACGCGGCGCTTCGATCTGGCGCTGCACTTCCAGGGCGATCTGCTGGTCATCGAGGGCGAGCCGTCGCAGGCTGCCGACGGCATGGAGGCAGCATCAATGGTCCGCGCCATGGCGGCCCGCCTCGCCCGTGACGAGGACCTCGCCACCTTTCACCGCACGGCCGCGCGGCAGATCCAGGCCTTGACCGGATTCGACCGGGTCATGGTCTACGAGTTCGACCGCGAGGGTCATGGCGAGGTCATCGCCGAAGCATCCCGGTCCGGGCTTGCACCCTTTCTCGGCCTCCACTTTCCGGCAAGCGACATCCCAGCCCAGGCGCGAGCACTCTACCTGCGCAATCCCTTCCGGATCATCCACGACGTCGATGCTCCTTCCGTGCCGATCCTGCCGCAAGCCGGAGCGCTTAGCGGCGAGCTCGACCTGTCGATGGCGATCACTCGCGCCGTGTCGCCGGTGCACCTGGAATATCTCCGGAACATGGGCGTTCGCGCCTCCATGTCGATCTCGATCATCGTCGATGGACGCCTGTGGGGACTGATCGCCTGCCACGCCTTCGAGCCGAAGCTGCCAAGCTTCGTCATGCGCACGGCCGCCGAACTTCTTGGGGGCATGGTTGGGATGATGCTCGGCGGCAGGCTGAACGCGGAGGCCGCCGAGGCAGAGGCGCACGCCCGCGCGCTGACCGACAAGCTGATCACCGCCATCGCCGGTGATCCCAACCTCCTGTCCGATCCTGAATGGTTGCAGGGCGTGGTGAGCGACATGATCGAATGCGATGGCGTGGCGGTGTTCCGGGCCGGGCATGTCTTCACGCACGGATTGACGCCCCCTCCCAAGCAGGTCGAGCGGATCAGCCGGCACCTCAATATCGCTTCGCCGAGCCGGGTCTTGGCGACGGATCGCCTGGCCGCTCTGATGCCCGGCCTCGAGGACTGCGCGAAGGTGGCACCCGGCATGCTCTCGATTCCGATCTCACGGGTTCCGCGCGATTACGTGATGCTGTTCCGCCAGGAGATGCTTGCCACGATCACCTGGGGCGGCGACCCCAATAAGCCGGTGGAATTCTCCGATGGGACCGAGCGGGTATCGCCGCGCAAGAGCTTCGCTGCCTTCAACGAGGAAGTGCGTGGCCGGTCCACGCCCTTTTCAGGCCGGGACGAGCGGATCGCCGAGTCCGTCAGGCTTGCCCTGATCGAAGTCATTCTCCGGCACATCGACATTGCTGCGGACGACCGCCGGCGGGCCAGCGAGCGGCAGGAACTGCTGATCGCTGAGCTCAATCACCGGGTCCGGAACATCCTCGCCCTGATCAGGAGCCTCATCACGACCACGGGCGGAACGGCTGACTCGCTCGGGGACTATGTCGAGTCGCTGAGCGGGCGGGTACAGGCCCTCGCCCGCGCCCACGACCAGATCACCCGGCAGAACTGGGGGCCGGCGCTGCTCAGCTCGCTGTTCGACGATGAGATCGCCGCCCTTCCGGGTGCCCGCGACCGGCTGGTCGTCAACGGCCCGCCTGTGATGCTGCAGCCGACCGCCCTGTCAACGCTCTCCCTCGTGATCCACGAGCTTGTGACAAACAGCTGCAAGCACGGTGCCCTGTCGACAACGGGGCGGGTGGAAGTCGCCGTGGAGACGGACGAGGCGCATGGTTTGACCGTTCGGTGGCGCGAGCTTGGCGGCCCCGCAGTCCGGGCGCCTGAACGACGTGGGTTCGGGTCCATGGTCATCGAGCGCACCATCCCCTTCGACCTGCAGGGAACCGCGGAAGTGCGCTTCGCGCTGAGCGGCCTTGAAGCCGACTTCCAGGTCCCCACGCACTATATCGTCGTGCCTACCGCCGCCGAACCACCGAACGCCGACGATGGTGCCGGCGAGGGGACTGCCCCGCTGCGCAGCGACAGCGAAACCGATGATCTTCCGCTTGCGGGCTGCTCCGTCCTGCTGGTGGAAGATAATATGCTGATCGCTTTGGAAGCAGAGGATATGCTTCGCGCCCTTGGTGCGGCGGAGGTCGAGGCGGCCTCGACACTGGCCGCCGCCGAGGCGCTGCTGGCGCGGGGCAGCTTCGATTTCGCCATGCTGGACATCAATCTTGGGCAATCGACGACCTTCGACCTCGCGACCAGGCTGGGCGAGGCGAGGGTCCCATACGTGTTCGCTTCCGGCTATGGCGAGGAGGTTGCGCTCCAGGCCAAGAGCCCGACCGCAGTGGTTCTCCAGAAGCCATACCAGAAGGAGCATCTGCGCAACGGGGTGAAGCAGGTCCGGGCGGCCGTCACGGCGACTTGAGCGGAAAATGACGGCCCCGACCTGTTATCCGGCAGGCCGGGGGCCGGGCCACGACCTAGCCGAAGCGTGCCGTGATGCCTTCGCTGAGCCGAGAGCTCGTGATCGACAGCCGCCTTGAAGGATTGCTCTGCGGATGGCGGTGCCCGGCGCGCCATCTCCGCCGCATGCAGACCAGGCCGGCTTTGGCGAGGGACTGAACGGCGGAAAATGGCCAAGCCTCCTTTTTGCCAGATTGAAATCATGTTAATCGTTACGCTGCGGATGGGAGCGATTCTCGGGTTCATGGGGTGCCCTCATGAAGCAGTGTCGATCCATTGTTATCGCAAATGCCCTGCCGTTGGAGGGGCTTGGCATTTCAAGCGTCGCTCGGCGGGCCTTCACCTGCCGGCAGGTTCGGCTTGTCGGTAACTATCAGGCGCTGTGCGAGGTCATCTCCATCGAGACCGAACTGGCCCTGATCGATGCGAGCCTGCCCGATTTCGATGCCCCGACGCACGTCCGCGGGCTGCGGCTGAGCTTTCCGACGCTCAAGATCGCGGTCGTCGCCAGCGAATTCGGGGTCCGCGACATTTTCGCGGTGCTTGCGGCGGGGGCGCATGGCGTCGTCGGCAAGACCATGGCGGCCGAGCAGCTTGTCGAAGCGCTGCGTTTGATCGTCGCCGGTCATGTCTTCGTGCCGCCGATCTTGTGCGACCTTTCCGAGCGTCCCCGGGCCGAGGCCGCCGTCGCTGGTGCTGCGACCTTCGATGGGCTCAGCCCGCGCCAGAGGGACGTGCTCCAATGCGCCTGCAACGGCAGCTCCAACAAGCAGATTGCCCGCCAGCTTTCGATTTCCGAATCCACCGTCAAGGTGCACATGAGCGCGGCCTTCCGCATTCTGGGCGTCAGCAGTCGCGCCGGCGCCGTTGCCCTGTTCAACGAGAGAGCCCAGCAGTCCCACCATTCGGCGGCGGTGGAGGCGAGGCCCTTGCTGGTGGGGGACTACGCTCACGCACGTGGGGCGAACGAGATCGAAAGTCTTAGTCCGAGGGCGCTCGAGAACTAAGACGAATGGGTGAGTTATCGGAGTCCTGAGTAACTACAACCAGACATCTCCGATCATTTCAGACCTAGTTCCCTAGCATAATGGACATAGATCCAGGTTATCTACCAATATTGTTCCTCGACCGGCCACCGGGCCATTGATTCGATTGGCGCTGACACCAGACCTCATTGTCCAGCAATGGCAGTGGGCGGGGAATTTGTTGGTCTCTTCAGAGGGGAACAGTCATGGTCAACTATATCCGTAGCGATCTCGATTTCATCCTGAAGCAGATCAAGATTGCGGAAGCGCACTCCAGCGGACAGCCGCTGTACGGGACCAACGGACTGATCCCGACCTACAACCTGTCCTGGGGGCTGCGGACGGTCGACGGGTCGTACAACAATCTGCTTCCGGGGCGGGAATATTGGGGCGCGGCCGACCAGCCCTTCCCGGCGCATGTCGACCCTTCTTTCAGCAGCATACTTGTCGATCATGATCGCAATCCCGCGACCCCGATGATCACGCTGTCCTACGATCCGACGATCGACCCGGACGGCCCCGGGCCGCGCGTCGCCGGGGACATGATCGATCCCTATGTGCGGATGATCAGCAATCTCACCGCCGACCAGACCCTCGACAATCCGGCGGCGATCATCTCCGCCCTCAGCCGTAACGGCATCGAGGGCGACCTCATCGACATCGCCGGCCAGATCAAGGAGGCCTACGAACGGCCGCTATCGGGATTTGGCGACCGCTCGATCGAGCAATTGTTCAAGGCCGTGGACGATGCCACCGATGCGGCGGCCGAGGCGACGGCGAGCGCAGCGGTCAATCCCACACCCGAGAACATCGCCGCGGCCGCGGCGGCCCAGGCAGCGCTGGATGCGGCGCGGGCCGACCTCGCCGGGGCCCGCGCGACCGATCCGGACGGCGCCGGGCCGGCGCAGTCGCTCGATGCCCTGCTCACGACCTACGGGATCGAACTGAGCGGCGCCAACGTCGTCCTTCCCAATGTCGCGCCGGACGAAGGCCTGTCGGCACCGTTCAACAGCTGGTTCACCTTGTTCGGCCAGTTCTTCGATCATGGTCTCGACCTCGTCGCGAAGGGCGGCTCGGGCCAGGTGATGATCCCGCTTGCGCCGGACGATCCGCTCTACGTGCCTGGCAGCAGCACCAACTTCATGGTCCTGACCCGCGCCACGCTCGATGAGAATGGCAATGCGATCAACCTGACGACACCGTTCGTCGACCAGAACCAGACTTATTCCTCGCACCCGTCGCACCAGGTCTTCCTGCGTGCCTATGAGATGGGACCGAACGGGCCCGAGGCCACCGGAGAACTGATCCACGGTGTCAATGGCGGCATGGCGACCTGGGGCGAACTGAAGGTCCAGGCCCGCAACCTGCTCGGCATCGACCTCAGGGACACCGACGTCGGCAATCTGCCGCTTCTGCGCACCGATCCTTATGGCAACTTCATCCCCGGTGCGAACGGCCTCCCGCAGGTGGTCATCGGCATTGGGAGCGATGGCATTCCCAACACAGCCGACGACCTCGTTGTCGAAGGCAACCTCGCCACGCCGCTCGTGCTCGCCGAGTTGAACGGCGGCCTCGGCCCGGTCCGGACCGGACATGCCTTCCTCGACGACATCGCGCACAATGCGGTGCCCGATGGCCTGGAAGACGGCGACACGGAAGTCGGCGGCAACATCCCGGCGGACGGGACGTATGACGACGAGCTGCTCGATGCCCATTACGTTGCGGGCGACGGTCGCGCCAACGAGAACATCGGCCTGACCGCGGTCCATCATGTCTTCCACGCCGAACACAACCGGCTGGTGCAGCACACCAAGGACGTGGTGATCGAGGACGCGCGCCAATTGCTTGCGAACGGCGCCAGCATGGCCGACGCCGTCGCCTTTCTGAACGAATGGCTCGATGTCGACGTCGCGGCCGTGCCGATGACGCCTGGGGCGGTCGCGGCACTGGACTGGGACGGCGAACGCATCTTCCAGGCGGCCAAGTTCGGCACCGAGATGCAGTACCAGCACCTCGTCTTCGAGGAGTTCGCCCGCAAGGTGCAGCCGGCGATCAATCCGTTCCTCGTGCCCGATGGCTACGACGCCACCATGAACCCGACCATCATGGCCGAGTTCGCGCACGTCGTTTATCGCTTCGGCCATTCGATGCTGAACGAGGACATCGACCGGTTCGACGTCAATTTCGCCGAGGGTCATATCTCCCTCATCCAGGGCTTCCTCAATCCGATCGAATTCGATCCACTCAATCCCACGATCGCAGCGGGCGACATCGTGCGGGGCATGACCCGCCAGGTCGGAAACCAGATCGACGAGTTCGTCACCAGCGCCCTCCGGAACAACCTCCTGGGGCTGCCGCTCGACCTTGCGACCATCAACCTCGCCCGCGGGCGCGATGCCGGGGTGCCCACGCTCAACGAAGCGCGGCGCGAATTCTACGCGGTCACCGACCAGGCTGCCGAGCTCAAGCCTTACGAAAGCTGGGTCGACTTCGCGGGCAACCTCAAGAACGAAGCCTCGATCATCAACTTCATCGCCTCCTACGGCACCCACAGCCTGATCACCGGCCAGACCACTGCCGAAGGCCGGCGCGATGCCGCACTGACCATCATCACCGGCAATTCGGTCGGCGGGCTGGCAGTTCCGGCGGATGCCGTCGACTTCCTCAACGCGCAGGGGGCCTGGGCCGGCGGAAGCCTCGGCGGGCTCGAGAATGTCGACTTCTGGATCGGCGGCCTGGCGGAGAAGACCATGCCGTTCGGCGGCATGCTCGGCTCTACCTTCAATTTCGTCTTCGAAGTGCAGATGGAAGCGCTGCAGAGCGGCGACCGCTTCTATTATCTGCAGCGGCTGGATGGCCTGCACCTCTTCGGTGAGCTCGAGGCCAACAGCTTCGCGTCCATGATCATGCGGCACACCGACGCGGTGCACCTGCCCTCCGACGTGTTCAGCGCGCCTGCCTGGATCCTGGAGGTCGATCAGTCCCGTCAGTTCAACGACAGCAATGGCGACGGGGTCTTCGACAACCTCGATCCGCTCGGCGGCGGGATCCTGACACCCCTCATCGTCCGCAACAATCCGTCCACGGCCGGTCCGGACAGCAACTATCTGCGCTACACCGGCGGCGACCATGTCGTCCTCGGCGGCACCGAAGCAAATGACATCCTGCAATCGGGCATCGGCGACGACACCATCTACGGCGATGGCGGGAACGACCGCATCGAGGGTGACTTCGGCAACGACATCCTCAACGGTGGTGACGGCGACGATATCATCCGCGACCGCGGCGGCGACGACAACATCAAGGGCGGCGACGGCAACGACGCCATTCATGCCGGACCCGGTCTCGACCTGGTCCTCGCCGGCGCGGGACAGGACTTCGTCGTCCTCGGTACCGATGCCGGCTCCGAAGTCTTCGGCGGCGAGGGTGACGACTTCATCCTCGGCAACAAGAATGCGGAACGCATTCTCGGGAACGAGGGCAACGACTGGCTGGAAACCGGCACCTTCGACGGCGCTCCCGGCGACAATTTCGACGAGATCTTCGCCGAAGACGCAATCAACGGCCACGACGTCTTCCTGGGCGATGGCGGCTTCGACGAATTCATCGGCGAAGGCGGCAACGACATCATGGTGGGCAGCCTCGGCCGCGGCAAGATGGCTGGCATGTCGGGCTTCGACTGGGCGACCTACAAGGACTTCGGCTTCGGCGTGAACGCCGATCTCTCAATCCCGATCGTGTTCGATGAAAGTCCGACTCTTCCTCCCAACACGGCTCTGGATGAGTTCGAGAGCATGGAAGGCCTTTCGGGTTCGCGCTTCAACGACGTGCTCAAGGGATCGCACGACACGGCCGCGGATCGTCTGCCGACCAGCCAGGGGGGAACCTCGGGCTTCCAGGGCAGCATTCTTACCGCCGACGGGATCGCGCTGATCTCCGGGCTCCAGCAGCTGCTGGGCGCGGGCGTAACTTCCTTCTCGGCCGGCGACATCATCCTTGGCGGGGATGGCAGCGACCTCATCCAGGGCAACGGCGGCAACGACCTGATCGACGGCGACCGCTGGCTTGATGTGCAGATCGGCGTCTACGCCACCGCCGACAAGGCCGGCGCTCCGATCCGGCTCGTCAGCAGCATGAAGGAGCTGACCAACGACATCTTCAGCGGCGCCATCAATCCCAACCAGCTTGGCATCGTCCGGTCCATCAAGACCGACTCCACCGCGGGTGACGTCGACGTCGCGGTCTTCTCCGGCAACCGGGCGGACTACAACATCGGCGCCGTGAATGGCCGGCTGACCGTCACCCACGCCCGGGGCACCCAGGTCGATGGCGTGGACACGCTTCTCGGCATCGAGCGGCTTCGCTTCGCCGACATGGAAATTTCCACCAATAGCCCGGCGACCGGGGCACCGGTGATCAGCGACCCGACCCCGACCGCGGGTCAGGCCCTGACGGTCAACACGGCCGCGATTGCCGATGCGCAGGGGCTTGGCGCCTTCAGCTACCAATGGCGGTCCTCGGCCGATGGCATCACCTGGACCAATATCGCCGGCGCGACCCTTGCCACTTTCACGCCGACGAACGCGGCGGGCATGGCGCCGGACCCGCAGCAGGGTCTTCGCCTCAGCGTCGTCGTCAGGTTCACCGACGGCTTTGGCAATCCCGAATCGGTCACCTCGGCCGCCACCGGGCCGGTAGGCGCGAATTGGGCCGGTGACGGAGGCAGCAACCAGTTCACCGGAACCGCCGGCGACGACATTGCCAGCGGCAATGGCGGGGCGGACACGCTGAACGGCTTCGCCGGCAACGACCTGCTGAACGGCGGCGGCGGGAATGACATCGTCAATGGCGGCGACGGAAACGATACGCTGAACGGTGGCGATAACAGCGACACCCTGACCGGCGGGAACGGCAACGACGACCTGAACGGTGGCGACGGTAACGACACCGCTGTCTTCGCCGGCGCGTCCACCGCCTACACCTTCGGCGAAGCCGGCTCGGACCTCGTGATCACCGCCGTGTCGGGGCTCGAAGGCACCGACACCGTGGGGAACGACGTGGAAGTGATCCGCCTGAATGGCGTCAACTACAACGTCCTCGCCGGGAACGGCTCGTCGCAGACCCTGACCGGGAACGCCACCAACCAGATCATCCTCGGACGCAATGGCGCCGACGTGATCAACGGCGCTGGCGGAAACGACATCATCCTGGGCGGAGCCGGAGCGGACAGCATCACCCAGAGCGCCGCCAATGCGGGTGCCGACTTCGTCGACGGCGGGGCCGGTGCGGACACCTACACCCTTGTCGGCACCGCCGCGGCCGAGACCTTCGACATCATGACGAGGGCAGCGGCGGAAGCGGCCGGAGTGACCGGCCTCCATGCTTCCACGGAGATCGTCATCCGCCGCAATGGGGTGCTGTTCGCCGAGCTCGACAATATCGAGGAGATCGTCGTCAACGGAACCGTGACCACGACGAACACTGGCGATGGCGTCGTGAACGGCGGAAACCTGGGCGGCGACACGGTGAACGTCATCGGCGATTTCACCCAGACCAGCCTCGACTACAGCACGATCACGGTCAATGGCGGCAGGGGGGCCGACACGGTCGACATCTCCCGGCTGAGTTCGGACCACAGGCTCGTGTTCAACACCAATGGCGGGTCCGACGAGGTCATCGGCTCCCTCAGGCCGCAGGACGTGGTGAACGGGAGTGCGAACGGCTTCGCTCTCGACCTGAAGGCGCTCGGAGTCCTTGGCCGCATGCGGGAGATGCTGGAGAGCAACACCGACTATGGCTCCAGCGGGCGCCTGCAGAAGATCTTCTCGGAAGGTTGGGCGCCAGGCAGCGCATTCGTGGACATGCCGCCGGCCTGGAGCGCGCCGGAGACGAGGGAGCGGGCGGAGATCCACGGCTTGCAGTTCGACCCCGCGGACCATCTGATTGTGTGAGCTGAGCAAGGCGGCCGGGCTCGCCTTTCGAGCCCGGCCAGCCCGCCTTTCGCAATTCGAATTCTTGGGGGGCCGACATGCGCCTGTTCTGGATCAGGATCCCGCAACCTTTCGAAGCCGCTCTAGGGCAATGCCGGAAGCATTTCCTGCTCGTTGCCTTCTTCAGCGCGCTGATCAACCTGCTCTACCTCGCGCCGACCATCTACATGATGCAGGTCTACGATCGGGTGGTGCCGACCGGCGGGGTGATCACCCTGTACGTCCTGACCCTGCTGGTCGGAGCCGCCATTGCCATCCTGAGTGCTCTCGATGCGGTCCGCTCGAGGCTGATGCTGCGAGCCTCCATCCGGCTGGATCGCCTGCTCTCGGCCGCTGTCATGGCGCGGGCGCTCGCGCCTCCTGACGAGCGGCCGAGCGCACAGGCTTTGCGCGACTTCGACAGCGTCCGCAGTGCGCTCAGCGGCCCCGGCATCACCGCCATGTTCGATGCGCCCTGGGCCCCTCTCTACCTGCTCGTCGCCTTCCTCATCCATCCGCTGCTCGGCCTCATGGTCCTGCTGGGCGCCGGCCTGCTGATCATGCTCGCGATCCTCAACGAACGCGCCAATCGGCTGAGCGGCAGCCAGGCCCATAGCGCGCAGGCCAAGGCCTATGCCGAACAGGACGCCACCTTCCGGGGCGCCGAGGTGGTCCGCGCACTCGGCATGGGGACCGCCCTCATTGCCCGCCACAGCGAACAGCGCAGGAGCGGGCTTGTCGCCGCCTTCGATGTCCAGCTGACCAGCGGTCGTTTCACCGCGCTCGTGAAGTTCGTGCGGATGTTCATGCAATCGCTGGCGCTGGGGGTGGGGGCCTGGCTGGCCATCAACAACCAGATTTCGGTCGGCGCGATCATCGCCGCGTCGGTCTTGCTCAGCCGCGCCCTGCAGCCGGTCGAGCAAATGGTCGGCAGTTGGCCAGCTCTCAGCCAGGCTCACCAGTCACTGGCCTCGCTCGACCGCCTGTTTGCGACCACCGGCAGCAATGAGGAGCATCGCCTCGCCCTTCCGGAGCCCACGGGCAACCTCCAGATCGCCGGGATCAGCGTCTTCGCCGCCAATGGCGAGGTGCCCATCCTTCGCAACGTCAGCTTCGGGTTGAAGCCCGGCACGCTGACCGGCGTGGTCGGTCCGTCGGGCGCCGGCAAGACGACGCTGGCACGCGCGGCTGCCGGGTGCATCATCCCGGACACCGGCGAGCTCCGCATGGACGGCGCCCGCTATGCGGACTGGCACCCAGAGCGGCTCGCCCGCTACATCGGCTACCTCCCCCAGCAGCCGACCCTGCTTCCGGGCACCGTCGCCGATAATATCTCGCGCTTCAGCCGCCCATCGTGCGGGACCGACCAGGAGGTCGTCGATCACGACATCGTCCATGCCGCGCAGATGGCTGGAGTCCACGACACCATCCTGCGCCTTCCTGCCGGCTATCAGACCCGGATCGGCGACGGCGCTGAGGTCCTGTCGGCGGGGCAGGCGCAGCGCATCGCCCTCGCCCGGGCCCTATTCGGCTCGCCCAAGGTCCTGATCCTCGACGAACCCAACAGCGCCCTCGACGCGGAGGGGGAAAGCGCGCTCGGCCGCGCAGTCAAGGCCGCATGCCTTCAGGGTGCCGCGGTGATGATGATCGCGCACCGTGCGCAGATCCTGGCGGCGGCCGAGAATCTGGTGGTGATGAATGCTGGGACCGTCGTCAAACACGGCCCCCGCGCCGACGTTCTCGACGAGCTCGCGCGCGACGCCGCTCGGTCGAATGTCGTTCCCCTGACTGAAAGGGCCTGATCCATGAACGAGATGCGCAATCGCGAGGCATTTCGGGCGTCCGCCCGCTGGCAGGATACGGAGGATTCGCCCCTGCGCGATGCTCGCCGCGGCGCTCTTGTCGGCGGATTGTTCTTTGTTGGCCTGCTCGGCTGGGCGGCTTTGACCCCGCTCGATGCGGCCGCTTACGGCCAGGGCGTGGTGACCGTGTCGGGTAACCGCCAGGTCGTCCAGCACCGCGAAGGCGGGATCATCAGCGCCCTCTTCGTGACCGAAAACCAGCTCGTCCGGAAAGGCGCACCGCTGGCGGTAGTCTCTTCCTCCGACCTCGTCGCCGGCGAGCGCAGCATCGCCGGCGAAGTCCTCTCGCTCCTCGCCATGCGGGCTCGGCTTCTCGCTGAAAGTCGTGATTCCGGGTCGGTGCCCATGCCCGAGGAATTCGCCATGCTCGAGGGTGACCAGCGCAAGATCGCGGAGACGGCGCTCGCCGGCCAGCGAAGCCTGTTCGAAGCCCGTCGCGCGTCGCTCCGGACCGAGCAGGCGGTCCTGGCCCAGCGGATCGCCCAGCATGGCCAGCAGATCGGCGGGATCGAGCATCAGATGTCGGCCAATCGCGATCAGCAAAGGCTGATCGGCGACGAACTCGCCGGCCTTGCCGCCCTCGTCCCCAAGGGCTTCGTCTCGATCAACCGCCTGCGTGCGGTCGAGCGCGAGGCGAGCGCCCTCGACGGGCACTACGGCTCGTACCGGTCGGAGATCGCCCGGTCGCGCGAGGCCATCGGCGAAACCCGGCTGCAGATGGTGTCGCTTCGCAAGCAGATGGCGAGCGAGGTCGCCGGTCAGCTTCGCGAGGTCCAGGCACGGCTCGACGAACTTCAGCCGCGGCTGCTCGCCCTGCGCGAGCAGGTGGCACGCTCGGTCGTCCGCGCGCCGGCCAGCGGCCGGATCGTCGGCATGCGGGTGTTCACCGTCGGCGGGGTCCTTGCCGCGGGGGACACGCTGATGGAGGTCGTGCCCCAGGACCGCGACCTGGTCGTCCAGGCCAAGGTCGCCCCGCGCGACGCCGACGATCTTCGTGTCGGCATGGAGACGCAGGTCAACTTCACCGCGCTCCAGGACCGCAACCTGCCGATCCTCAAGGGCAAGGTGACCAAGATCTCGGCCGACAGCCTGGAAGACGAGCGCACCGGGCAATCCTACTTCCGGATCGAAGTGGTCGTTCCCCCGAACGAACTGACCAAGGCGAACAGAGGCAAGGACGCTGCCGTTCACGCCGGTCTTCCCGCCGACGTACTCATCCCGCTCCGCCGCCGCAGTGCCTTTCAGTATCTGTTCGAGCCGCTGACCCGATCGCTCTGGCTGGCCGGGCGCGAAGGATGAAGAGCAGGCGACCCCAGGATCCCGGTCCGCCTTGCGCAAGGGAAGCGCCTCTGATCGACCAGGACCAGGACCAGGACCAGGATTATTATGCCCGGCGAGCAGAGGACGAGCTGTCCGCCGCCAGCCACGCTACTCACGAGGCCGCCCGGCGTATCCACCTCGAACTGTCCGCAAGATATGGCGAACTGGCGGGGAGAGGCAATGAGCGTCCGGATCGGGCTGGCCGAGACGAGCTTCGCCTTCCCTGAGGCCCGGCCTGGACTCCCCTGCGTCGACCCAAAGACCGCAGCCCATTTCCCGGAAAGTCATCAACTTAGCCCGCGGGCCACAAGGGGCTGGGTTCCGGGAAAGCCGAACGACGGAAAGGTGAGTCAGGCGGCCGCTGCCCTCAACTCCGGCAAGCCCGGCGCTTTCAGTCAAGAGCAGATGGCTGTGCGTTTGGGCCATCTGTCGGCCGACGCCGCAAATGGCCATGCTGATGCCATCCAGGCCGAAAGGCGATGATGCGGTAAGTAGCGCCTCGTTCAGCGCCGCATCTGCTCCGCACTTTCCGGCGCCACGGAGCGCCGATCCACGCCCGCCGCCCGGTACGGAACCGAAACGACGCCGGCGGCATTTGGGATGAATGGAGATCCGCAGCTTTATTCTCTGCGCAGCGGTCGCGCTGGGAGCCTGCAGCCAGATTCCGCGCGATCCGGAGCGCTCGTTCGAACGAGTCCGGCAGGAGGGCCGCTTCAGAGTTGGCGTGATTTCCGGCAGTCCCGAAGGCGAGCGACGCGGGCTGATGCTGGTCGACGAGGTTGCCAGAACCACCGGCGCTCGACCGGCGATCCAGCATGGCCCAGCCGAGCCGTTGCTCGAAGAACTCGAGCAGGGCAGGCTCGACCTGGTGGTCGGCGCCATGGCCCAGAAGAGCCCATGGCGAACCAAGGTGCACTTCCTTCCTCCGCTCGGCCCTGACGACGGATCCAGGCCCGCCACAATGGCGATGACCCGCAACGGCGAGAATGCGTGGATCGCGATGCTCTACCGCGAGGCCGGGAAGATCGGCAGGCTCCAGTGAGCCGGACCATGCCCCAGGAGATCGAGCAGGATTTCGCCCGGGCGCAGCGGCTGGAGTGGTTCACGCTGGTGACCATGAGCACGGTCCTGGTGGTGATGTTCATGGCCGCAGGATCCAGTCAGGCCATGCGTACGGCATGGTTCGAGGACCTGCTCAGCCTCGTGCCCGCGCTGGTGTTCCTGGTCGCGGCCAAGCTCGAGCGCCGGCCGCCGAGCCGCGCCTTTCCCTATGGTTTTCACCGGGTTCAAAGCCTGGCCTTCCTGATTTCGGCGGTTGCGCTTGCGTCCGTCGGGACATTTCTCCTTTTCGAATCGACAAGCACACTCCTCAAGCGGGAGCATGTCACCATCCCTCCGGTCACCATGTTCGGCGAGACCCTTTGGCTCGGCTGGCTGATGATCGCGGCGCTGGTCTATTCGGTCATTCCCCCGCTCATCCTTGGCCGGCTGAAGCTGCCGGTCGCGCAACGGCTGCAGGACAAGGTGCTGCACACCGACGCGCTGATGCAGAAGGCCGACTGGATGACGGGCCTCGCGGGGATCGCCGGGGTGCTGGGCGTGGGCTTCGGCTACTGGTGGGCGGATGCAGCGGCCAGCATCGTCATTGCTGGAAGCATCGTTCATGACGGCGTGAACGCCCTGCGATCCTCCACCGCCGAACTGATCGACGGCGCTCCGCGCAAGCTGGAGAAGGACGAGATCGCGCCCGAGGCGGAGGAACTGAGGCGGCGGCTTGCCGGACGCTACCCAGGTGCGCAGATCCGGCTGCGCGAAACGGGCCGCTTCATCAACGCACAAGTCAGCGGCGTGCTGCCGGAGGATCAGGTCGAGCTTGAAGCGCTGTGGCCGGCAGGCGAGGACCGTCCCTGGCGCCTCGCCCAGGTCAGCTTCGTGCCGCCCGGAGCGGAAATGACTTCCTGACCTGCCTGCCGGGTTCGGCTCAGCCCATGCCTCGGGACAGCAGCAACAGCCGCCCGAAGCAGCGACTCCGACGTGCGGGCAGCTCGGTTTCAGGACATTCGCAGGAGCATAGTACCGCCTACGTCTTGCTGGCGTGTTCCGGCTTTCCCTTGCGCTTGGTGGAAGCCAACTCCTCCAGCTGCTTCTCGCTCATTGATGCCGCCATCTGCTTGGATGGACCCTTCAGCTCGCCCTTGGGCGTGTCCCCGCGCTTGGCTGAGAGCGCTGCACCAGCGGCCTTCTGCTGGGCACCTGATTTTGCGGGCACATCCGTCTCCTTGCGTCTGGACGATGGTGGAACAGCTAATCGGCGTCTCGCGAGACCGCGGGACGTGAGTTCGCGTTTGGCTTGACGGGAACCGTCTTGGGACCCTGCTTGCTGCGGGACGGTCCCTTTCCTTCGGACAGGGACTCCTCGAGGCTACCCTCTCCCATGTCGAGGTCCTGCAGCCTTGGCTCTTTTTCCTTTTCCATCGACGTCAGCCACCCTCAGCGGTTAGAGTCATGCGACACGAACGGGCTTCGGCGTAAGTTGCTCCGCCTGCGACGCCCCGGGGTGTGCGTCCTTCGCCTTGGCCTCATTCTCGCTTCCCGCTCGCAGAACCTTCTCTCCCTCTTCATCACGTTGCGCGGGATGTAGGCAGGCTCTAGGCTCCAGCACTTGGACGAACCACCCAGGCCAGCGTGGGCCGACAGAGTAGGACGGCGATTGGCCATCGATCCGGATCACAGTTCGAACGCCGCATTGCAGGAGAGTGAGCGCCGCTTTCGCGCGCTCGTGACCGCAACCGCGAACCTTGTCTTTCGGGTAAGTCCCGACTGGCGCGAAGTGCTAAGGCTCGACGGGGCAGGCTTCATCGCCGACACCAAAGAACCCGCTTGTGATTGGATCGAGACTTACATCCCGGCGGATGAGCGGCCGCGTGTTCGCGATGCGATCGAGAAGGCGATTGCCGCGAAGGCTATGTTGGAGCTTGAGCACCAGGTGGTGCGCAAGGACGGTACGGTCGGGTGGATGTTCTCGAGAGCAGTACCCATCCTCGATGACGCCGGCGAGATCGTCGAGTGGTTCGGTGCGGCCAGAGATGTCACGGAGCGCGTCAAGGCGGACCAGAGCTTCACCCGCTTGTTCCAGGCATCGCCAGCGCCGTTCCTGGTGCTCGCGCCAGATGCACCGCGCTTCACCATCAGAGAGGTGAACGACGCTTACCTTGCCGCCACCATGACAACGCGCGATGGCATCGTCGGACGCGGTGTGTTCGAGGCTTTTCCGGACAATCCTGACGATCCTGAGATCAAGGGCGTGAGCACCTTGCGCGCCTCGCTCGAACGCGTTGTGAAAACGCGTGAACCGAATACCTTGCCGGGACTGAAATATGACATCGCTCGGCCGGACGGAGGGTTCGAGGAGCGCTGGTGGAGTCCGGTCAATTCGCCCGTTCTCAACGAACGCGGCGAGGTCGAAGCCATCATCCATAACGCCAACGATGTGACTGACCAGCGCCGCGCGGAGGCGGCGTTGCGCGCGAGCGAAGCGCGCCTGCGCGAGCTGAACGAGACACTGGAAAGACGGGTCGCCGAAGCGCTCGCCGAGCGCAAGGTTTTCGCCGATGTGGTCGAGGGGGCCACCGCCACGACGATGGCGCTGGACGTCGACTTCAAGATCCTGGCGATCAATCGCGCCGCCGTCGATGCTCTGGAGCGCATTTACGGCATCAGGCCACAGGTTGGCGAAAACATCCTTGAGCTGCTGAAGGACTTGCCCGAGCATCAGGAGCAGGTTCGGCAGATGTGGGCCCGCGCCTTCCTTGGCGAGGAAGTGGTGATCAGCGACACGTTCGGAGACGCCCGGCGCGAGCGGATTGCTTATGAAGTTCGGTTCGGTGGCTTACGTGATCGCAACGGGCAGCTGATCGGGGCCTGGCACACGGCTTACGACATCAGCGATCGACTGCGGGCGGAGGCCGAACTGGCAACAGCGCAAGAGGCGCTCAGGCAAAGCCAGAAGATGGAGGCCATGGGGAACCTGACCGGCGGCGTGGCCCACGACTTCAATAATCTGCTGACCCCGATCATCGGTGCGCTCGATATGCTGCAGCGCAAGGGGCTCGGCGGCGAGCGCGAGCAGCGGCTGATCGGAGGCGCGGTGCAATCCGCGGAGCGCGCCAAGGTTCTCGTTCAGCGCTTGCTCGCCTTCGCGCGGCGCCAACCGTTGCAGCCGGTCGCCGTCGATGTCCGCGCGCTCGTGCGGAACATGGCCGACCTGCTGGCAAGCACGACGGGGCCCCAGATCAACGTCGTGGTTGATGCCGGAGATGGCTTGCCGCCGGCGAAGGCCGACCAGAACCAGCTCGAAATGGCGCTCCTGAACCTGGCGGTGAATGCCCGCGACGCGATGCCGGACGGGGGCACGTTACGGATCAGCGTCTCGGCCGAAGTGGCGCTGCCCGAATCGCAGGCCAAGCTGCCGCAGGGCCGGTATGTGCGCGTGTCGGTAGCCGACACCGGGGTCGGAATGGACGAGGCTACGCTTGCACGTGCAGTGGAGCCGTTCTTCTCGACCAAGGGGATCGGCAAGGGCACCGGCTTGGGTCTTAGCATGGCGCACGGTCTTGCTTCGCAACTCGGCGGGGCGCTGACGATCAGTAGCAAGCCGCGCCTCGGAACGAATGTCGAGCTCTGGCTGCCGCAGACAGAAGCATCGCCCGAGGTGCCCAACATGATGAAAGAAGCGGCCACGGCCGCAGGCTGCGGCACCGCGCTCCTGGTTGATGACGAGGAATATGTGCGCCTCAGCACGGCCGACATGCTCTCCGACCTTGGCTACCAGGTGATCGAGGCAGCTTCGGCCGAGGAAGCGCTGGGCATGATCGAGAATGGGGCACATCCGGATCTCGTCATCACCGATCATCTCATGCCCGGCATGACAGGGACCGACTTGGCGCGGGCGTTGCGCCGCCGCCGCCCCGATCTGCCCGTGCTGGTGGTTTCGGGCTATGCCGAGGTGGACGGCGTTGCTGCCGATTTGCCGCGCCTTGCGAAGCCGTTTCGCAAGAGCGAACTGGCCGCGAGCCTCGCGGAACTGTCCTCGTTCACGCTGTCGTGAACGGAGCGCCGGGTAACGCTTCAGTGCCTGTTACTCGCACCGGGCGATCGCCACGTCGACGCTAAGCCTTGACGAACTCTCGGCAAAATCATGTCGAGCGCCCGAGCGGCCTCAACCACTCTCCGATCATCAAGCCGGCAGAAAGCGCTGCGACCGCAGAAATTCGATCGCTGGTGACCCCTACGGGAGGGGTCCGTAGTACGAGAGAATGGCGGTAATCTGCCAATCTACTTTGCGCAGCTGGACGCCCTCTGTACACACCTTCTGTACTCACGAGCCGGTTGTCGGTCGCTTCCAAGGAGATCATGAGTCTTCGTCTCCATGGGGTCAAGCCCCGGGTGTCGGGCTCGATTGATCGCCTTTCTCAAGCGTCCGCTTTGCGCCCATCACGGTCATTCCGAGTCGCGCCAGCGGCATCCGTAAGCGGAACCTCGTTCAGCTAAGTTGCATATGTCGTGAACCGATCCTCTCCCGCCGCTCCCCTTGGGCGCCTGGGCCAGCTGTCAGCCGCGCAGCGGATGACTGAGGGGACTTCGACCGCTCCCCTCACATCGCTGGCACCGGCCGCACATGGCCCTCGGGAGTCCGGCACAGTCCGCCGCTGAGGCTCGTTCCCGCCGGGCAGTCGCGGGGATCAGCGACCGGGCTCGGCGGAGTCGACCCGCACATGTTGCTCGCCCCCATCGGAACCGGCGAGCGCTCGCGGCAGCGCACCACCCGCCGCAGCGACTCTTCCCAGCCTAGCCCGTAATGAATGTCGACGTTGCGCGCCGCCAGCGCGTCGCTCTGAGCCCGCACCGCGCTGACGCTCTGGACGAAGCTCAGGAGCGCGATCCTCCCGCCTCCGCACGCCCGCCGCATCCGCTCGGCCGCCGCGCTTGGGATCGGCCGCACGCCCGTCTCGACCCACATCGCTTCCTCGCCCACTCGGGCGTTGGTGGGTGAATTCTGCACCATCACCATCAGCACATGCCCTTGCGGGTCGCGCACCAGCCGCGTGCCCGCCGGAAGCACCGCCAGCGGCTCGTCCTTGATGCCCACGCGAAGGCAGCCGTCGCGAAGGATCACCCGGCCGGTCCGCACCGGCGCCGGCCTCTCCTCCGCGTCGAAGGTCACCAGCCGCTCCTGGGTGTCCGGCGGCGGCGGCTCCAGCCGGGCCACCAGCCGGAGCTTGTCTGCAAGCTCCGGCGCCACTGCCGGCGCATCCTCGGGGAGCAGCCGCTCGCCGGCGCCAATCAGGTCCGGCGAGGGCCGGACGTCCCGCGCCGGCGCCGCAAGGATGGTGAGGAACGGCCCCGTTCCGCCCGGCAGCGCGACGAACTCGATCCCCAGCGGCCCCGGCAGCGGCCGCCGCTCCTCCCGCCAGCGGAAGAGGTCCCCCCGCATCTCGAAGATCGCCAGCACCCCCGCCACGAACGCGACTAGCAGGGCGAGCAGCGCCAGGGCCAGCGCCGGATCGAGACGGCGCGAGTGGCGCGGGTGGGGTGGCGAACGGCGGTTCACAACTGACGATTGCGCGATTGATCCTTGCCCAACGCTGTCTCGCCGCCTTGAGGTCCGCCGATGAGAGTCAAGGCCTTGGAGGCGAGAGTGGCCCCTTGCAAGCCTCCGCCTCTTGAATCAGGCAACTGATTTCCGGTGCAAGGCCGAACTGCCACCGTCTTCTATGCGCCCGTGGCGGTCGTTCTGATCAACAGCGGCGGCACCAATAAGGGGACGTTCGTTCAGCTAAGTAGCTAATGTCCGGAATCGACCCAAAGCGGACATTAGGGACTGGCCCGTCCCGAGGACCTGAACCCTCAACGTTCGGACTCGAGCCCGACAATCTATCCAGTTGAGCTAGGAGAGGTCCGCTGTTGCGGCGTGGCCACATGTTGACGCCAATGGCTCTGACCTTCGGCATCGGCTCTCGTCCGAGCGCTCTATAATCGATCCGCAGTCGTCACACAGCGCGGTGAACCGATCGACCCTGCGGACTATCGATCTCAGCATCGGCCGATGGACGTTGATGAGGCACCGTAGGCTCATGGGCCTGGCGCAAGGCACAAGCGACTCTTTGGAAGGGCTTACCCATTTTCCCGGCGAAGAACTTTGCGGCTGTTGTCGAAAGCGGCGCTGCCCTCCTAGTTTCCGCCTTGGGTTGAAAGCGGACATTGAGCACGTTCATTATTGCTCATGCTTGTTCTGGTGGATGCAACAGTCGAAGCACTCCCCAAAACGTAGTCGTGGCCACCCACGCCACTGACAGGATCAGAAAGGCGACGAAGATGGCTCTAGCTTTGCACCAAGCTTACGGCCAACATTCCACACAGGGCGGTCTTCCTGACCGGGATCGTAGATTGCATGTCCCATGCTTCATCTCCTCAGGCCAACAGCAGCCGAGGAGAAAACGAGCGAAGAGACTTGGCTTGGTGGGAAGCGGAAAGGCAGCTTTCGGGTTCGCACAAGCAGAAAGCGGACATTGGTGGGACCTCGGTTACAACTGTCCACCTACGGCTGACGCATGCCCGCGCGCATGCCAGACCTCGCTAAGACTAGCTGCCATTAAGCTGCTATTCGAACTTTTTGGCGTTGGTGATTGCATGCGTATCTTCCGTTTGCCTACCTGCTCTGCCGCACCTGCGCCGGTGAAGCTTACGGAGCGGACGTCGTTGGAAGGCCGCTGGATCATCATAGCCATTGATGGACGGGCACCGGCAAAGACCGCCTACGACCAGCAGCCACACTTGGTGTTCGGGCCATCGAACTATGGCGGCAATGCCGGCTGCAACGATTTTGGGGGTATCGGGCTGAGGCATGATGGGCGCTGGTACGGTGACTTCGCCATGGCCAATCAGATGGGCTGCGCAGAGCCGCTGAGCGGGCAAGATGCGGCAGTCCACGGCATGCTGGCGAGCGGGCCGACGATCCACTTCAATGGCGCCGACCGGGTGACGCTCGCGACGGCTAAGCACCGTCTGGAGCTTGGGCGAGCCGGCAGGGCGGTGCGCGGTTCTGGCGAGGCTCCGAGAGCGCTGATCGCTACGCGCTGCACCTTTCGCGCGGTCAGCGGCGAGTGGCGAATAGGCCGGCAGGTGCCAGCGCTGATCGTGGAGGGCGACCTCTTCCGGCTCGATACGGCCTGCGGCACGGTTGAGGGCGGCTGGCAGCAGCTGGGTGAGGACCGCGTTCGCTTCGAGACTGGTAGGAGGACCTCGAAGGCATGCCCAACAGCGGAGCGGGCGTGGAACGAGTAGCCTGAAGTACGCTTTTCAGGGGCGAGCTCGAGGAAGTGTAACCGTCGAGCTGCTGGCCGGTGCAGGAGGTGGCAGGGCCATTCTTCGGGTCACCGACGACGGCGGTGGTGCGGCCGAGGGCGCTGAACCCGGCACCGGCACCGGCGCCCGCCTGCTCCGCTCGCTGACTCGACAGATTGCGGGGGTGCTGGAGCAAAGCAGCTCACCTAAGGGGACGCAAACAACCGTGACGTTCATTGATTCTGAGTGATCTCAGCAACACCTCCTTCTAGATCCGTCAACCGGTGAGGGGCACTGTTGAACCAATCCCCGTTTTGTCGGTTACTCGACGGAGCCTAGGATCTAGTGCGATGACAGCAAAAATCCTTATTGTTGAAGACGAGATCCTCGTGGCCATGAACCTTGAGGAGACGTTGTCCGAACTGGGCTACGACCCGGTCGGCATCGTGCCCGATCTGAATTCCGCTCGGCAGTACATTGACCAGCCTCTCGATCTGGCCTTGGTCGACCTGAACCTGCGGGATGGGTTCACCGGCCCGCAGATTGGTGCTCAGCTAAGCGCGGCGGGGGTTGCCGTGGTGTTCGTGACCGCCAATCCGGGCTTGTTGAATGACGGTGCTGCTGGCGCCATTGGCGTGATTACGAAGCCGACCGATGAGAAGATCGTCAAGGCAGCGGTCGAGTATGCGCTCGGCACGAGACGTGGCCCCCAGGTCGCGCCACCCCCGAGCATGAAGCTTTTTGGCTGATCAGCGAACGAGACTTTGTAGCTCGACCTCTACCTCGACCAGCAATCCATCCGCGTTCCAGTGCCGCTGCAAGTTGCCGCCGAGCTGCTGAACGATGCTGAGCTCGCTCAAGCGCGAGCCGAATCCTTGACGCGTGGGCGGACCATCAATGGCTGGGCCGCCGCTTTCTTGCCAGCATAAGCCCAGCACGTCGTCGTCCACCCGGGTTTCGATGCGGACCTGCCCCACAGGCACAGAAAGAGAGCCATACTTGACGGCGTTGGTTGCGAGCTCATGAACCAGGAGCGCCAGTGGGGTAGCGCCGCGATCGTCCACGCGCACATCGATGCCTTTCATCGTAATCCGGCCCTCGTCCATGGCTGGATACGGGGACAAGATTTCCTGCAAGATTCCGTGCAAGGAGGCCGTTGGGACAAGGGGAGCGGATTCTTCGCTGTGCGGGCGGACGAACTCGTGCGCGCGGCCAAGGGCAGCGATCCGGGCCTGAAGCGTTTTTGCAAAGCCACTTGCGCCGGGATCCTGCCGGGCGGACATCCCAACCAAGCCGCTGATCACGGCGAAGATATTCTTGATGCGGTGGCTCAGCTCGCGACTAAGAATTTCATTCCTGGCCGCCTGCTCCTTGGCATCGTGGATGTCGGTGCAGGTCCCAATCCACCGAACGATCTGGCCGTCCGGAGTGCGGACCGGCAGGGCCCGGCCAAGCGTCCAGCGGTAAGCTCCGCTCCGGTGCCGCAGGCGATACTCAATCTCGTAAAGCTCACCCGACGCAAGGCTCTTCCGCCATCGCTCCCAAGCGCGCGGCTGGTCATCGGGGTGGAACATGCCATTCCATTTGTCGCCATCAGTAGAACCTGGAGTGATCCCAGTAAACTCATACCACTGCGCATTGTAATAGTCGTGGTACCCGTCGGGCAAAGTCGACCAGACCATATGCGGCAAGGCATCAGCCAGCGTCTGAAATTTGGCGTCGCTCTCAACCAGCGCATTGCGCGCGGCGATCAGCTCGGCGTCAGGCTTTGGTGTACCTATAGCGGCCTCCTCGGGACAAGCCTCAACAAGGAGTTACACCGTCCCAGTGCTCGTTTCGCGTGTTTGTACGCTTTCGTAAAGCGAGCAACCAAGTCACACAACCAAAAGCCCAATCTTAATCAGCGCGCATTCGCGATGGCCTTTATGACCGCCAAAAAGGTTTCAAGTGGAGTTCGGTGCCCGGCAAGGCGGCCCAGCCTGACGAAGTCTGCTGGGCCGCCACACCATCGAGCGGTTCTGGGGTCCTCTCGACTGCTCCCAAAAACGCACGAGCATTGAGGCCGAGGCATTCGTGACAGGTCTGTAGCGACACTCAGTGCTTGATGCCTGGGATACAATGATGACGTCTGCTTATGACGTCCGCCAACTTATAGCTGTCGTTCCGATCCCAGTCTCATACAGGCCTCCATGGTGGTTCAATCTAGCTTCCGCTCATGGTGGTAAGCGGACCGGCTGCTTTCGGGTTAGCCCAGGCGAATAGCAGACCATCGTTGACGAGCGGGAATGCCGCTCAAAGCGCTGTTCTTCGACGATTAGGCGAGCCGTGACCTTGAAGAAAGTTCAGACCTGCCAGCCGCCACCGAGCGCCAGGAAGAGGCTGACGAGATTGGTCGAAAGCTGGGCTTCCGACTGGGCAAGTGCGCTGTCCGTCTGAGCGAGCGAGCGCTCGGCTTCAAGGACGATCTGGAAGGCCTCGCGGCCAGCACGATAGCGAAGGCGGGCGATGCGCGCAGCTTCGGCACTGTTTGCGCGCGCCCGGCGAAGCGCCTGGAGACGCTCCTGCTCGCGGGCGTAGCGGGTCAGCGCGCTTTCGGTCTCCTCCAGGGCGCTGAGCCAGGTGCCGTCGAACCGGGCGAGCGAAGCTTGAGCAGACGCCTCGGCCTGGGCAATGCGTGCGCGGGCGACGCCGGTGTTGGGGAAGGTCCAGCTGATCAGCGGACCGAGTCCGATACGCAAGCCACGCGAGGACGCTAGGTCTCCGACCGAGGTAGCCGTCGATCCCACAGACAGGCCAAGCTGGATGTCGGGGTAAAGGTCGGCGGTGGCGACGCCGATCCGAGCGGTGGCGGCGGCGAGTTCGCGTTCGGCCTGGCGAACGTCAGGGCGCCTGGCGATCAGGGTTGCGCCATTGCCGACCGGGATCGGGCGGCTAAGAGCCGGCGGCGTAGTGCAGGCTGCGGCTTGGGGCGAAACCTCGGCCGGCGGGCGACCGGTCAGGACGGCCAAGCGGAATAGCGCGGTCTGCAGCTGTGCTTCGATGGTCGGAACGGTGGCACGGGTCTGCTCAAGCAGTGAACCGGCCTGGCCGGTGTCAAGCGCGGTGCCGCGCCCACCAGCGACCAGCCGGCGGGTGAGGTCGAAGGTCTGCTCTTGCAGTCGCACCGTTTCGCGGGCGACCTCAAGCTGGCGGCCGGCGCTGCAGGCATCGGCATAGGCGCGCGCGGTTTCTGCTGCGACCGACACGCGCGCGAGATCGAATGCGGCCTGCACCGCTCCGACGTCGGCGCGGCTGGCTTCGGTGGCGCGACGCAGCCGGCCGAAGAGGTCGACCTGGTAGCCGACGTCGAGCCCGACATCGAAGGTGGTGTCCGAGGGCAGGGGATCTGGCTGGTGGGCGTAGGTTGCGCTGCCCGACACGGTCGTGGACGGTAGCCGCGCCGAGCGGGTCTCGCGCAACACGGCGCGGGCCCGGGCAAGGTTGGCGGCAGCGACGCGCAGATCGGTATTGGCGGTCAGCGCCTGCCGCACCAGTCCATCCAGTGCGGGATCGTTGAACAGGCTCCACCAGCGGCCCGGCGGCTCGTTGCCGGTGAATAAGGGCGAGGGCGCGGCGCTGACGAACGGCCGCTGCGCCTTCGCCTGCACGTCGGGCGCGGGCGAGCGATAGTCGGGACCTACGGTCATGCAACCGCTCAGGGCAAATGCGCTGCTTAGAGCGAGTAGAATGCGCTTCATGAAGATGCTCCATCCGCGGCGAGCGGTGGGTGGGTGTCGTCTTTGCGGCGCATGACGTGCGTGCGAACCTTGCGCAGGCGATCGGGAAGACCGCGCATGACGACGTAGAAGACCGGCGTGAAGATCAGGCCGAAGATGGTGACTCCGAGCATGCCGAAGCTGACGGCGGTGCCCAGCGACTGGCGCATCTCCGCGCCCGGCCCGACGGCGATCGCCAGCGGGATCACGCCGAAGATGAAGGCGAAGCTGGTCATCAGGATCGGCCGAAGGCGCTGACGGGCAGCGGTGACCGCTGCTTCGAGCGGACTGGCGCCAACCTCTTCCTCGGCCTGCTTGGCGAATTCAACGATCAGGATCGCGTTCTTCGCGGCCAGCGCGACCAGCACGACGAGGCCGACTTGCGTCAGGATGTTGTTGTCCATGCCCCGCAGCATGACCCCGAACAGTGCCGCCAGGATGCACATCGGCACGATCAGGATCACCGCCAGTGGCAGGGTCAGCGCTTCATATTGCGCGGCGAGCACTAGGAACACGAACAGCACGGCGAGGAGGAAGATCAGCGTCGAGCTGCTTCCCGCAGCTTTCTCCTGGAACGCAAGGCCGGTCCATTCGAAGCTCATGCCGTGCGGCAAGGTGCTGGCGGCGAGCTGCTCCATGGTGGTGAGGGCGTCGCCCGAGGACACACCCGCCGCAGCCTGTCCCTGCAGTTCGACGGCCGGGAACATGTTGTAGCGCACCACCCGTTCCGGACCGCTGTCGTTGCGGAGGGTCGCGACCGAGGCGAGCGGCACCATCTCGCCGCCGGCCGAGCGGACCTGCAACTGACCGATGTCGGCAAGGTCGTCTCGGGCGGCAGGTTCGGCCTGCGCGGTTACCCGAAAGGTGCGGCCGAGCATGTTGAAGTCGTTGACGTAGGTCGAGCCCAGGTAGGTTCCCAGGGCCTCATAGACCTGGGAGGGCTGTACTCCGAGCAACTGGGCGCGGTCGCGGTCGATCTCAGCGTCGATCCGCGGCGAGCCGGTGTTGAAGGTCGAGAAGACCTGGGTCACCTTGGGCTGCTGCGCGGCAGCACCCATCATCGCCATGGTCGCCCCTTCAAGCGCCTGATAGCCGGCGCCCGAGCGGTCCTGGATCATCATGGTGAAGCCGTTGCCGGTGCCAAGACCAGGCACTGCCGGCGGCGCAATGATGAAGACGTTGGCTTCCTGGATCTGGCCGGCGAGTGCTCCGGTCAGCGCCTGGGAGAGCTCGTTGGCGGACAGGCCCTTGCCGCCGCGATCGCCCCAGTCCGCCAGACGGATGAACATGGTGCCGGCGTTGGATGCCTGCGAGAAGCTCGCGCCGTCGAGGCCCGCGAAGGTCGCGGCGTCGACTACGCCCTGCTGCTTGCGGACGATGTCGTAAGCGCGGTTCAGCACCTCCGTCGTGCGATCGAGCGATGCGCCCGGCGGCAACTGGACGACGCCGATCAGGACGCCTTGATCCTGTTCGGGAATGAAGCCCGTCGGCGTTGACGCGAGCTGAACACCGGTCAGCGCCAGGAAGCCGGCGTAGATCACCAGCATCAGGCCGGTCTTGCGCACCAGCTGGCTGGTCAGACGCCCGTAACGGTCCGACAGCCAGTCAAAGCCGGCGTTGAACTTGGTAGCGGCAAGCCGCAGCGGGCGGGTCCACTTGAAGCCGCCTCCGGCGTGCATCTCGACGTGTGGCTTCAGCAGCAACGCTGCCAATGCGGGCGACAGCGTCAGCGACACAACCAGCGAGATCAGCGAGGCCGCCGCAATGGTCACCGCGAACTGTCGGTAGAAGATGCCCGGAATACCCGACACGAAGGCGGTCGGCACGAAGACGGCGGTCAGCACCAGGCCAATCGCGATCAGCGCTCCCGACACTTCCTGCATGGTGCGGTGCGCGGCTTCACGTGGGCTGAGCCCCTCACGGATGTGCTTCTCGACGGCTTCGACAACAACGATAGCGTCGTCGACTACGATGCCGACCGCCAGCACGAGGGCGAACAAGGACAGCGAGTTGATCGAATAGCCGAGCGCCAGCTGCACCGCGAAGGTGCCCACCAGCGCGATCGGGATCGCCAGGATCGGGATCACCGCCGCACGCCAGGTCTGGAGGAATACCATGACCACGATGATGACAAGGATCACCGCCTCGAGCAGCGTTTCCTGCACCGCCGTCACCGACGCCGAGACATATTCGGTCGGGTTGTAGGGGATCGAGTAGACGATGCCTGGCGGGAAGTCCTTGGACGCCGTCTCGACTTCGTTCAGAACCAGCTCAGCCGCGTTGAGGGCATTGGAGCCCGGCTGCTGGATCACCGCCAGCGCCACCCCATTCTTGCCTGTGAACGATCCGCGAATGCCGTAATCCTGTGAGCCAAGCTCAACCCGGGCGACGTCGCGGACACGGGTGATGCCGCCCGACGGGTCCGTCTTGATGATCACGTCGGCGAACTGTTCGGGATCACTGAGGCGGCCTTGCACCTGGACAGGCAGCTGGAAGGACGGATTGCCGCCGCCATACGGAGGCTGGCCAAGCGCGCCGCCAGCGACCTGGACGTTCTGGGTGCGAAGCGCGGTGACGATCTCGCCTGCGGTGAGGTTGCGGGCGGCCGCGCGGGACGGGTCGATCCAGACCCGCATCGAGTAATTGCCGCCGCCGAACACCTGCACCCCCCCGACACCTTCGAGGCGGAGCAGCCGATCGCGCAGGTTGGTGTTGGCGTAATTGCCGAGGTAATCCACATCGAGGTTCGGATCGGTGGACGTCAGCGCCACGATCATCAGGAAGCCGGTGGACTGCTTGCTGACGGTGACGCCGACCTGGCGCACCTGATCCGGCAAACGCGGTTCGGCGAGCGCCACGCGGTTCTGCACCAGCACCTGCGCGGCATCGAGGTCGGTGCCGGGCTTGAAGGTCACGGTGATCTGTGCCGCGCCACCGGTTGACGACGAGGACATGTAAAGCATGTTCTCGACGCCGTTGATTTCCTGCTCGAGCGGCGCGGCGACGGTTTCGGCAATCGTCTCGGACGAGGCACCCGGATAGGCAGCCGCGATGCTGATCGTCGGGGGCGCGATCTCCGGATATTGCGAGAGCGGCAGCTGCGGATAGGCGAACAATCCGATCAGGGTGATGAACACCGCGAGGACCGACGCGAAGATGGGCCGTTCGATGAAGAAGCGCGAGATATTCACTGGAGCGAGGTCCTTCAGGCGCCGACGGGTGTCGCGATGGCCGACGGGTTCGCCGCTGGCGGTTGCTGGCTGGCCGGCTCAGGCCCGCTCTGCACCTTGATGCGTCCGGGCTGCGGTTTGACCTTCTGACCGGGACGGGCACGCTGAAGGCCGTTGATGATGACCCGATCCTGCGGGGAGATGCCGCGGCGGATGACGCGCAGATTGCCGGTCAGCGGTCCAAGCTCGACCGGGCGCGCAAGAACGGTGCCGGCCTTGTCGACGACGTAGACCACGCGGCGCGCGGCATCGGTGACGATTGCCTCATCGGGTACCAGCAAGGCGGCGTATGGCTTCGAGGCTTCAAGCCGAAGATTGCCGAACATGCCGGGCTTCAGGAAGCCGGTCGGATTGGGGACGATCGCGCGGGCGCGAACGGTGCCGGCTTCGCTATTCACCACCGGGTCGATGAAGTCGAGGCGTCCGGCATGGACGTAGGACGTCTCATCGCCGAGCCGGATGCGCACGGGCGTGCCTGCTGTGTTGCCTGCGTTCTGCCGTTGGTATTTTAGAAGCAGCGTTTCGGAGCCGTTGAAGGTGAACTGAAGTGGATTGGTAGAAACGATCGTGGTCAGCACAGTCTGATCGGCGGTGACCGAGTTGCCCGCATCAACCCGCCTCTCCGACACCATGCCGGACAAGGGCGCCAGCACCCGCGTAAAGCCCACGTTGAGTTGCTGCGCGCGGATGGCTGCGCGGGCGGCCGCGACGTCCGCTTCGGCGGTGCGCAAGGCTGCCTGCCGCTGCTCGACCTCTTCCGTGCTTGCCGCCTGCTGCGCCGCCAAGGCCCGTGAGCGCGACAATTCGGTGCGGGCATTGGTAAGCGTCGCCTGAGCGCGTGCCAGCTGCGCCTGCGATTGGGCCAGGGCCGCCTGCGAAGGCCGTGCATCGATCGTAAACAGCAGTTGCCCGGCGCGGACATATTGACCTTCACGGAAGTGCACCGACTGGAGATAGCCGGTGGCGCGGGGCCTCACTTCGACGTTCTGCTGCGCCTCAAAGCGACCAACGAACTCGTCCCAGTCCACTACCTGCTGCTGTATCGGCTGAGCGACCGTGACCGGCATGACCGGCGGCGCCGCCGGCTGCTCCTCGGACTTGGAGCAGCCTCCCACCAGAGCAAGGACGAAGAAGGCAAGAGGTGCGAGGCGCGACCGGGCATGAGGTGAGGACATCGAACTGACTTTCCGAGAACTTGATACCCAAAGCGGTCGACAGATCCGACTCACATCGGCATTCACGCGCCGTCAACACTTGTAGACTTACAAAGTCAATAGCTGTTGACATTCGGCTTGTGTTGCCGCGATGGACAGCCTCTGGAGAAGCAATGCCACCCACCACCCGCAACGCTGCCGCCACCCGCGAACGCCTCCTCGACTGCGCGCGCAAGTGCTTCGTGCAGGAGAGCTACGACGCCGTCAGCCTGCGTGAGATTGCGGGTGCTGCAGGGGTCGATGTCGCGCTGATCGGTCGGTACTTCGGCTCGAAAGAGCAATTGTTCCAGGCAGCTTTAGCGACCGACGACAATCGTTGGGAGGAGCTTGCCGGGGCTGATGACCTGCCGAGCCACTTGGCTTCCATGCTCGTCACCGACGATTCCAAGGATGCCGATCATATCGAGCGCCTGCTGATCATGCTTCGCTCAGCCACCTCGCCAACGGCGTCGGTCATCGTACAGTCGACTTTCAAGACTGAGGTGCTTGAGCCGTTCGCCAATGTGTTGACCGGCGCGCAGGCGGATCGGAGGGCGGCGATGGCGTTATCGGTGCTCATGGGTACAACGATCGTGCGCACCATCCTGCGGGTTGACGACTGCGGCGGCTGCGAAGACGACACTTTCGAGCTCAGGCTTTCGGCTATGTTGAGGATTGCCCTGTCACCTGACGTGACGCCGGCAGATCGCATGTCCCTGGCAGTGCTGGAGCCGCAGCTATGAGCGCGTCGGTGCCACAGGCGCGTGGCCGCCCACGGGAGTTCTGCACGGACAAGGCACTGGCGGCCGCTCTCCAAGTTTTCTGGAGCAAGGGTTATGATGCGACGTCCTTGAGCGACCTCACAGCTGCAATGGGGATCACGCGGCCGAGCCTGTATGCCGCGTTCGGCAACAAGGAGGCGCTGTTCCACGAAGCGCTCGACCTCTACCAGCGCGATAAGCTGCGCTACATCGAACAGGCGATCGAGCAGCCAACCGCAGCCCAGGTTGCCGAGCGACTCTTGCGGGGTGCGTACGAGACCGCCGCTGGCGAAGGCGAGTCGCGTGGCTGCATGGGTGTGATTGCGTCCACGTCGTGCGGCGAGGATACTCAGGGTGTGCGTGACGATGTTCAGCGGCGCGGCAAGGTAGTCCGCACCAAGCTTGTCGAACGCTTTGATAAGGCACGACAAGAAGGTGACCTGCCGGCCAACGCTGACAGTGATGGGCTTACAAGCTTCTTGTTCGCGTTGGTGCAGGGCATTTCATTGCAGGCTCGCGCCGGCGCTTCTCGAGAGCAACTCAAAGCCCTTACCACGGTCGGAGTGGGATCCTTCAGCGCCTATATCTCAAGCGGCTGCTAGATCAGCTTCAGTGGCCATTTGGCTTGGGGCGGTCATGCGATCTTCACTTCACGTCTGCTGATGGTGGATGCCGGTCCGGCCGTTGTCGAATGCTTCATCGTGTAAGCGGACCGCTGCGCTTGGTGTTTTGTCGCATTCGACTCAACGAAGCCGTTTCCAGCTAGACCATCGTGTATGTCAACAAGTGCTGAATATCCTTCACTTAGCGAAACGTAGGCCGGCGCTGCCGGCAAGGGACCACCTAATAGTTGCAGCAATGTTTACCAGATTCACCCTGATCGTGACATGGGATCCAATTGGCAAAGTCTCCTCACACGTGATTCGGCAGCCATCTTCCGAAATGTTTGTGATCAGAACTGGCAACCTCCGGTCTTCGAGTACCAGAGAGGCAGCGACTGATACCGGGTCGCGATCTGCTCGCTTCACCCAATCGGTCGCGTTCTCCTCTTCTGTCACCGTGCCGACGCCGCTGATTAGTCAGTGAGATTGGCGGGTACCTTCCCGCCATGAGCGGCCAACTGCCGCATCACTTCCTTGTGAAGCCACAGGTTCATCTCTGCGCTGCCGTCCTTCTCTCCCTTGTACCCGAGCTCGGCTGCGAGTTCCTTCCGGTTTCCAAGGCTTGAATCCATGTCGAGCAGCTTCAACAAGTCTACGATCGACGTCCGCCAATTCAGATCTGGATTACCTTTCGACGAAACTAGGCTGGTAAGGACCTGCTCAACGTCAACCTGGCTTTGCGCTTGAGGTTGGTTGGCCTGACCCATGGGAGATGATGTCGGCGAGTCAGCTCCCGGAGACGGCTGAACTGTTCCGCTGCCAGTCGGGACCGGAGCCGGTACGGCTTTCTTGCCGAAAATGGCGTCTTTGATTTTGCCGAAAATGCTCATCGCATGCGTCTCCTAATTGCTTGACTACCGTCCCAGGAATTTGCCGGCGGCGCCAATCAGATCGCCAAGAATGTCGGCCGACCCGCTGCCCTGTGTTTGCTGCGAAGATCCTTCCGTTCCAGCGGCACTCGATTGCCCTCCGAAAACACTCCCCAATGCTCCTCCAATTCCACCTCCTTGGCTTGCTTGCTTCATCAAATAGCCGGCAGCGACCATTGCGAGGATTGGAAGCATCTTTTTCAACAGAGACGGCTCGACGCCTGACTGAGCCGCAGCGCTTGCGGCTACCGCACGACTTCCGTCCTTTGATCCGAACAGCTGTCCAAGAATCTCATTGCCCTTGTTGACTTCGGTGGGTCCTGAAGAAGTAACGTTGTCGAGGAGCGCGCCGCCACCCAATCCGCCAATCATCCCGAGCAGCCCACCTAACCCACTCGAGGCAGAGAGCGCTTGGGAGGCAGCCGGAGGAGCGCTTGCTGCGACAGGATTCTGGAATCCGGATAGGATTGAAGGCAAGAGTGCGGCCGCTCCTGCCTGAGCCGTTGAAGCGTCGACGCCCAGTTCACGCGATAGTGCCTCCACAGCACCAGTCTGCTGCAGCATCTGATTGACGTCCATTTAAGTCTCTCCTCGTGGGCATTTGGGCAAATGCCTGCCCCAGCATTGGCTGGTGAGTGCAACAGGCGGGTGGCAGCAGCTGCTACTTGACGATGAAGGTCACCTTCAGGGTCACTCGCCATTCGACAACCTTCATGTCGCGTACCAGCGCCTTGGTGCTCTACACCCACGCCTCTTGGATGTCGTGAATGGTCTCGCCAGCCTTGGCGCTGCCCTCGCTTACAGCTGCCTCGATGCTTTCCGTGGAGCTCGAAAAATTTCAAGAGTCTTGGCTACGGCCATGATTGGTCTCCTTGTGCGGTGATTGAACGCCTGACATAGATTAAAGTCAACGGCAGCGACGGCGGCGCGACCCGCTCAGACGAAGGAGGGCTGATCTCTCCTTTAGGCTGATGTATTCGGTCGATGCCTGTCAAAGGATCAGGGTGCGTGAACAAGGTGATCGATGGCTATTCCGATGTCGACACTCTCATGACAGCGCTCGGCTACCTCCTGCTGAGTTGGAGCATGCTGGAGCGCGCCGTCATCGACGACATCAAGAGGCTGCGTCTTTCCGATGGAGACAGCGGAATGACAACCGCGCGAGTTCGAGGCTCTTTCAACGAGCGCTTGGCAGAGTGGCGCGCCCTCGTCAGTCTCAAGTCGCGGCGTAATCCAACAGCAGCTCGCGAGGTGGCTGAAATTGGCAATTTGGCAGAACAGTTCTCCCGGACCCGCAACCTGATCTTCCATCACTTTGTCGGAGTGGAAAGAGCCGCAGAGGGAACATGGGTGGCCTATGCCTCGGATGGCGGCATCACCTCTCTCCCAGCGTCACGGACCGCGTTTACCCTCGATCAGCTGGGTGACATGAATGCGCAAATGCGCGCCCTTTGTGAGCGAATAGGTCAATTGAAGAGCATCCTTGAGACTTGATCGATCGCACCCGAGAAACGGCACGAAACACCGAAAGATATCGGTCTCGTGATTTCACGTCAGGAGGAACGACATGTTTTCAGAGTTCAAGACCTTCATCGCAAAGGGCAATGTGCTCGATCTGGCTGTCGCCGTGATCATCGGTGCGGCCTTCGCAACCATCGTTGCCAGCCTGACGGACGACATCATAATGCCCTTGGTAGGGTCAGTCTTCGGCGGCCTCGATTTCGCTAACTACTTCGCCGT
The DNA here is from genome assembly GCF_029637485.1 of Sphingomonas sp. LHG3406-1. Taxonomy (GTDB): domain Bacteria; phylum Pseudomonadota; class Alphaproteobacteria; order Sphingomonadales; family Sphingomonadaceae; genus Sphingomicrobium. The sequence continues at coordinate 1,521,613 of NZ_CP069128.1, read as the reverse complement.
GCTCGGACCTATTCCGGAAGGCTTCAAGGGCAATGCAAGCAGCTACACAGATTTGAAAGCGGCCGGCGTAGCCGTGCTGGGATGGGGTCAGTTTATCACGGTTCTGATCAACTTCTTAATTCTCGCCTTTATCATCTTCATGCTTGTCCGCTCGGCCAACAAAGTAATGAAGCGGGTAGATGAGGTCGCAGGTCCGACCGAAGTAGATCTACTTGCAGAAATCCGCGATGAGCTCCGTCGTCGGCCTTGATCCTCGACTACCGCAAATCTGCGGTGGCTTTTGCAGGTCGCAAAATGCTCGCGATCGGGATCCCGACAGGCTGCTTTGAACCCGGCACATGCCGACGTTGAAGCGGGGTGACGGTGGACCGGCAACCGGCCCGCCGTCCTGCTTGAATGTCAATCGCTTCAGCCAAGGCTAGAACATCTCCGACATCGATGCCGAGATGGAAATCGATGAACAAACCAACGTCCGCTGTCCGGCCGCTGCAATTCTTCCGTGAATGTCTGAGAGTGGGTCTATGCGGACGTTTGACGCGTGTGCGCTTCGCGCATGGCCGGCTGGCTTGATGCCGCTAGGAGGTCAGCCCGCCTCCTGTGCTTTTGCGTCTCAGTGGAAGGGCAAACGGCCTCAACACACCCGGCGCGACCATCGCTTACTCCCCTAGCAGGTGCAAGCGATCGAGTTCCGGATCCTTGAACCCTTCAAACGAACCGTCCTTCGGATGTTTCGCGTACACGCGACTCCGCGTTGCCTGGCCCCGCTCTAGTCTCGACAGCTGCGCTGCGGACGAACCGCATCGCTCGGCAACCTGCCGAAGGCTACTGCCCTCCTGAAGACGGCCGGACCGAAGTGCACGCCCGAGATCCAGTCGCCTATCAGCATCGTCGGTGCCTCCGACTTCTTGATCAGGCGGCTTTGTCGCTCCTTTCTTGAGTACCATTGACCAGTCGAGGTCAAGTTCGCGCATCAGTCCTTCCAGCGTGTCTGGCAGGGGCCATGCTCTGCCGTTTTCGATGGCGGAGAGACTTGAACGCTGGATGCCGATCGCGTCCGCGAGTGTCTGCTGCTTAATCTGATCAGCCTTCCGTCGAGCCCTCAGCACTGACCCCAAGTCGGACCTGAAGGCTGCGTAGCGAAGGGGCGGGCACGGTCGACGTGAAGGCATCGGACCCATTCTCAACTAAATTGTCGGGTTGTTGCATATCGTGGAATGGGCCGTCCTTCAAGACGATCCATGAAGCCCTTTAATCCTCCGCTCGGGCGCAGCAGATCAAAAGCTGCAACCGCCAGTCGCCCCGATGCTTGCCAAGCCAAGCAGTTGTCGTTCGATTATTACAGGCGAGCTGAAGACGCGCCAAATGCTTCACAGCTGCTTGATGAAGTGGTCTCCGTCATCGGCCCGTCTCTTGGAGTGGCGGCGGACGATGATTGCCGGCCCGCAATTGAGCTTGACCAGTACTACACGGCTCCGCACGTCGCTCGGGAGTTTTATGAGGTCTTCCGCGAGCACTTCGATCCGCGTCACTTTCGCATGGTCGAACCAAGCGCTGGGACCGGGGCGTTCTTCAGTCTGCTGCCGCCGGGTAGCCTTGGTTACGATCTAGATCCGAGATATCCAGACGTTCAACGTGCTGACTTCCTCGCTGTCGATCTCCCGCGCGATTGGCCAACAGCCATCATCGGAAACCCTCCGTTCGGTAAGAATGCCAGCATGGCTGTTGCGTTCTTCAATCGCGCCGCTCGCGCAGGGGATGTCATCGCATTCATTATGCCAGCGTCCGTTCGGAAAGCTTCGATTGAGAACCGTCTCGACAATGCATTCCATCGCATTTGCGAGGTGCCGGTGCCTGAGAACGCTTTCCTCTTCCGGTACGAGCCATTCCACGTGCCGGCTGTCTTCCAAATCTGGGAACGCCGCCCTTACAAGCGGGAGCTGCAGCGCACGGAGACCACTCACCCCGACTTCAAGTTTACCAAGCCGGAGCTAGCCGACTTCGCTATCCAGCGCGTTGGCGCCAATGCCGGGCGTGTGCATCACGACCTCAACATGAGTCCGTCATCTCACTATTTCATCAAGGGAGAGGTCGAGACGATCATGAAGCAGCTCGATTTCGCCAGTGTTGTCGGCAATGTCGCCGGCAACCCGAGCCTAGCGAAGTCGGAGATCGTCCGTCTCTACCGCGAGTACAAAGACGGCTCGACGACCGACTGAAAATCATCAGTCATCCGGCTTGCCGCGGCGCAGGACCTCACTCCACTTCAAGCCGGACACCGCCTGCCTGATCGCCTCCCAATCGATGCACGAGAAGTCGATGCGATGCAGTTCCCTGTACAAGTTCCGGATGCGAGGCTCGGAGCCATACTGCTCGCCGACGTTGACCAGCGCATGCCCGCAGATCTGGTTGAGGGTCTTGGATGTCAGATTGGCCTCGTTACCCTTGGCCTTGAAGGTATGCCGGAGCGAGTAGAAGACGAGCCGCTTATCCTTGGACACGTATCGGTCCACGATGCGGTTGATGCGTTGGCTGGCTTCCTTGGTCTTCTTTCCGATCTTGTTCTCCTTTAGGTCGGGGAAAAGCTGCCGGTGCCCGGCTGCAGCAAGCGCATTGCAATAGGCGAGGAAGCCGATCGCAACCAAGTTGGCATGGACGGGCACGAGACGCCTCGACTCCGGGTTCTTGACGCTCTTCTCTTCTCCGTCCTCCAGAAGCGCATAGTCGCTGATGTCGAGATAGACGATGTCACCGTCACGGCGGATGTCGGCGAGCGCCACCTGCCCGACTTCCTCCAACCGAGCCCCGGTCGTCGCAGCAATCAGGAACAGCCAGAAGATGGTGACGTCGCTGATCCGGGACGGTGAGTTCCACGACCGCGGATCGACAAAGAGGGGACAAGCAAACAGCAACGTGAGTTCGTGGTCCTCCAAGCTGCGACGGTTCTTATTTGTCTTTGAGTAACCAATGATGGTGATGCCCACGCCGTTGTTGCTCGCCGTCCAGCGCTGCTGGAAGGCGTAGGTGAGTAGCGCTTGAAGCGCGCCGATCCGCTTCTTCAGGGTTGCCGGCGAACACTTAGGCGTACCGCCGCCGTGCTTTTCCACGCGAGCCCGAAAAGGGAGGGCACGATCGGCACGGGGCATCGTGCTGGGCAGCCGCGCTGCTTCGTCGCGATAGTCGAAAAGCAAGTCGGCGTCGATCGCCGATACCGGGATATCTCCTGCAAAGTCGATGAAGTCATCAACGGAGGCCCTATACTCCAGCGCCGTTTGCGGGCGGGGTTTGTTGCCGTCTTCCCACTCGTCAAACAGCTGCTTGAGCCGCATGTTTGGGCGAAGTCGTGACCGGTTGGGGCGATGGCGCCGCTTGGCCAGCCGAGCACGGTTGAAGTCTTCGTCGGCCGGGCGCTGCTCATCCAGGACGGCGAGCAGGGCCTTAGCGATCTCTTCGGTGGAGAAGCGCTGAGCTTCAGGAACGAAGCGCCGGAGCCGTTCTGCGGCTTGCAGAAGGTGAGGATGCCAGGCGTTCCCGGACTCGTGCCAGCGAGATCGAATCCAGTTGGTGCCGACCTGCTCGGCCTCGCCGCCGTAGACGTCAGTGACGATGCCCGCGAACCGAGACGGCTCGTCAAGCACGGCATTCCAATCAGTGTTGACCGCCGGTCCAGTGATTGCGGGCGGGTAGATTTGCTTGGGGTTGGCCGAGAAGCGTCCGCCGACACCCGCATCCAGTTCCATGAGGGTAAGCAACAGTCGCTGCTGACCCGACAGCCCGCCGTTTGTCGGTGCGCTCTCGCACCAGCGCCGAACGACTGCACCGGGTGTGGGGAGCAGCGTACCCTCTGCGAGCTTGTGCCTGGCTTCGGCGAGATCGCGCTCGAACTCGGCATTCAGCCTGGCGAATGGCTCCTTGGCCATCACGGGATTCTTGGTGCCAAGCGTAATCTTCCGCTCACGCATGCCGCCGAACGCGGCCCGAAGCGGCTCGGGGATGGCGCGCCGGAAGTAGAGCTGCCCCGTACGGGGGTCGGCGAAGGGGGTGGCCATGCTGGACTTCTTCACGATTTCTGTACCCATGTTCTGTACACATGATGGGTAAAGAGGCCGTAAATCCAACGCTTTCCAAGCCTTAGGCTTGGATGGTGACCCCTACGGGACTCGAACCCGTGTTTCAGCCGTGAAAGGGCCGCGTCCTAACCACTAGACGAAGGGGCCAACTTGGGCGCCGCGCTGCCTAGGGGAAGGCGGTGCGGGGGTCAAGCGGCACGGACCAAGGGCCGGGATCAGGCGATCGCCGCATCCTCGAGGTGAAGCTCGGCAGCATTGCCGCCGTTCCACGTATCGCGGTGAATCGTGCCGGCCAGCCACAGCTTGCGGTCGGCCGGCATCGCCAGCAGCGCCTGGCCGAGTTCGCTGTCGGCCGCCCGGAAAGCGATCCACTTGAAGCTGGCGCCGTCCGCGCCGCGAGCGAGCCCGCGCACATGGCCATTGCCCACCACGCCGACCTTCAGCAGCGAGGCTTCGCCCGCTGCCACGCGTGGCTGTGGCCAGCCGACCCCATAGGGACCGGCAACGTCCAGCGCGTCGCACAGCCCGACAGCGACGCCTCTCGGCGCGCACAAGGTGTCGAGCAGCATGGCGCGATTGGCGGTCGCTGCCGCCACGTTCGCCGCAAGCCGGTGGTTCAGATAGTCGCGGAAGGCCTCGACGCCGCCCGGCGCGAGGGTCACCCCAGCCGCCATGGCATGCCCGCCGCCGCCCGCCGCCATGCCCTCGTCCTTCGCCGACAGCACCGCCGCGCCGAGGTCGACGCCGGTGATCGACCGCCCGGAGCCCTTGCCGATCCCGTCCTCACCGATCGCGATGACGAACGCCGGCCGGCCGTATTTTTCCTTCAGCCGCCCGGCGACGATGCCGATCACGCCCGGGTGCCAGCCCTGCGCCGCGACGGTGACGACGGGATCGTCGCCCCGGCTCGCCGCCTCGGCAAGCGCCTCGTCGAGCACGCCCTGCTCGATCGCCCGGCGCTCCTCGTTGAGCTTGTCGAGCTCGAGCGCGATTCCGCGCGCTTCTTCCGGGTCCGTCGTCGTCAGCAGCCGAACCCCGAGGTCCGCGCGCCCGACCCGCCCGCCGGCATTGATCCTCGGACCCAAGGCGAAGCCGAGGTCGCGGCAGCTCGGGGCCGCCGTCAGCCGCGCCGCCTCGGCCAGCGCCTTCAGGCCGATGTTGCGCCCGCCCGCCATCACCTTCAGCCCCTGGGCGACGAAGGCGCGGTTGAGGCCGTGCAGCTTGGCGACGTCGGCCACCGTGCCGAGCGCCACCAGGTCGAGCAGCTCGACCAGCCGTGGCTCCGGGCGGGTCGCGAAGAAACCGCGCTGGCGGAGTGCCCGCACCAGCGCCACGCCGAGCAGGAAGGCCATGCCCACCGCCGCCACATGGCCGTGCGCGAGGCCGGTCTCGCTCTCGTCCAGCCGGTTCGGATTGACCAGGGCGTGGCACAAGGGGAGGGCGGCGGCGCACTGGTGGTGATCGACCACCACCACGTCGAGGCCGGCCTCGCGAGCGCCGGCGAGCGGCTCGAATGCCTGTGCCCCGCAGTCGACCGTCACCACCAGGCTGGCGCCGCGCGCCTTGAGGCTCAGCATGGCCGGAAGGTTCGGGCCATAGCCCTCCGCCTGACGGTCCGGGATGTGGACCAGCGCCTCCGTCCCGAGCTGGCGCAGAAGCAGGACGAGCAAGGCGCTGCTGGTCGCGCCGTCCACGTCATAATCGCCGAAGATGGCGATGGCCTCGCCAGCCAGCACCGCCGCCGCCACCCGCTCGGTCGCCGCGTCCATGTCGCGGAACAGGCTCGGGTCGGGCAGCAGGTCGCGGATGGTCGGCGAGCGGTAGCGTTCCAGCTCGTGCGGGCTTACGCCGCGGCCGAGCAGCAGCTCGTCGACCAGGGCCTCGCCCAATTTCTCGTCCGATTGCGGCCGCCGCCAGCGCCATGCCTGGCCCGACAGCGACCGTTCCACCCCTAGCGCCACGCTCATGGCTGCCGAGATAGCAGCTCCGTGCGCACTAGGCTCGCTTCATTTCGCGGCAGCGAAGGGATGCGCTGGCCGGTCGACCGCCCACCGGCGACGTCGATCGCCAGCGTTGCGATGCCGAACTTCCGCCCCAGGCTGTTCTCGTGCAGCGTGACGCTCTGGATGTTGCGAAGCGGGATGAGGAAGGTCTTGCGGCTCCACCAGCCGCTGCGGATCAGCAGCCTCTGGCCTTCCACTGCATAAGCGGTCCGCTGCCATTCCAGCCAGCGAAGGCCCCACAGTACGAGGAAGCCGATGCCCGCAGCGATTGGCGGGACGATGGACGCTCCCGCGTTCGGCTCGCCACGAAGCAGGAGGGCAGTGGCGCTAACCGAGGCGATCAGCAGCATGAGCGGCCCGACGAACGCCAGAAAGCTGCCGACATGCCGCTTCGACACCGGCCGCCACGGCGTGTCCGGACCGGGAAGGGCAAGCCCGATCTCGCCGGCAATGGGCGCCAGTTCATCCGTCGTTGCCAATGGCGCAAGCACATGGTCGCGCTTGTCCTCTGTCCCGGGCTGGCCCTTGGTGCCGCTCTCGCCCGCCAGGCTCACCACCTTGAAGGCGCGCCAGCCGAAATGCTCGCGCACCGGGCCGGTGGCGATCAGCGCGGCCTGGATGCGCTTCAGCGGCAGCGACACGTCGGTCTTGGTCAGCAGCCCGCGCCGCCGGCGGAAACCATTGCCCGTGCGGTCGAGCCGGAAGCCCGTCTCGCGAAGCACCGTCCGCACCACGCCGGTGACGATCCCCGCCAGCAACAGCACCGCCACGCCGCCGAGCGCGAGGCCGATCTGATGCGCCAGGAGCCAGGCGCCCCAGCCGCTCTGCTCCAGGATCGGCCGCCAGAAGTTGCGCTCGAAGGGATCGATGTCGACCATGTCGCCGAACGTCTGGCTGGCGCCGAACAGGCCCGCGAAGAGGGCCAGGCTGAAGTTGAAAAGGCCAAGCGTCAGCACCCGCCGAATGTCCATCGCGAACAGGGGCGCCGGCTCTTGCGTCGTGCCGATGGCGGGCAGGGCGCCGGCCGATGCAGGCGCACGGCTTCGCCGGGCCCGGATGAACTCGCGCAGCGCTTCGGCCCGCTGCAGCGGGATGCCGTCCAGCACCCCGTCGTCGCTGCCCCCGCCACCGGTCTCCAGCGTCACCCGGGCGATCCCGGCTACGCGCTGCAGCGGTCCCTGGCTGATGCTGACGTCGGCGACCCGGTCGAACGGGATCGTCCGGTGGTTGCGGTTGAGCGCCCCGCTGTCGATGCGGATGGCGTCGCGGCCGACCCGGAAGGAGAAGTTCCACCAATGGAGCAGCAGCCCGGCGAGGCTGGCCACGGCGATTCCGCCAAGCACCAGCAAGGCGATCAGGAACCGTCCCTGGAACGCCAGGAACCCACCCGCCGCGATGCCGCCGATGACGTTGCGCGCCGCCCGGCCGAGCCCGCTCAGCAGCGAGAGGGGGTGAAGCCGCTCCGCTTTGGCCTCGTCAGCGCCCGGCACGGGCTCCGCGCCGGCGACCGCTCGCTCGATCGCAAGGGGGCCTTGCTCCAACCGGTCCACTTCAGTCGATATCCGCCTTGACGTGGGTGCGGATCACCGCCGCCAGTTCCGCCGCTCGGCTTGGCGCCAGGCCGGGGAGGGAGACGATGCTGTTGTGGGTGCCTGCCGTGTGGATGGCGAGGGTGGCGGTGCCGAACATCTTGTCGAGCGGCCCGCGTGCGATGTCGAGATGCTGGACCCGCACCAGCGGCACCAGCGTGTCCGTATGGACTAGCCAGCCCCGCACCACTCGCAGCATCGCCGGCTCGAGCGCGTAGCCGAGCCGCAGCCACACCCTGATCGGCGCGATCACCACGGTCAGCGCGGCCAGCAGCGGCACCAGAACCAGCAAGAGCCCGCCCCACGACGTGTCCGCCAGCACCAGCCGGTCGAACACGATCGCGCCGATCACGGGCGGGACCCAGCTCAGCAGGGTCTGCACCCGCAGCACCTGGACATAGCCCCGGTCGACCGGAGTAAGGCCCGATCTAGGCGCCGGCGGTTCGGCTCCGCCCTCGATCGCTTCAGCTGTCATACGGCCACAATACAGCAGCCGCATGGCGCTTCAAGGGTTGCGTCAGGCGGTGCCCAGGCGATGCTCGCCGGCGATCCGGCGGACCGTGCCGCTCGATGCGCGCATGACGATGCTCTCGGTGGTGACACAGCCCTTGCGGCGCTTGACGCCCTTCAGCAGCGAGCCGTCGGTGACGCCGGTCGCGGCGAAGATGCAGTCGCCCTTGGCAAGGTCGTCGAGCCGGTAAATTCGATCAAGGTCCTCGATACCCCACCGACGAGCCCGCGAACGCTCGTCCTCGTTGCGGAACAACAGCCGGCCCTCGATCTGCCCGCCGACGCAGCGCAGCGCCGCGGCTGCCAACACGCCCTCCGGGGCGCCGCCCGAGCCCATGTAGATGTCGACGGTCGTCTCGGGGTCGGTCGTGGCGATCACCCCGGCAACGTCGCCGTCCGGGATCAGCATGATGCCGCAGCCGATGCTTCGAAGCTCGGCGATGATCTCCGCGTGCCGCGGCCGGTCGAGCACGCAGGCGATGATCTCGTTCGGCTCGACGCCCTTCGCCGCCGCCAGCGAGCGGACGTTTTCGGCCGGCGAGCGGTCGAGGCTGACGGTGCCCGGGGCATAGCCCGGCCCGATCGCCAGCTTCTCCATGTAGACGTCGGGCGCATTCAGCAGCCCGCCTGCCTCGGCGATGGCCAGCACCGCCAGCGCGTTCGGACCGGCCTTGGCGGTGATGGTCGTTCCTTCCAGCGGGTCGAGCGCGATGTCGATCTTCGGACCCGTGCCCTGCTCGGACCCGACCTTCTCGCCGATGTAGAGCATCGGCGCCTCGTCGCGCTCGCCTTCGCCGATCACCACCGTGCCGTCCATCGGCAGCTCGTTGAGCGCAGCCCGCATCGCTTCCACCGCGGCCGCGTCTGCGGCCTTCTCGTCACCGCGTCCGACCAGCGACGAGGCGGCGATCGCCGCCGCTTCGGTGACCCGGACCATTTCAAGCACGAGGACTCGGTCGAGGATGTTGGACGGATCGATCACGGGCTGTTCTTCCTGCTGTTCTCGCTGGCGACCGCTCCTAGAATGGCTCCGGCGGTCGGGCAACAAAGCTCCCCGGGCCGCCCCTTGTTCCGCCGCCTCAACAATGAAAGGCAGCAATTCGCCGCGGGCGAGCGTTGTCCCCCCATGCGCACAGCCATCCTCGTCCTCCTTGCCGCTTCTGCTGCCGCCTGCTCGGGCAACGAAAAGGTGGCCGACAATGCCGTCATGCCGGCCCTCGACGTCGCCAGCGAAACGCCCGGCGACTGGTCCGGACTGGTCGAGATGGTCGGTCGCCGTCCGTCGGAAAGCGGGCTCATCGAGAGCAGCGCGATCAGCGTCGACCTGAACGCATTGCTCGGTCCCGATGCCGGCGCCTTCCGCGATGCGATGATGCGGGCCGGGCCGCTCGCCCGTGACGGCGACCTGCTCGTGGCCAGGGCGCCCGACGCCTGGCTGGTGCTCGATCCCGCAGATCATGCCTTCCGTGCCGCACTCCGCCAGGGCGGTTCGGTCAGGGAGTGGCAGACGCCGGGGGCCGAGGTGCCGCCCGCCGGCGGATGATTCACTCGTCTCCGGCGGCCTCGTCCACCTGGTGGGTGAGCAGCGCCTTGCGCACCCGGATCGCCCGCGCCGCGATCCGCGTCTCGATGAGGAAGATGAAAAATCCGAGCGCCAGCGTCACCATCGCCAGAATGAACAGCAGGGCGATGGTCGTGCCGGCGTGAAGGTCGACCAGTGCCGCCGCGAACAGCAGCACCACCACGGCGCAGACCAGAACCGCACTCGCCACCGTCATGGTGATCGCCCAGCTGACCAGCCGCATCCGCTGGTCGACCGTGTTGATCTCGCGCACCAGCCGGTCATGCTCGACCCCGACGCTGTCGAGCAGCAGCGGTTCGACGACCCGTCCGCGGTCTACGATGCGCGACAGGCGCCCCGTCAGCGTGTTGAGGAAGGCGCCGATGCCGGCCAGCAGGAAGACCGGTGCCACCGCCTGCCCGATGATCCGCGCCACCGCCGACGCATCTTCCGGAGTGACGGGAAGGATCATGCGCGTCTGGCTCCCGCCGACCGGCAGCGATCGGAGCAGAACCGCACCTGATCCCAGTCCCGCTCCCATTTCTTCCGCCATGCGAAGGGCAGCCCGCACGACGCGCAGATCTTGGTCGGCAGGTCGGCCTTCTTGCGCATCCTTGGCATGCACTCCCTTTG